>CAZITF010000246.1:0-4038 GCA_964542095.1 uncultured Rhodobacterales bacterium
GCCAGACGGGCCATCGCGTCGTAAATCGCGGCATCCCCATGCGGGTGATAATTGCCCATTACGTCGCCGGAAATCTTGGCAGACTTGCGGAATCCGCCGGTCGAGGACAGGCGCAACTCGCGCATCGCATAGAGAATTCGGCGATGCACGGGTTTCAGACCGTCGCGCGCATCCGGCAGGGCGCGGTGCATGATCGTGGACAGCGCATAGGTCAGATACCGATCGCCGAGCGCGCGGCGCAGCGGCTCGGATAGGTTCATGTTGGGGGTGTCGGCCTGATCTGACATAAATGCTGTGTAGCGGGCGCAGTATAATCCGACAAGCAGTCACCTCGGCATTTCAGGGAAATCCGGAACCATTTGTGTCTTTGCAGAGTTGCGCTGACACAACAGACTGGCCCGATGGGGAAATTCTTTGGCTTTTTACCAGTGATGGGAATCGCCGCGGCTGTTATGATTGGACCATGTCGTCGCTGTGCTGCCGAGACGGCATCAGGTAGTAGTTGGGGGATCGCAGGGTATGTTGCGCGTCATTTTGATCAGTTTTGCATTTCTCGCCTTCGTCTTTTACGAGATGAGCGGCGGGTCTGATTTCGATGGTGAGCAACTGCGTCTGTCGCGCATCGACGTGCCCGAGCAAGTCGAGTCAACCAAATCCCAGCGCACCGATCTGGCACCGCCGCCTCGGCGCGCGCCCGAGAACGTGACCCGCGTGTCGCTCAGTCTGACTTCGGTGAATGACGTTTTGCGCCCGACCAATCTGCGCACCCGAAAGGCCAGGGAAACACCGCAGATCGAAGATGAGGCCGCCGTCAGCGAAGAGGAACCGGTCATCATCCTGCCCAGTCTCATCGTCGACCGCTCTGTCATCACGCCGGTCACTTTCGGCGAGGAAAACGAGGTCGAGCAGGTCGAGGCCGTTCCGTCCGGTGAATACGATGTACGGACCGTCAACGGCACCAGCGTCAACGTGCGCGGGGGGCCGGGAACGAACTATGCGGTGGTCAACCGGATGGTGCGCGGCGACAAGGTTGAAATCCTGCAAAGCCCCGGTGACGGCTGGGTACAACTGCGCCCCGTCGGCGGCGGGCCCGTCGGGTGGATGGCCGAATTCCTCCTCGGCGACGGGTAAGCGCACGGGCCATTGTGCTGCACCGCGTGACGTGGCTATGACTGCGCCTCAGGTTCGGAAAAGGCGCACATGTCCCAGAAATCCATTCTCATCACAGGCTGTTCGTCCGGCATCGGCTACGCTGCGGCCATCGGGTTGCGCAATTCAGGCTGGCGGGTCTTTGCCTCCTGCCGCAAGGCTGAGGATTGTGCGCGCTTGCGGGCCGAGGGGTTCGACAGCCCCCGCATCGACTATGCGGATACGGCCTGCATCCATACCGGCCTCGCCGAAGTGCTCGAGGCGACGGGCGGGACGCTCGATGCGCTGTTCAACAACGGTGCGTTCGGCACGCCCGGTGCAGTCGAGGATGTGCCCACCGACGCCTTGCGCGCGATCTTCGAGACGAACTTCTTTGGCTGGCACGAACTGACACGCGCGGTCATCCCGGTGATGCGGGCGCAGGGGCACGGGCGGATCGTGCAGTGTTCCTCGGTCCTCGGATTTGTCACTCTGCCTTGGCGGGCAGCTTACAACAGCACCAAATTCGCACTCGAGGGGCTGACGGACACCCTGCGCATCGAAATGCGGGACACGCCGATCCACGTGATCCTGATCGAACCGGGGCCCGTGACCAGCGACATCCGCGTGAATTCCATCCCGCATTTCGAACGCTGGATCGATTGGGAGGCCTCGCCGCGCGCCGAACAGTACCGCCGCGGTCTGCGCAAGCGTCTGTACGAAGATCGCGGGCCCGACTGGTTCGAGCTGCCCCCCGAGGCCGTGGTGAAAAAACTGCGTCACGCCATCGAATCCCCCCGACCCCGCGCGCGCTATTACGTCACAACACCGACCTACGTGATGGCGTTCCTGCGCCGTTTGCTGCCGACACGGGCGCTGGATTGGGTGTTGTCGCGGACTTGATCGCACAACCTCTTCGCTTTTCCCCGATGGCCCGCTAAGTGGGTCGGGTAACAGAATAACAAAACGAACGGAAATCACATGTCAGACCCGTTTCTTGTTCTGATCGTTCTGGCCTGCCTAGCCGTCGTGGTGGTGCTGATGCTCGGGCTTGGCGGTTTCGCCAAAGGGTCCGGATGGGCGCAGAGGAACTCCAACAAGCTGATGCAATATCGCATTGCCGCGCAGTTCATCGCTGTGCTGCTGATCGTGGTCTATGTCTATTTTCGCAAATCCGGAGGGGAATGAACCATGGTCGTTCTGAACAAGATCTACACCAAGACCGGGGATGCGGGCGAAACCGCTCTGGGCAACGGCGCACGGGTGGCCAAGCATGCGATGCGGGTAACGGCATATGGCACGTCGGACGAATTGAACTGCTTTGTCGGCGTCGCCCGACTTGAGGCCACGGGGGATGTGGACACGGCGCTTGGCCGCATCCAGAACGATCTGTTCGATCTCGGGGCCGATCTGTGCCGGCCGGACATGGAAAAAGACGCAGCTTCCGAATACCCGCCACTGCGCATGGCCGATGCGCAGGTGTTGCGTCTGGAAACCGAAATCGATGCGATGAACGACGCGCTGGAACCGCTGCGCAGCTTTATCCTGCCCGGAGGGTCGGCATTGTCGGCGCATCTGCACGTGTGCCGCACCGTTGCGCGTCGCGCCGAACGGCTGGCTGTGGAACTGGCGACGCTGGAGGCCGTGAATCCTGCGGCAATCAAATACCTCAACCGGTTAAGCGACTGGTTCTTTGTCGCCGCCCGTATCGCCAACAATGGCGGCAAGGACGATGTGTTGTGGGTTCCGGGTGCGCATCGGTAGGGTCGGACCACCCTGCCGCCCGCCTCAAGCAGGCTCCCACAACTCGATTGGTGTCCCTTCGGGATCAATTAGATGGGCAAACTTTCCGATGCCCGGCATCTCGGGCAAGGAATTGACCTCAACTCCGGCTGTTTCCAATTGGGCGACTATTGCCGCCAGATCGCGGACTTTGAAATTCAGCATGAACGCCTTGTCCGCTGCGAAATAGGAAATGTCCCGCGCAAAAGGCGCAAACACCACGGCTCCGCCTTCAGTCATCCACGGTTGCTGGTCCGCAGAAGTCCGCACAAGGTCGATGCCCAGCATGTCGCGGTACCACTGGGCAAGCACCTCGGGTTGTGCGCTGCGAAGGACGAACCCGCCGAAACCGACAACCTTTTCCAAGATACTTCTCCTCGCACGCAGCCTGGTATCTTTCCCATCCGCGCGCAGGGCGCGCAAAACGCGGCGTCTATTTGCCGTGACGCGACGATTTTGTCCTGTTTCCGTAACGGCGGTTTAGGTAAACGGACAAAGATCAACTATCTCGCCTTGCAAAGGACGAGTCGAATTTTGAAGAGAGGAACGCTCATGAAGGTACTTGTGCCCGTCAAACGCGTGATCGATTACAACGTGAAAGTGCGCGTGAAAGCGGACGGATCGGGTGTGGATCTCGCCAATGTGAAAATGTCGATGAACCCGTTTGACGAGATTGCCGTCGAACAGGCCATCCGCCTGAAAGAAGCGGGTCAGGCCGAGGAAATCATCGCCGTCTCCGTGGGCGTCAAGCAGGCGCAGGAAACCCTGCGCACCGCATTGGCGATGGGTGCGGACCGCGCGATCCTGGTGATTGCCGCGGATGATGTTCACAACGACATCGAACCACTGACAGTGGCCAAGATCCTCAAGGGAGTGATCGACGAAGAGCAGCCCGGCCTCGTGCTGTGCGGCAAACAGGCGATCGACAACGACATGAACGCCACGGGCCAGATGCTGGCGGCGCTGATGGGCTGGAGCCAGGCCACCTTTGCCTCCGAAGTCGAGATTGCAGGCGACAAGGCCAAGGTCACACGTGAAGTGGACGGCGGTTTGCAGACCATCGAAGTGACCATGCCATCCGTGATCACCGTCGATCTGCGCCTGAACGAGCCGCGCTATGCGTCGCTG
>CAZITF010000246.1:4053-4579 GCA_964542095.1 uncultured Rhodobacterales bacterium
AAGCCGCTGGATGAAAAGACGGCTGCGGACTACGGCGTCGATGCCACACCGCGTCTGAAAATCGTGAAAACGACCGAGCCCGAAGCGCGTGCCGCCGGGATCAAGGTCGGCTCCGTGGACGAACTGGTGGCGAAACTCAAAGAAGCAGGAGCAGTGTAATGACAGTCCTTCTACTTGCAGAGATCAATGACGGCGAACTGGCGATGGACGCCACCGCCAAGGCCGTGACCGCCGCATCCGCCTTGGGCGATGTTGTGGTTCTGGCGGCAGGCGCCACATGCGCCGCCGCCGCAACCGAGGCCGCAACCATTACAGGCGTGTCCAAGGTGCTCTGCGCCGAAGACGCGCTTTATGGCAAGCGTCTGGCCGAACCCGTGGCCGACCTGATCGTGTCGCTGGCCGGGGACTACGAACATATCGTTGCCCCCGCGACGACGGATGCCAAGAACATCATGCCCCGCGTCGCGGCACTGCTCGACGCGATGGTGATCTCCGACGCCACCGCCGTCATCGACGCGAATACGTT
>CAZITF010000247.1:0-4548 GCA_964542095.1 uncultured Rhodobacterales bacterium
ACCACGTTCAGACGGTGAAACAATTCCTGGCGGAACGTGCCGGCGCCAATCGCCTCTTCGAGGTTGCGGTTGGTGGACGAGATCACCCGCAGATCGACACGTACCTTGTCGTTGCCGCCCACCCGCTGGAATTGCTGGTCGACCAGCACGCGCAGGATCTTGGATTGGGTGCCCAAGGGCATGTCCGCCACCTCGTCGAAATAGATCACGCCGCCATGGGCCTGTTCCAGAAGTCCCTTTTCCAGCCCCCTCTCCGGGGTTTCACGCCCGAACAGAACGGCCTCCATGTTCTCGGGCTCGACCCCGGCGCAGTTGACGGTCACGAACGGGGCCTGGGCCCGGTTCGACTTGGCATGGATATAGCGCGCGGCCAGTTCCTTGCCCGCCCCTGCAGGGCCCGACAGCATCACGCGACCATTGGACTTGGTCACCTTGTCCAGTTGCGAGATCAACCCGCGAAAGCTGGCCGAAGCGCCGATCATGGTGGATTGGGCCGCCTCCGGGCGGCGCAGGCTGGAGTTTTCGCGGCGCAGGCGCGACGTTTCCATCGCACGGCGGATCACCACCAGCAACTGATCGATGTTGAACGGTTTTTCGATGAAATCGTAGGCCCCCTGCTTGATCGCCGCCACCGCGATCTCGATATTGCCATGGCCCGAGATGATCACCACCGGCACATCCGGATTGTCCCGCTTGACCGTCTTGAGGATGTCGATGCCGTCCATCTGGCTGTCCTTGAGCCAGATGTCGAGAATCATCAGCGCCGGGGCCTCGGTGTTGATCGCCGCCATCGCGTCATCTGAATTCCCCGCCAGCCGTGTGACATAGCCTTCGTCCTCCAGAATATCCGAGATCAATTCCCGAATGTCACGTTCGTCATCCACAATCAGAATGTCGCTCATACCGCCTGCTCCTGCTCAACTTGGACCGGGACCTCGATGGGCAATGTCACCACCGCCATGGCTCCGGAATGGGTTTGCCCCGCAAACGGGGCCGCATCATCGAGGGTCAGAGTGCCCCCGTGTTCTTCGATAATCTTCTTGACGATGGGCAGGCCGAGGCCGGTGCCCTCGTCACGGGTGGTCACGTAGGGTTCAAATAGGCGGGCGCGATCTTCGGGCAGGCCGATGCCATTGTCTGCAATGGTGATGCAGGCCCCCAAGGGACCGACCGACAGGGCCACTTCGATCCGGCGGGTATGCCCTTCGGGCACGACGCCTTTTTTATATAATGTTTCAATAGCTTCGCCTGCGTTCTTGATCAGATTTGTCAGGGCCTGGGACAGCATGGTCGCGTCCACGTTGGCCAGCAGGATTTCATCCGGCAGGTCGGCTGTGATCTGCACATCGGGCTGTCCGGATTGCTGCAACACCACCGCATCGCGCACGATCGACACCAGATCGTGGCTCTGGCGGTCCGGTTCGGGCATACGGGCGAATTTCGAGAATTCGTCAACGATGCGGCGCAGATCGCCGGTCTGGCGGATGATCACATCGGTCATCTGTTCCAGGCTGTCGCTGTCCGCGCCCAGCTTGGGGGCGAATTTGCGCTTTATCCGCTCGGCGCTCAGCTGGATCGGGGTCAGCGGGTTCTTGATTTCGTGGGCGATGCGTCGGGCCACGTCGCCCCAGGCGGCCATGCGTTGCGCGCTGAGCAGATCGGTCACATCATCAAAGGCGACCACATAACCCTCAAGGCGTCCGTCATCGCGGCGCCGCTTGGCGATGCGCACAAGCAGGTTTTCCAGCCGCCCGCTCCGCGTCACCTTGACCTCGTCCTGCACCACTTCCTGCTGACCGGCGCGTGCCAGTGCGAACAGGGCGGCGAATTCGGGCACGGCCACAGCCAGTGGTACGGATTCGCGATCATCCTGCCAGTCGAGCAGACGCGCGCCGGACTTGTTCACAAAGGTCACCCGCCCCTTGGCATCGACACCAACCACGCCCGAAGTGACCGAGCCGAGCACGGAATCAAACAACCGCCCGCGCCGTTCGATCTGCTGGGTGTTGTCGAGCAGGGTCTTGCGCTGCGCCTTGAGCTGCTTGGTCATCTGGTTGAAATAGCGGCTGAGCATGGCGATTTCGTCATCGCCGGTTTCCTCGCGCACTTTCACATCCAGATCTCCCGCCCCGACCCGCTGCGCGGCCCCTGTCAGGCGACCAACCGGGCCGGACAGGCGCTCGGCAAACCACAGACCCAGCCAGATGGCGGCGAGGATCAGGATGACCGCAAATCCCAGATAAAGAATACCGTACTGAAACAGCACCTTGCCCCGTTCGCTTTCCAGTTGCTGATAAAGGCGCACGGTTTCCTGCGTTTCATCGAGCAGCGACAGGATCTCTCCGTCCACCTCGCGGCTGACATAAAGCAGACGATCCACGTAGCTGGCCAGCGGCACCAGCGCACGGAACTCGTTGTTGGGCCAGTCCTGTATGACGGTGCCGCCGGACTCGATGGCCGCCGCAATATCGTCGGCAGAAGGGCGTTCGAAATCAAACAGATAGGATCGGTTTCCACGCGCGCGCATCTCGCCGGTGCCGTCGATCAGGTAGGCCTCGCGCAGGCCGCGCTGCACCTGCACCTGTCCCTCGCTCAGGACTTCGCGGTCGCCCACCACCTGCGCGCCGCGCACCGTGTCGATATAGCGCGCAAGGGCGCGGGCGTCGGTGATCAGGTCCTGGCGCTGTTCGGTTTCGTAGGCTTCGGCGGCGGCCAGAGAGGCACTGACCACGCGGCTGACCCGGTCCGAAAACCAGCCCTCAAGCCCGATATTCACCGTGAGTCCGGCAAAAACAGCCACCGTGACCGTCGGGATCAGCGCCAGCAGCGCAAACACACCGGTCAGACGCAGATGCAGGCGCGATCCGGCGGATTTGGCCCGCCGCGCCGCGATCAGACGGGCGATCTGGGACAGGACCAGCGCCGCAACCAAGAGAACATAGACAAGGTCCGCCAGCAGAACGAGGCGCAGCGCCAGCGCGCTTGATCCCTGATCGAGAGGCCCGAGAACCAGATAGGTGACAAGCGCCAGCACCGGGCCCAACACCACGAGGCCCAGCGTCGCCGCATTGCGCAGGCGTTTGCGGCGGTAGAGACGGCTGAGCGTCACCCACAAACTGGTGCGTGTCCTGGATGCCACGTGGCATAACCTCGATGATGTGGCGCATTTGCGCCCTTACCGCTATATCCGGTGATCGCCCGCACCTTTGCGGCGCGGATGCCACGGGTTGTGTGGCAGTATTACATCAATTTGCGGCGCCGTGTCACCTCTATATCGAGATCAGTGATTTTCTTGCGCAGCGTATTGCGGTTGATCCCGAGCAAATCGGCGCATTTCGCCTGATTGCCGCCCGTCGCATCAAGCGCGATTTCGATCAGCGGAATCTCCACTTCGCGCAGAATACGCTGGTACAGCCCCGGCGGCGGCAGCATGTTGCCGTGCAGATCAAAATAGCGTTTGAGGTGGCGCGCCACGCTTGCGCCCAGCTTTTCGGTGTCGCCCGCGCTGCGGATCGGCTCCAGTTCGGGCTGGCTGCCCAGCACCTGTTCGACCTCGGAGGCGGTGATTTCCACGGCGCGGCTGGTCAGGCCCAGACGGCGCACCGCGTTTTCCAGCTGGCGCACGTTGCCAGGCCACGAATAGGTGCGGAAAATCTCGGCCGCATCTGCGGACAATACCCGCGGCGCCTGTCCGGTCTTTTCGCCGCGCACGAGGAAATGGTCGGCCAGCAGCGGAATATCGTCGACCCGCTCGCGCAGCGCAGGCACGTTCAACGTGGCTCCCGACAGGCGGTAATACAGGTCCTTGCGCACGCGGCCTGCCTCCATCGCCGCCGTCAGATCAGACTGGCTGGTGGCGAGAAAGCGTGGCGTGTAGTCGCCCGGCGTGTCCATCATGCGCACGATACGGGCCTGCAATTCTTCGGGAATGTCTCCGATTTCGTCGATCAGCAGCGTGCCGCCCTTGACCCGCGCGAGCACCCGCGCCGGCCCTTCGAGGTCTTGCAGGTCGGCGGCAGTGGCGGTGACGAAAGGCAGTGAACGGCGGTCGGAAAAGTCGTGGATGGCGCGCGCGATCAGCGACTTTCCGGTGCCGCTTTCGCCCCAGATCAGCACCGGCAGATCGGTGTTCATCACCCGCGCCACGACGCGATACAGCGCCTGCATGACCGGTGTGCGCCCCACCAGCGGCAATTCGTCGGGGCGGTCATCTTCGGTGCTGCGGGCGGGGTTGTGGGCCTTCAGCTCCAGCGCCTTGGCCGTGCGTTTCATCAAATCCGGCAGATCAAAGGGTTTGGGCAGGTAGTCATAGGCTTCGGCCTCGGCGGCCTGGATCGCCGTCATGATGGTGTTCTGCGCCGAAATCACGATCACCGGCAGGCCTGGACGGTCCTGGCTGATCTTGGGCAACATTTCGAGGCCATTGCCGTCGGGCATCATCACATCCGAAATCACCACATCGCCCTTGCCCTCGGCCACCCAGCGCATCAGCGTGGTCAGCGACGAGGTGGCATGCACCTTGCACCCGGCCCGCGTCAGCGCCTGCGT
>CAZITF010000248.1:0-4519 GCA_964542095.1 uncultured Rhodobacterales bacterium
AGGACGGGTTGTGCATCGGCCCCGGTGGCGGGCTGGTGCGCAAGTACCCGCATGTGCCGGGCATTGATTTTGCCGGCACGGTCGAAGCATCCGACGATGACCGGTACAAATCCGGTGACAAGGTCGTGCTGACCGGCTGGCGCGTGGGCGAGGCCCATTGGGGCGGCTATGGCCAGAAGGCGCGGGTCAGGGCCGACTGGCTGGTGCCGCTGCCCGACGGGCTGGACACGCGGCAGGCGATGGCCGTGGGCACCGCCGGGTTCACCGCGATGCTGGCGGTGATGGCGCTGGAAGATCACGGCATCAAGGCAGGCCCTGTGCTGGTCACCGGTGCGGCGGGCGGTGTGGGGTCGGTGGCGACCGCGATCCTGGCCAATCTCGGCTACAAGGTGGCCGGTGTGACGGGCCGCCCTGAAACCGCCGATTACCTGACATCGCTTGGGGCCAGCCAGATCGTGGCGCGCGAAGAGATCAACGAAACCACCAAGCGCCCGCTTGAGGGCGAAACCTGGGGCGGCTGCGTCGATGCGGTCGGGGGTGCGATGCTGGCCCGCGTGCTGGGACAGATGCAATATGGCGCGAGCGTGGCCGCTGTCGGTCTTGCGGGCGGTGCGGCCCTGCCTGCGACAGTCATTCCGTTCCTGTTGCGCGGTGTGAACCTGCTGGGCATCGATTCCGTCATGCAACCCTATGACAACCGCGTCCGCGCCTGGGCCCGCATCGCCAGGGACCTGCCCATGGACAAGCTCGAGGCGATGATCCGGCCCGCGACCCTGTCGGACCTGCCGCAACTGGGCGCTGACATCCTTAACGGACAGGTCAAGGGGCGCGTCGTCGTGGACGTCAACGCCTGATCCATCTATGTGGGTCCCTGAGCAAGTTCGGAGACCCACATGACCACACCTGCCTATGACGATCAGAACGTCTTTGCCAAGATATTGCGCGGGGAAATCCCCTGCTTCAAGGTGTACGAAGACGCCGACACCTTGTGTTTCATGGACATCATGCCGCGCACGGACGGGCATTGCCTTGTGATCCCCAAGACGCCGTGCCGCAATATACTGGACGCTTCGGATGCGCAGCTGGCGGCCGTGATGGCAACGGTCAGGAAGGTGGCCAGGGCGGCCAGGGCGGCATTCAGGGCCGAGGGCATCACCTTGCAGCAGTTCAACGAGGCCGCGGGCGGGCAAGAGGTGTTCCACCTGCATTTCCACATCCATCCGCGCCACGCAGGCGTTGCAATGCGTCCGCCGGGCAAGATGGGGGACATGGATGTGATCAAGGGCCATGCAGCCGCGATAACGGCGGCGCTGGCGGCCTGAGCGGGCCGTTCGCGCCAAGCAGCAGCGGCTGTGACGGTGGCGAATTTTGCGCAGGACGTCCGGTCTGCACAGACCAGGGAACGGCGTTTTCGGTCCCGTGCCATTGTCGCGGCGCGCTGACCATCCGCACCCAAACGGGCGCATGGGGCTGACCTCCCTTTGCGCTGCAAAGCGAGAGTCCCGTTTGCCCGCACAACAGCACCGAATTGCCAGGAAAGTTGATGTGTTATGCGTGTCTTCAGATCGCGTCCGCGCGACTTTCGGGCGGTCGGGAACCAAGTGTATCGAAATTGCGCCGCACGTGTTACGCTTTGCCGGCGGCCCGGCAAGAAGGTCGCGCAAACAGGGACTGAAACAACATGGCACTCAAACCTCCACTGATGCACCTGCCTATCAAGGTATCCGAAAGCGGATTCTACAAAGGCTTTACCAAAGACGTGACGGTGACCGCCAAATTGCTGGTCGGCGCCTTGATCATCTGGGCTATCGGCTTTCCGGAATCCGCGGGCTCTGTCCTGTCGGGGATCAACACCTTTATCCTGGCCACTTTCAACTACTGGTATGTCTACGTGATGGCGTTCTTTGTATTTGTCTGCCTGTTTCTGGCCATTTACCCGCCATCCGGGCAACTGCGCCTCGGACACCCGGAGGACAGGCCGGAATTTTCCAATTTCTCGTGGTTTTCGATGATGTTCGGGGCGGGGATCGGTATCGGGATGCTGACCTTTGCCACGGCCGAGCCGATGTACCACTTCGGGACAAACCCCTCGACCATCATGGGGCTGACCGAGGGCAGCACCGCCGGCAACGTGCGCGAGGCCTATATATGGTCCTTTACGCATTGGGGTCTCGCGGCCTGGGCTGCCTATGCCATTGTCGGACTGAGCCTTGGCTATTTCGCGTATCGGCGTGATCTGCCGCTGACCATCCGGTCTGCACTGGTGCCGCTGTTCGGCTCCAGGCTGTCCGGCCCGCTGGGTCATACTGTGGACGTAGTGGCCGTTGTGGCGACCGTTTTGGGGGTGAGCCAGACGTTGGGCTTTGGGGTCGAACAGTTCGTGGCCGGCCTCAGCCGGATCGGATTTGGCGACTGGCTGTATACGGCGACGGCCGATGGCGGCACCAAGGTATCGGTGGCGGCCATTATCGTCGCCCTCTTGATAATCATGGGGGCCTCGACCCTGTCCGCGCTGTCCGGCGTCGGCAAGGGGATCAAGTGGCTGTCCAACATCAACATGGGCCTCAGCTTTTTCCTTCTCGCGTTCTTCCTGATCTTCGGGTCGACCTTCTTTGGATTGCAGGCGCTGGTTCTGGGTATCTGGGATTATCTCCTGTCCATTCCGGGCAATATTCTGACCGTTTGGTCGAGCAGCCCGATGGACACGTTCACGGCCAGTGTTCCGGCAGCCGTCCAGGCATTGCCTGCCGAAGACCTGAGCGCGATCTATGACTCGGCCACCAACCCGTGGGGTACGTTGCAGAGCTTTGGCGACGCCTTGCCTGCGTCGGCGGCATCGTTGCCACCGGCTGACATTGCCGCAACATATGCCGCCGCGACCGAAAGCCGATTGTCCGGCTGGCAGGGGGCCTGGACCATCTTCTACTGGGCCTGGTGGATTGCATTCGCACCCTTTGTCGGCGTGTTCCTCGCACGTATTTCCAAAGGGCGCACGGTGCGTGAATATGTGCTGGGCGCGATCGTGATCCCCGCCTTCATGTGCTTTGTCTGGTTTGCGATTGTCGGCGGAACGGCCATCGATCTGGAACTGAACGGCAACGCCGGCGGGGCCATCACCGGCGCCGGTCAGGCGGACCAGCTGTTTGCGACGTTGTCCGTCATCTTGCAGCCGACACTGGCCTGGCTGATGTCCATAGTCGTTGTGGTGCTGTTGCTGACCTATCTGGTCACTTCGGCGGACTCGGCGGTTCTGATCATCAACACGATCAACGCCGGTGGCGATGAAGGCCCGAAGGCACGGCCCCACATCCTGTTCTGGGGTGCGGCATTGGCCCTCGTGGTTGGCGGTCTGGTGATCGCGGGCGGTTTGGGTGCAATCCAGACGGCCATGGTGATCGGCGCGCTGCCGTTCAGCCTGGTTATGGCCCTCATGGGCTTTTCGGTGGTCAAGGCGATCTGGAAAGACGGCCAGCGCGAGAAAGCGGGTGTGCCCGCGACCTCTGCGCAAGTCGCAGAAGCCGCTGCGGAATAACAACCGCCCGGTTAAGTGACCCGAGGCACCGGCGCGCGCGCCGGTGCCTCTTTTCGTTGTGCGCCGACAGGTCAGTGCTGCAAGGCTGGCCGCGACAGGATTGCGCAGGAAAAAATCGCGCAGCGCATCCATACGTACACGTTTGCCTTACAAGTTTCTCAATTGGGCCAACTTGTGAACTCAGTCGCCCGCTATTGCTTGTCCCAGACACGAATTCAACCTGTAAATGGGAGACGTATCATGCGCTCACTGATGATTACCGCCAGCCTTGTCCTTGCCGCCACCGCGGCCAGCGCAGGCCCGAATACCGACATGACCCTCGCCAATGGCTGCGTCTATGCACCCAGCCCCGCCGGTCACGCCAATGCGTGGTCGCTCAAGGCCGCCACAAGTGGCCCCGCAGCGAACTGCGCCTTTACGGTCTACACGATGCCCAGCTTTGTGGCCCAGGCCAGAACGTCGATCATTTCCTTTGCACCGACGCCAACCATCGCGTTGCAGCCGGATTATCTCGTCGGCGTGTTTCGCTGACGCCTGCGCCCTGAGCTGTTGCCAAGCGCGCCCGGATTCGGGCGCGTTCGGCCCTGGGACATGACCGATCGCGCAACCCGGCGTCACTTGGCGCCTTGCAAGTGCGCGGCAGTCCCCTAGTCTTTACCGGTCACAGGTAAAGGCCCGTCCCATGTCCCTCGATCTCGACTTTGTCCGCGCACAGTTTCCGGCCTTTGCCGAACCGTCCCTTGCAGGTCAGGCGTTTTTCGAAAACGCCGGTGGCAGTTATGCCTGCGGGCAGGTGATCGACCGGCTGACCCGGTTCTACACCCAACGCAAAGTGCAGCCCTATGCGGACTACGCCGCCTCGCGCCTTGGCGGAGAGGAAATGGATGAGGCCCGCGCGCGCATGTCCGCGATCCTCGGAGTTTCTGGCGATGAGCTGAGCTTTGGCCCCTCGACCACCCAGAACACCCATGTGCCGGCGCGGGCCGC
>CAZITF010000249.1:0-4493 GCA_964542095.1 uncultured Rhodobacterales bacterium
GTACTCAGCCGCTATGTCGACCTGATCATGATCCGCACCTTCGAGGAAGCCACGCTGCTGGAGATGGCGGAATATGCGACCGTCCCTGTCATCAACGGGTTAACGAACCGCACGCATCCCTGCCAGATCATGGCCGACGTCATGACCTTTGAAGAGCATCGCGGCCCGATCAAGGGCAAGAAGGTGGTGTGGTCGGGCGATGGCAACAACGTCTTTGCCAGCTTTGCCCATGCCGCCAGACAGTTCGAATTCGACCTTGTGTTCACCGGCCCCGAGCCGCTCGACCCCGAGCGCAGTCTGGATGGGCTCTATACCACGGTGCGCAACCCGGATGAGGCTGTGGAGGGTGCCGATCTGGTGGTCACCGACACCTGGGTGTCGATGCACGACCCCCAATCCGCGCGCGAGCGGCGCCACAACCAGCTGCGCGGTTATCAGGTCAACAAGGCGCTGATGTCAAAGGCAAAACCCGACAGCCTGTTCATGCATTGCCTGCCCGCCCACCGCGATGACGAGGCGACCTCCGAAGTCATGGACGGCCCGCATTCGGTGATCTTCGACGAGGCCGAAAACCGGCTGCACGCCCAAAAGGCGATCATGCGCTGGTGTCTGGGCCTGTAGGCGGATGAGCGCGCCACGGATCGCCATCGCCGGGGCCGGTAACATCGGCTGTTTCGTGGGTGGAGTGCTGGCGCATGCGGGTTTTGATGTGCGGTTTCTGACGCGCCCGCACCTGGTCGCGGCGCTGGGTGGGCATGGTCTGCGGCTGAGCGATTATGACGGGCTGGATCTGCATGTGCAGGAAGTGGCGGCTTCGGACGATCCGGGCGTTGTCCTGACGGGGGCGACCCTTGTTCTGGTCTGCGTCAAGTCCGGCGACACCGGGGAAATGGCCCGTCTGATCGCGGCCCATTCACCCGCCGCGCAGGTGATCAGCCTGCAAAACGGGGTTGCGAATGCGGGCACGCTGCGCACGGCATTGACCGGGGCGGACGTGCGCGCGGGCACGGTGCCATTCAACGTGGTGACGCGGGCGCCGGGGCATTATCACCGCGCCAGTTCGGGTGACATTCTGGTCGAGGCCGGCCCCCTGCCTGATCTGAGCCAGCCTTGCCTGCACTGGCGATCCGTTCAGAATATCGAAGCAATCCAATGGGGTAAGCTGCTGCTTAACCTTGGAAATGCGGTCAATGCGCTCGCCGATATGCCGCTTGTGGAACAATTGCAGGACCGCGCGTGGCGCCGCCTCATCGCCGATCAGATGGCCGAGGCGCTGCGGGTTCTGAAGGCGGCGGGGATCACGCCTGCCAGGACAACCGCCGCGCCGCCCAACCTCATTCCGACCATCCTGCGCCTGCCCACGCCGTTGTTTCGGGTGATTGCGGCCAGCATGCTGACGATTGACGCTCAGGCGCGATCGTCAATGTGGAATGACCTCGAGCAGGGGCGCAAGACCGAAGTCGATGCGCTGCAGGGCGCGATCCTGCATCTGGCGGACCGTCTGGGGCGGCAGGCACCGCTCAATGCGCGGATGCGCAGCCTGATCCGTGCGGCCGAAGAGGCAGGCAATGGCCCGCCGGGGCTGAGCCCGGGCGATATTCGCGGATAGCGTTGCACCCCCGGCCAGGCCATCTATGGTCATGTGGGACAAGTTGGAAAAAGGCAGGGACATGGCAGCGGATATCGGCGTATACGGATTGGGCACGATGGGCAGCGCGCTGGCGCTGAACCTTGCCGAGCAGGGCTTTGACGTTGCTGTTTCCAACCGCGAGGCCGACTGGATCGGACCGTTCCTGAGCGAGGCCGAGGGACTGGCGGGCACGGTCACGGGCCACGAAGAACTGGCGCAGTTCGTCTCCGCCCTCAAGACCCCGCGCACCATCCTGTTCATGATCCCGTCCGGCGCGCCGATGGACGCGATGATCGATGAAGTGCGTGAGATGTTGGCCGAGGGCGACACGATCATCGACGGGGGCAATGCCGATTTCAACGACACCCGCGCGCGCACGCAGGCGCTGGATGGTTCGGGCGTGCATCTTGTCGGGATGGGCGTCTCGGGCGGGGCCGAGGGCGCGCGCCATGGCCCTTCGATGATGGTCGGCGGGTCGGACCACGCCTGGGCGCAGTTCCGCCCCATGGCCGAGGCGATTGCCGCGAAATTCGAGGGCGACCCTTGCGTGGCCCATGTCGGCCCAGATGGGGCGGGTCATTTCGTCAAGACGGTCCATAACGGGATCGAATATGCCGATATGCAAATGATTGCAGAGGTTTACGGCGTGCAGCGCGATATGGTGGGCATGCCGCCCGCGGACATCGGCGCGATGTTCGGACGTTGGACGGAGGGGCCGCTGGCCTCATATCTCGTTGAGATCGCGCAAACGGTGCTGGAGGCTGTGGACGAGGAAACCGGCCAGCCGGTGATCGATCTCATCCTCGATGCGGCGGGCCAGAAGGGCACCGGGCGCTGGACCGTGGTGGAGGCGCTCAAGCTTGGTCAGTCGGCCTCGGCCATCGAGGCCGCGGTCGGCGCGCGCGGCTGGTCGTCGCAAAAGGCCACGCGGGTGGACGCCGAGGCGGTGCTGGACCGGGGTGTGCCGGCCCGGACGCTGCCCGGAGAGGACGATCTGGCAAGCGCGTTGCTGGCGGGCCGCATCCTGGCCCATGCGCAGGGGTTTCGCGTGTTGGCCGCCGCGTCGGAGGCGTTCGAGTGGTCGCTGGACCTGGCCCGCATCGCCGAAATATGGCGGGCGGGCTGCATCATCCGTTCGGCCCTGCTGGATGAGTTCGCGGATGCGTTTCGCGCCGACCTGCCGCACGGCCACATGATCCTTGCCCCGGCGATGGTCGCGCGGCTGCGCACCTCGGTGCCGTGCCTGCGCCGGGTGGTGGCCGCCTGCGTTCTGGCCGGGCAGCCGGTGCCCGCCCTGTCGGCGGCGCTGTCCTGGCATGACAGCATGGGCCGCGCGCGGGGCACGGCGGACTTGATCCAGGGCTTGCGCGACTTTTTCGGCAATCACGGTTTCGAGCGTGTCGACCGGGAGGGGAGCCATCACGGGTCCTGGCGGTGATTCACCCTTTGTTTATATGGGTTATTCGCCGAAATCAGGGTGGCACCCTGCGTACACCACCTGTGCACCCCCCATGCACCGGGTGCGCGCGCATCAGGCGGGGTTAACGCAACGTCCGGTGATCCGAAGGCCGCCTGACGGCGACGCCATTTTTTGGGGGCTTTGCCCCGGTCCTTCGGACCTCCCCAGGATTTTTTCAAAACAGAGAAGCGGGACCGCCCGGCGCCTTACGTGCGGGGTTTGGCGCGCAGGGTCGGATCGGCCCGGGTCGGGTCTTCGGGCCAGGGGTGTTTGGGGTAGGCCCCGCGCATGTCCTTGCGCACGTCCGAGTAGGAGGTGGCCCAGAAGCGGGGCAGGTCGGAGGTGACCTGCACCGGGCGCTGCGCGGGGGAGAGCAGGGTGATTTGCAGCGGGGTCTGCCCGATCATCGGGTGTTGCGTCACGCCGAACATTTCCTGCAGGCGCACGGAAATGCCCGGCGTTGCCCCGTCATAGTCGATGGCGATCCTGCGCCCGAGCGGGGTTTCGAAATGGCCCGGCACGGCCCGGTCCAGCGCGCGCATGTTGTCCCAGCCCAGATGGGCCTGAAGCGCGGGCAGGATGTCGAAGGCCTTCCAGCCGGCGGCACTGCGCACGCCGGCGAGGTGGGGCAGCAGCCAGTGTTCGAGGCTGTCCATCAGGGTCGGTTCGCGGATGTCGGGAAAGTCGTCGCCCATCAGGGCGGCGCGCGCCATGAGCCGCCGTGCGCCGCGCGAGGGGGTCAGCCCCAGTTCGCGGATGCCGTCGAGCATGGCGCGCGCGACGTCCGCGTCCGGAGCGTCGGGCCAGTGCCTGTCTTCGAGCACCAGTGCGCCGAGGGTTTTTTGCTGACGTGTCTGCACGGCACGGTCGCGCCGGGACCACAGGCAAGTGTCTTGCCATGTGATCCGGTCGGCAAAGAGGGTGGTGAGGGAGGAGTCGGTGAGGGCGGCGGCCTGTCTGATCCGGGCCTCGCGCGGGTCGCCGTCCAGATCCGTCGCCACGATCAGGCGGTGACCGGACAGTGCATCGCCCGGCGGCAGGATGGCACCCTTGCCGCCCGACAGCACATAGCGCGGTGCGTCGCCTGCGCGGCGCAGTCCGATGCGGTCGGGATAGGCCAGCGCCGCCATTTCACCGAGGTCCAGTCCGGGCTGGTCTGTGGTGCCGCGTTTGAGCCGTTTCGCCTCGTCCCGGATGCGCCGGATGGCGCCGCGATGCGCGTCCGGAAAGGCGTTCGGGGTGTCGATGGCGCGCAGTCGCAGCGCAAGGTCGGTGCCCCGGTTGCGTAGGGGGTCACGCTCGGCGAGCAGCGCGGCGAGAGTGGCGGCCTGCCCACCTGCGCTGACCAGCATATGGGCCAGGCGCGGGTGCAGGGGCTGGCGCGCAAGGGCGCGTCCGTGATCG
>CAZITF010000250.1:0-4483 GCA_964542095.1 uncultured Rhodobacterales bacterium
GAACCTGTTCACACCCACGATCACCTCGTCGCCCTTGTCGATCAGGGCCTGACGGGTGGCCGCCGCCTCTTCGATCCTGAGCTTGGGCATCCCAGAGGCCACGGCCTTGGTCATGCCGCCCATATCCTCGACTTCCTCGATGAGTTCCCATGCGGCTTCGGCCAGATCATGGGTCAGCTTTTCGACGTAGTAACTGCCTGCAAGCGGGTCGACCACATTGGTCACGCCGGTCTCGTTTTGCAGGATCAGTTGCGTGTTGCGCGCGATACGGGATGAAAATTGTGTCGGCAAAGCAATGGCTTCGTCAAAGGAGTTCGTGTGAAGCGACTGGGTTCCGCCCAGCACTGCCGCCATCGCCTCGTAGGCGGTGCGCACCACGTTGTTGTAGGGGTCCTGTTCCTGCAAGGACACGCCCGAGGTCTGGCAATGGGTGCGCAGCATCGAGGATTTCGGGTTCTTGGGTTCGAATTCGGCCATGATGCGGTGCCACAGCAAGCGCGCCGCGCGCAGCTTCGCCGCCTCCATGAAAAAGTTCATGCCGATGGCGAAAAAGAAGCTGAGCCGCCCGGCAAACGCATCCACATCCATGCCGCGCGCTATGGCGGCGCGCACATATTCGCGCCCATCCGCAAGGGTAAAGGCAAGTTCCTGCACGAGGTTCGCCCCCGCCTCCTGCATGTGATAGCCCGAGATGCTGATGGAGTTGAATTTGGGCATCTCGGCAGAGGTGTATTCGATGATGTCCGCAATGATCCGCATCGATGGCTCGGGCGGATAGATATAGGTGTTGCGGACCATGAATTCCTTGAGGATGTCGTTCTGGATGGTGCCCGACAAGGCCGCGCGATCCACACCCTGTTCTTCGCCGGCGACGATGAAATTGGCCAATACTGGAATAACTGCGCCGTTCATCGTCATCGAAACACTGACTTTTTCCAGCGGTATGCCATCGAACAAAATCTTCATGTCTTCGACGGAATCAATCGCCACGCCCGCCTTGCCGACATCGCCCTGCACCCGGTCGTGATCGCTGTCATACCCGCGGTGGGTGGCCAGATCGAAGGCGACGGACACGCCCTGCTGGCCCGCATCCAGCGCGCGGCGATAAAACGCGTTGGATTCCTCGGCTGTCGAAAAGCCCGCATATTGGCGGATCGTCCAGGGGCGGCCGGCATACATCGTGGCCTTGACGCCACGGGTAAACGGGGCCGCGCCGGGGATGGAGCCCAGATGGGCGACACCGTCGAGGTCCTCCTCGGTATAGATCGGTGCGACGTCGATCCCTTCGAGCGTCTTCCACGTCAGATCGTCAACCGATTTGCCGCGCAGTTCCGCTTCAGCGAGGCTGCGCCATGCGTCTTTCTTCGATGTCATGTCCTTGTCCTCTGTTGTGCGGACCGTGTGGCAGGGTTTTCCCCGCGCGTGTCTGGTCCACTTCCTCTGTCAGTGATGCCAACCCGTCTGCCCCGGCCACCAGCCAGTGCATGTCGTCGGCATAGGCCTCACGCAGGGCCGCGCGCCCGGCGGCGTCAAACGGGCTCCACCGTTCGGGCGTGTTCGGCACATCCTTTGGGTCTTCGCCGCGTTCGGTCAAAAGGGCATGCAATTGCTGGGCATTGGGCGAGCGGTTCAACCATTCGGGCGCGGCATCGCGCGGTGAGACATGGCCCGTGCAGGCGCTCAGCATCAGGTCGGGGCGGCCCGCCGCCGCTTCGAACGGGATCACTTCGATTTGCGCCAGAGGGGCGGCACAGGCAACGTCGGCAATCACGTCCCGCCAGGTGCGCCCGTGGTGTGCGACTGCGGCGCAGCGTTTCGCATCCGGCAGCGCATGCCCACGCCCGACACCGTAGGCCATGGCGGACGCCCAATAGTGATCAAGGCCGCGCACCGACATGACGATCTTGTCCACACGCTGGTCAAAGGCGCAGATATAGCGCGACATGCGTTCTCCGATATCCGGGTACAGACGCCCCTTGCGCAGGTTCAAGCGCACCGAGCCCATCATGTTTTCCTCGCTGACCACCAGCGTCCTGACGTCATTGGCCTGCGCTTTTTTCATCTGCAACAGGATGCGCCCCCGCGCCCGGCGCGCGGCAGCACGGCCCAGACCCGGCGTCGGCTGAATGCCCGCAAAGAGCCCCTTGCGTGTGCGGGCGGGCCCCCAGAACCCGACGCCGTCCGCGCGCAACTCGGTCCCATGGCGTCGGATGTAGGATTGCAGGCTGGTTGTGGCAGTGCGATGTGCGCCGATGTGCAGAATGACTTTCATCTGTGCCCCTTTTGATGCCCTATGGGCCATATGGCGCGCCGGAACGGTGCGCTCGCGGGGGAAAACTGACATGCAGAGACTTGCAGAGCGATTAAAGCTAAAAATGATGTGACAGGCAGTCGTAATCGGTGAAAAAGCAGCTACATAACGATTATCAGGAGAGCACATGAAATACGTACTACCCGTTGTTATTGCAGGTCTTTTGGGCGGATCACTGGCCGCCGCCGAAGGTGATGTCGCGCCCCGCACGTCCATCTTTCTGGAGGGCGATGTGGAAGATTTGAGCCAATTCGTCTGGGAAAAACGGCCCATCATCGTCTTTGCGGACAGTCCCAACGACTCGAGCTTCAGTCTGCAGATGGAGTATCTGAACGACCGCGTCGAGGATCTGGAAAAGCGCGACGTGGTCGTTCTGACGGATACCGACCCGTCGGCACAAAGCGCGCTGCGCACAAAGCTGCGCCCGCGTGGCTTCATGCTGGTGCTGATCGGCAAGGACGGCGGCGTGAAGCTGCGCAAACCCTTTCCCTGGGATGTGCGCGAGATTACCCGCTCCATTGACAAGATGCCGATGCGGCAACGTGAAATTCGCGAACGTCGCGGCAACGATGACAGCTGACCGGCGCGTTTACATGCCTGTAAGCCCGATGGGCTAAAGGGGCGTGGAACCTTGCACAACGGCACGGGGCGCACTAGGTTAATCGAGTGCATCGGCGGCATTTGCCGTTGGCAATGTTGAAAGACGGATATGGCTGATACGACCAAACGATCCACTCCCATCACTGGCCGGAACGGGCCGCGTCCGGGCTACTGATCCCCGGCTCTGCACCCATCTTGGCAAGCGCTGCCAGCGCATATTTGCGCGCGCGCACCTTCATTCCCAGATATTCCTCATAGACCGCTTCACGCCGTGTGCGGCTGTTTTCATCCGTGCCCTCGACAAAGGCAGGCAGACGCGAATCCGCGATCTGCATCTCGATCGCCCTGAGCTGTGAATAGTATTTGACGACCGGATCGATCACCGTCTTGGGCAGAATGTGGATGTTGTTCAGCACCGACTGAAATACCATGTCGTTGGCCTCGCTCGGCAGGAACGGCACGTAGCCGGCGGCGATCCGGGGCTGCATCGCCGCCCAGGCCGCATCGACATCTTCGGTCTCCAGCACCTCAAGATAGTGCTTGATCTCGGCCACAAGGGCGCGCTGCACATCGTCGCGCTGTTCGCGGCGCAGACGGGTGGCCTCGCGCCGGTTCTGCGCGCCGTTGACCAGCCAGCCGATGGCCACGAACAGGCCGGCAAGCACCGCCTGCCAGACGCGGGGATCGATGGTCGACAGCCAACCGCTTATGCCGCCTGCCTCACTCACTCGAATTCCAGAATGACTTCGTCAACCGCCAGACTGTCGCCTTCTGCGCAGTTGACCTTGGAAACTGTGCCCTTGCGCTCGGCGCGCAGGATATTTTCCATCTTCATCGCCTCGATCGTGCACAGGGCCTGCCCCACCTGCACGTCTTCTCCTGCCGCGACATGCAGGTTCACCACCAGACCCGGCATCGGGCAGAGCAGCAATTTCGAGGTATCGGGCGGCGTCTTGACCGGCATCAGTCGGGCGAGTTCGGCCTGACGCGGTGTGCGCACATGCACCACCATATCCGCGCCGCGCGTGCGGACACGGAACCCCCCGGACACCTTGCCGACCTTGAGCACAAGCGGCGCATTGTCGACCGACATCACCGCCAACTGGTCGCCGGGCGTCCAGGGGCCCGACACACGCAGCGCCGCACCATCCTCAAAGCGGACTGTGGCGCCGTCGTGATCGGCGTCGATGGTCACATCAAATGAGGTATCCTGGAGGGTGACGTTCCATTCGGTGCCTACTTTGCGTTCGTGATTGTCCATGCGGCCCGACACCCGCGCACGGCGGATTTCGGCAACCCGGTGCATCGCCGCGCAGGCCGCCGCCACACGGGCCAGATCGGCCGCGGGCAGCGTCACACCTTCGAACCCGTCCGGGTATTCGTCGGCGATGAATGCGGTGGTCATGTCACCCTTGATAAAGATCGGGTGATCCATCACGGCGCTGAGGAAAGGCAGGTTGTGGCCGATCCCCTCGACCTCGAAACTGTCAAGTGCCACCCGCATCGCCTCGATGGCCGTGGCGCGATCCGGGCCCCAAGTGCAAAGCTTGGCGATCATCGGGTCGTAATACA
>CAZITF010000251.1:0-4461 GCA_964542095.1 uncultured Rhodobacterales bacterium
GCCCTTGCGCGGCCAGCGCATGGACGCACAGGCGGCTGTGCGCGCCTCACTCCTTGCCGGTCAGACGGCCGAGCCAGCCCTTTTTCTTGCCCTCTGTGTCCGGGTCTTCGGCCTCGGCAGGGCCTTCGAGCACCTCTTGCAGGTTGGAAAAGAACTGGTCCGCCATCTTTTTGGCGAACCCGTCGATGATGCGGCTGCCCAGTTGCGCGAGCTTGCCGCCCACCTTGGCCTCGACATCATAGCTGAGGGCGGTGCCGCCATCGACCGCTTCCATCCGCACCTCGGCGCCGCCCTTGGCAAAACCGGCGGCCCCGCCCTTGCCCTCGCCGGTGATGGTCAGGCTCTGGTTCTCGATCATGTCGGACAGGGTGACCTGCCCTTTGAACGTCGCCTTCACGGGGCCGACCTTTTGGGTGACCGATGCCTCGAACCCGTCGTCGGGATTTCCCGTGACCTCGGTCGCGCCCGGCACGCAGGCCTTGAGGACATCCGGGTTGAGCAGGGCGGCATAGACCTCGGCGGGCGAGGCGGCGATCTGGCGGGTGTCGGACATTTGCATTTTCGGGCACTCCCTGAGTGGTCTTGATTGGCGGCGAACATAGCCCAGACGCCGGGGCGGCACCACGCCTCAATCGGCGTGATTTTGCGTGACAGTTATCGCTCAGGTGATAGGGCTGGGCAGATGACGACAACACCCCATAATAATGCCGGGCTGGCCATCCTGTTCGTGCTGACCGGGGTGTTCTGCATTTCGATCAACGATCTGCTGATCAAGCAGTTGTCGGGCGGCTATCCGCTGCACCAGATCGTGTTCGCGCGGTCGGGGATCGGCATCCTGTTCAGCCTGATCATCGTGCAATACGAGGGCGGGTTCACGATTTTGCGCACTGCGCGTCCGTGGTTGCACGGGTTGCGCGGTGTGATGATCGTGATCGCCAACATGACCTTTTTCCTGGCGTTGGCCGTGTTGCCGCTGGCGGACGCAACGGCCATGTTCTTTGCCGCGCCCCTGTTCATCACGCTGCTGTCGATCCCGATACTGGGCGAACAGGTCGGCCCGCTGCGCCTCGGGGCGGTGGCCATCGGATTTGCGGGCGTGGTGATCATGCAGCGGCCCTGGGCGGATGCGGGCGCTCTGGAGGTCAGCCGCCTTGTTCTGCTTTTGCCGGTGCTGTCCGCCTTGACCTATGCGCTTAACCAGTTGCTGACACGCAAACTGGGCGTGACCAGCAAGGCCAGCGCGATGGCGGTCTACATTCAGGCGATGTTCATCCTTGTGTCCTTGCTGTTTTATGTCGTTGCGGGCGACGGGCGTTATGCAGACGGGGTGGCCAACGGGTCGGTGATCTTTCTGCTGCGCGCCTGGATCTGGCCTGCGGACGCAGATTTGTGGGTGTTTGCCGGGCTGGGGCTGAATTCTGCCATCATCGGATATTGCCTCAGCCAGGCCTACCGGCTGGCGGATGCGGCCACGGTCGCCCCGTTCGAATATATCGGACTGCCGCTGGCGGTGTTCTGGGGGTTTGCTGTGTTTGGCGATCTGCCGGTGTTCGAGGTCTGGATCGGGATCGCGCTGATCCTTGGAGCGGGTCTGTTCGTGTTCCTGCGCGAACGGCACAAGACGCGCGTGCTTGCCCATGCCCAGATCAAGGGTCGCCACTAGGGCGGGCGGAAACCGACACGGTTTCCGGCTCCGTTTTCCGGTTTCGGAAAACGGCTCAGGCGTCGATGTCGATCACCACCTTGCCGGTCGCCTTGCGGCTGCGCAGCAATTCCAGCCCGTCATTGGCCTGCGTCAGCGGCAACACGTGGCTGACATGGGGTTTCAGCCTGCCCTGCACATACCAATCGAACAACGCGGCAAAGCTGTCGGTCAGCACCCTGGGGTTCACCCGCATATATCCCCCCCAATAATAGCCGATCACCGTCAGGTTCTTGACCAGCAGGATGTTGGCGGGGATCTGCGGCACCGTCCCGCTGGCAAAGCCCAGCGGCAGCAGCCGTGCCTCGGGCTTGCAGGCGCGCAGCGCCGCGTCAAACAGATCGCCCCCGACCGGGTCATAGACCACATCCGCCCCGCCCAGTGCCTTGACATCGGCGCGCAGATCGCAGGTCTCGCTGTCGAGCAGGTGGTCAGCCCCCGCCCCGCGCGCCACTTCCAGCTTGTCGGCCCCGCGCGCCACCGCGATGACCTCGGCCCCCATCAGCTTGCCCAGTTCCACCGCCGTCAGACCCACACCGCCCGAAGCGCCCAGCACCAGCAGCCGTTCACCCGGTTTCAGATGCGCCTTGTAGTCCAGCCCCACGTGGCTCGTGCCGTAGGCGATGAGAAAGGCGGCGGCGTCGACTGCCGGCATCGCGTCCGGAATCGGCACGCAGATCTCGGCAGGCAGCGCGGCGCAGTCGGCCAGCCCGCCGAACCCGGAATAGGCCGCGACGCGCTGACCGACTGCCAGATGGGTCACGCCTTCGCCCAGCGCCTCCACCGTGCCGCACATCTCCATCCCCAGGGTCGCAGGCAGGGGCGGTTTTTCCTGATAGGTGCCCTTGACGATCAGCGTGTCACCGAAATTGAGGCCGCAGGTGTGGATGCGCACCCGCACTTCGCCGGGCCCTGCGTCGGGCACGGGCACGTCCCGCATCTCGAGCGGCTGGCCAGGGGCGGTGAGTTGCATGGCGCGCATGGGCGGCTCTCCTCGGGACATGAGGGGCCTATCCGTCGTCCGGGCGCCCCATTTGCCAGACCACATAGCTGATTTGCACACAGCCGAACAGCAGCCCGTTAAAGAACCACAGGATGAACAGCAACAGGAAGGCATCCTTGCTGTTTTCGGCGTGCGACGCGATCTCCATCACGTCCCACATCCACAAGATCGCGACAAAAAGCGCCGAGAGGGCAAAGCCCACAGCCGTTCCGCCCAGGAACAAACGGATCAGAGGGTGGGGGCCGGCGTCTTGCATGGGCTTATGATAGGGCATCTTGCGGCGGATTACAGGTCAGCCTGTGGCGGCGCGCGACGCGCCCACATTCCCGCGGTCCGTCACGCGCGGTTCGACGCCTTCAGTCCCGCGCAAGCACCACGTCGAAATTCACCGCCAGAAACGGCGCGTCGATCTGACCCGAAAGGGCCATGCCGTCGGGAAAGGCGCTTGCGGGCTTTTCGTGATAGGTCATCACCAGATCGTCGCGCACACCAAAGACGGTGTCCTGATCGAGATAGGGATCGTCGTCGGGAAAGATTTCTGTGACCAGCGTGCGATAACCCGGCGCCTTGACGATGTAATGCAGGTGCGAGGGGCGCCAGGGGTGACGGCCGCAGGCGCGCAGGATGCCCCCGACGGGGCCATCCGTGGGCACCGTGTATTCCACCGGCTTGACGGTGGTGAACGCATAGCGCCCATCCGCGCCCACCGTCATCAGACCATGGAAGGAAAACATGTCCTGTGCCTCATCCTGGCTGGCATAAAGCCCGTTCGGCGCGGTCTGCCAGATGTCAAGCTCGGCACCCGCGATCGGGTTGCCTTCGGGGTCGCGAATGACCCCTTCGGCCAGCAGGACGGGACCGCCAAAGTCACGTTTCATATCGCCCCCGACCGGCAAGGGGGGCGCGCCGGACACATGGAACGGCCCCAGCACCGAGGACGAGGTCGCGTCCGGGCTGGAATGCAGCATGTCGACCAGCGACGACAGGCCCAGCACGTCCGATGCGAGGATGAATTCGTGCCGGTCCTCGGTCTCGATCGCCGCGCAGCCTTCGAGAAAGGCGATGCCCTGGCGCCATTCCTCGTGCGTCAGCCGCGTTTCGCGGGCAAAATCGTGCAGGTGCTGGACCAGCGCGCTCATGATCTCGCGGGTGCGTGGGTCCATGTCCTCTGCCATGTAGCTGCGGAAGACATCGGTGATATTGTCCTTGGTCACTGTGCGCATGTGCGTGGCTCCTTACAGAAGGGCGAGGCTGAGGATCGGGAATTCGATCAGGATGAACAGGATGATCAGCATCACGAAGGCAAAGGGCAGCGCCCCCATGAACACGTCCTTGAGCGATATGCGGTCATCATTGAGCGTCGATTTGATCACGAAACAGGAGATCCCCAACGGCGGGGTCAGCAATCCGATTTCCGCCCCCACCACGGTGACGATGCCGAACCAGATCAGCGACATGTCCAGCGCCTCGACCAGCGGCAGGAACAGCGGCACGACAATCAGGATGATCGAGGCCGTGTCGAGGATGGTTCCGAGAAAGATCATCAGCAGCACGTAAAGCAGCATGATCGTCCAGAATGTCGCCGAATTGCCCGCCAGAAGATCCTGCAACTGGTTGGGCAGGCCAGCCAGGCCCAGCATCCGGCTGTAGATCGACGCCGCCGTGATCAGGAACAGGATGGCAGCGGTAATGTGGCCAGTTTCCAGCAACGCCTCCCAAAAGCCCTTGAGCGACATGGATTTGCGCGCCAGCGCGA
>CAZITF010000252.1:0-4389 GCA_964542095.1 uncultured Rhodobacterales bacterium
ATCGTCGGCTATCTCAGTTCGGGCGCCTATGGGCACCATCTGGGCGGGGCCATGGGGCTGGGCTATGTGCCCTGCAAGGGCCAGACGGCGGCGGATGTGCTCGGGTCCACCTACGAGATCGACGTGGCGGGCACGCGGGTGCGGGCCGAGGCGTCGCTCAGACCCATGTACGATCCCAAATCCGAGCGTGTGAAGGTGTGACGCACCCCCGGCCCGGTGCTGGGGCTGGAACAAAAGGACGCCGCTCATGGCACAAAGTGATGGGGATACCCCGCGCGGGTTGATGTTTGCGCTGGGCGCCTACGTGTTCTGGGGCTTCCTGCCGCTCTACATGAAAATGCTGAGCCATATCGGCGCTGCCGAAGTCGTCGCGCATCGCATCATCTGGTCCGTGCCGATCGCCGCTGCCCTGCTGATCCTGCTGCGCCGGACCGGTGATCTGGGCGACGCCTTGCGCAATCCGCGTACGCTGGCCATGGGCTGCGTCACCGCGGCGCTGATCACGGTGAACTGGGGGATCTATGTCTGGGCCATCATCTCCGACCGGGCGCTGGACGCGGCCCTCGGCTACTACATCAACCCGCTGTTCTCGGTCGCCCTTGGCGCGATCCTGCTGCGGGAACGGGTCACCCGCGCGCAACTGGTCGCCATCGGCCTGGCCGCCTGCGCCGTGGCCGTGCTGACGATTTCGGCAGGGACGGTGCCCTGGGCCGCGCTCGGGTTGACCGTGTCATGGGGTTTCTACGCGCTTGCAAAACGGCAACTGCCCATCGGCCCGAACCAGGGTTTCCTGCTCGAAGTACTGATCCTGTTGCTGCCCGCGCTGGCCTATGTCACGTGGTTGGGCCTGACCGGGCAGGGGCAGTTCCTGGCCGGGGATGCGCGCAGCACTTGGTTGTTGATCGGCTGTGGGGCCGTGACGGCCATCCCCCTGATTTCGTACGCAAATGGAGCCAAGGGGTTGCGCCTGACCACCATCGCGATCCTGCAATACATCGCGCCCACGATGATCTTTGTCGTCGCGGTGGTGGTGTTCAGGGAACCCTTCGGACAGGCGCGGATGATCGCCTTTCCGATGATATGGGCGGCATTGGTGATCTATTCGGTGTCGATGTTTCGCCAGATGCGACCGCGTATCAAACGGCCCGCCTAATTCGCCTCGAACCAGTCGCGCGCCATCACTGTCCAGCCGCGCGGCATCCCGTGCCCGCCATCATGTTCACAAAAGCGGATCGCGCCCGCCACGCAACTCTCGTTCCAGTCGCGACAGCGGAACCGCGCACCGATCTCGATGCTGTCGGGGTTGCTGCGGCACTGGTTGGCGGTGCGGGCAAGGGCCAGACTGTCCCACAGGCTGCCCTGATGCCAGTCGCGGATCGCACGGCCCTCGAACGGCACCTGATTGTCGCCAAACCCGTGGATTTGCAGGAAACGCACGGGGGCGTTCGGGCAGTCGGCCGTATCGTTGGGCTGCCGCAACGCCCCCGAGATCGAAGCGAACCCGGCGAATGCCGGGGCGGCCTTGCACGCCATCAGCCACGCCATCGACCCCCCGGCCGAAAACCCGGCCACATAGATGCGATCGGGGTCAATCGAAGCCTTTGTCTGCGCATCCGCAACCACATCGAGGGTAAAGGCGACGTCATCGCGCACGCCCCCCTCGCGCCCGGCCCATCGCAGGCTGTCGCGCCCCTGAATGGGCGTGCCGTTGGGCGCGATCACCACATATCCCGCCTCGGCAAAGTCCGACCGGATCCCGCCGCGAAAGATCATCGCACCCGTCGCGTTGTGGCCGTGGAAGAACACCAGGGCAGGCATCTTTTCCTGAGCGTTTTCAGGGACAAGCATGTAATAGCTGCCCCCCTCGATCTCGCAGGGCGCGTCGGGCCCGCAATCGGATTGCGCCCAGGCGGGCAGGGCGAACAGGGTGAGGACGGCAATGATATATCTCATGACGCCGACACAAGCCGACCGCGCCGGTTTTGCCAAGGGCCAAGGGACCACATCGCCGGAACGTGATGCCGGGGCTTGCAATCGTGGCGCCGTTTTGAGAGGCGGGGCGGATGGATGACACCTATGCCCCGCCCGACACACCGCTGGACGTGTTGCACGACGATGCCGAAATGCTGGTGGTCAGCAAGCCCTCGGGCCTGCTCAGCGTGCCGGGCAAGGGGGAACACCTGTCCGATTGCCTGATCGCAAGAGTGCAGGCGGTGTGGCCGCAGGCGCTGCTGGTGCATCGGCTGGACCGGGACACAAGCGGAGTGATGGTGTTCGGACAGACGCCGCATGCACAACGGTTTCTGTCCAGGCAGTTCGAGCTGCGCGCGGCGAAAAAGACCTATATTGCAAGGGTTTGGGGGCGGCTGACGCCCAAGACGGGCCGCGTTGACCTGCCTCTGATCGTGGATTGGCCGAACCGCCCGCGCCAGCATGTGGACCACGAAAACGGCAAGGCGGCGGTGACCGATTGGCGGGTGCTGCGCGACACGGCCCAGGAGAGCCGTGTGCGCCTGATGCCCAAGACCGGGCGCAGCCACCAGTTGCGGGTACACATGCTTGCCTTGGGTCATCCGATCCTGGGCGATCCGTTTTATGCGGAAGGGGAGGCGCGGGCGCATCCGCGGCTGATGCTGCATTCCGAAGAGTTGCGGATCAAGCACCCGGATTCGGGGCGCATGATGAAGTTTCGCGCCCCCGCCCCTTTCTGATCTGCGCAACGTTCGGTGGGGGGTGTCGACGGATTCCCGCGAATCGGGGGTTAACGGCTGTAAAACAAGCCCAATTGGCCTGCACCCGGCGTACACCCCCTGTGCACCCCCCGTACACCCCCTGATGCAGCACGGGGCGGTTAACGCAGCGTTCGGTGGTGTTTGTTACGGAAGGGTTAATGGCGGGTGTGCGTGTGTGGATTCAGCCGGTCGCTGCACCACACGCCTCAAGTTTCTGTGCTGTCGTTTGATTTTGTGCAGGGATCGAAAGGTGGCGTTGCGCCAAAACCACTTTGAGAGCAGATTGAAGGCCCTCTAGTCGATCAATGGGACAGCGGGATGAAAACAGGACTGAGCAAGGCACAGCGTGGTGTGGCACTTGGCATGGCCTGCGCCTGCATCGCCGTAATCGCGATCTGGACCGTGGCGTGGTTCATGCCAGCGCGGACACTGAGCACCGATATGCGAAGCGGGCTTTTGGGCGTCTCGTTGCTTGGGCCAGCGTTATCGCTTGCGGCGGGTGTCGGCTTTATCGCACGGCATCGATTCTTTCATGCAAGCGCAATTGATGGGCAAAACCCGGCGGATGATGTCGTCCTTGCCCGCGCCCGTGCCTACCTTACCAACACGACCGAGCAAGCTCTCCTTGCCACGATGGTCTATCCTGCCATGGCGTTCAGTTTGTCAGAAGGCTGGATATTGGCACTGCCACTCTGCTCTTTTGCCTTTGTGATCGGTCGCGTCGGGTTTGCAATGGGGATCGGCAGACCCGCGCGGCATCGCGCCTTCGGCTTTGCGGTCACGTTCTACTCCACGTTGTCGGGCGTTTTCGTCGCGATCGCGATTGTTGCGGCGTCGCTATGGCGGTAGCCGCGATGTTCCCGCTGTCGTTCCGGCAGATAGGCGTCGCCTAAAATATCTGTCTGGCAAATTCGGTGTGACATCGGGGTAAGGCGCAGGCTTGCCAAACGTTGCGCAAGACCGGAATGGAACGCTTTCGGGCAACCGGACTGTAATGGCGCCGGCAAGGCGGGGTGAAACCCCGCCCTACATCTTCACTCCGCCGCCCAGCCCGAGACTGCCTTGACCTCGAGGAAATCCTCGATGCCCCAGACGCCGCCTTCGCGTCCGTTGCCGGACTGTTTCATGCCGCCGAACGGTGAGCCCGCCGCGCGGGACGTCCCGTTCATTTCCACCATGCCCGAGCGCAGTTGCGTGGCCAGCCGGTTGGCGCGGGCCTTGTCCTGCGTCTGGACATAGTTTGTGAGGCCATAGGGCGTGTCGTTGGCGATCCCGACGGCCTCTTCCTCGGTCTCGAAGGGGATGATCGACAGCACGGGGCCAAAGATTTCCTCGCGCGCGATGGTCATGTCGTTGGTCACATCCGCAAACACCGTGGGGCGCACGTAGAACCCCTTGTTGAACCCTTCGGGACGGCCCGGACCACCGGCGACAAGGCGCGCGCCCTCGGCAATGCCCTTGTCGATCAGCCCCTGGATCTTGTTCCACTGGGTTTCGTTCACCACGGGTCCGATATGGCGGCCTTCCTGGCTGGCGGGGCCGACGGAGACCTTGTTGGCCACGGCCGCCGCCTCGTCCACCACACGGTCATAGATGCCGCGCTGGACCAGCATCCGCGAGGGCGCATTGCAGGACTGGCCGGTGTTCTGCATCATGT
>CAZITF010000253.1:0-725 GCA_964542095.1 uncultured Rhodobacterales bacterium
AGGATGTAGGCCCGCGGGCGTTCTTCGAGCATGAAGGCGGAATCTTCGCCCCCCATCACCGGCGGCGCCTCGTCGCATTGGCCCGAGACCGAGCGGGCCACCGCGGCGGCAAATTCCGTCTGTTCGTCGTGGTTCACCATCACCGGATAGTTGCGCTGGTATTGCACCCGCACGGTGCCGCCAAAGGTCGCCGCGACGCCGTTGCAGATCTCGCTCACCCGCTTTTCCGCCAGATCGCGCATCTCGGCAGACAGGGTGCGCACGGTGCCATAGATCTGCACCTTTTGCGGGATCACGTTGAACGCCTTGGACGAGGTTTCAAACGAGGTGACCGACACCACGATCCGGTCGATCGGGTCGGCATTGCGGCTGACGATGGATTGCAACGCCGTCACGGCATGAGACGCCATGAGGGTCGTGTCGATGGTTTCGTGCGGTTTGGCCGCGTGCCCGCCCAGCCCCTCGAATTCGATATCCAACAGGTCCGTGGCAGCAAAGAACGGCCCAGGTCGGATCGAGAATTGCCCCGTGGGGCGGCCCGGCCAGTTGTGCATGCCATAGACCTCGTCGATGCCCCATCGGTCCATCATCCCGTCGTTGCACATCTCGCGCCCGCCGCCGCCGCCCTCTTCGGCGGGTTGAAAGATGACCACGACGGTGCCGTCGAAATTGCGTGTCTCGGACAGGTATTGCGCCGCCCCCAGCAACATCGCGGTGTGCCCGTC
>CAZITF010000253.1:755-4366 GCA_964542095.1 uncultured Rhodobacterales bacterium
GCATCCGGCGTTTTCGAGGCATAATCGAGCCCCGTCTGTTCATGGATCGGCAGCGCGTCCATGTCGGCCCGCAAACCAATCACCTTGCCCGAAGCGGCACTGCGCCCCTTGATCACGCCCACAACGCCGGTGCGCCCGATGCCGGTCACCACTTCGTCACAGCCGAAGGCGCGCAGCTTTTCGGCCACCAGCGCGCTGGTGCGGTGGGTGTCGAACAGGATTTCCGGGTGTTCGTGCAGGTCACGCCGCCAGCCGGTGATGTCGGCATGCATTTCGGCAAAACGGTTCTTGATCGGCATCTGGCTCTCCTGTTGATTGCGCGCTTACTGCGCGGGCATACGTTGTTCGACAAGTTCGACAAACCAGCTGCACCCGGCCGGAATGGCATTGTCGTCAAACACATAGGCCGGATGATGGACCATGGCCCCGTCGCCGTTGCCAAGGAACATGTAGGCCCCGGGACGCAGGTTGAGCATGTACGAAAAATCCTCCGCCGCCATGATCGGGGGGGTGTCGGTATCCACATCGCCCGCAACAACACGCGCGGCGGCGATGGCATATTCGGTGTGTTCGGGGTCGTTCACGGTGAGCGGATAGCCAATGCGGTAATCGACCTCGGCCACGCAGTCATAGGCTTGGGCGGTGGATGTCGCGATGGCCCTGACCCGCGCCTCGACGTGATCGCGCACGTCCGGGTCCAGCGCGCGCACAGTGCCGGTCATGCGGGTCTGCTGGGGGATGACGTTGTGCGTATCCACATCCGAGTGCAGCGCGCAGACGGACACCACCGCCGAATGCAGCGGATCGACATTGCGGCTGGCGATGCTTTGCAGGCCCAGGATGATGTGGGCCGCCGTCACGTTCGGGTCGATCGACTGGTGCGGCGCGGCGGCATGCCCCCCCTTGCCGGTGACGGTGATATAGAATTCGTCCGTCGAGGCCATCAACGCGCCCGCCCGGATCGCGAATTGCCCCGTCGGGTGGCCGGGCATGTTGTGAAGCCCATAAACCTCCTGCACGCCAAAGCGGTCGAGCACGCCCTCTTCGACCATAACCCGCCCGCCGCCACCGCTTTCTTCGGCGGGTTGGAACATCAGCACCACGGTGCCGTCGAAATTGCGGGTCTCGGCAAGGTATTGCGCGGCCCCCAGCAGGATAGAAGTGTGCCCGTCATGGCCACAGGCATGCATGACGCCCCTGTTTTTCGACGCATAATCCACACCGCTTGCCTCAAGGATCGGCAGCGCGTCCATGTCCGCGCGCAACCCGATCACGCGGCCTTTGGTGTCGGTGCGCCCCTTGATCACCGCCACGATACCGGTTTTGGCGACGCCGGTGACCACCTCGTCCACACCGATTTCGGCCAGGCGTTCGGTCACGAAGGCGGCGGTTTCGTGCTCCTCGAACCCCAGTTCGGGAATGGTATGCAGGTGCTGACGCCAGCCGGTGATTTCGGCATGGGTTTCAGCAAGACGATTCCTGACCGGCATCGTGTATCCTTTCGAGGTCTCAGACCGAGGGGCCAATGCGCATCGCCGAACCGTCGGTGAAGCGGCTCAGGCGGAAGCGTGTCAGATCATGCCCCACCTCGGCCCCGGTGACCAGAGCGGCCAGCACCTTTCCCATGCCCGGACCGATCCCGAAGCCGTGACCGCTCATGCCTGTGCCCACCGTGACGCCGGGCAAGGCGGCGACCCGGTCCACCACAGGGACAACATCGGGCATGGTGTCGATCATGCCCGCCCAGGCGGCCTTGATCCGCACCGGTCCAAGATCGGGGAACAGCGCGGCGAAATCGCGGGTCAGCGCCGTGATCTTTCCCGCGTTCGGGGCCGGGTTCAGCACCCGCATCCGCTCGAACGGGCTGATTGCGTCCTCCGCCCAGGTCCGTGGCGTCCCCCACGCATCTGGAAAACCGCGCGGCGCGGCAGGCAGCAGCCGGGTTCCGAGCGGGTCGGATCGCAGTTGGGCAAGGTATTTGGGAAACCAGCGAAACGCATCCGGGCCGACGAACAGCTCGTGCCACCCCCCGGCGGCAAGGCAATAGCCCCCGTCGGCGCGCGGGCGAAAGGCGATGTGTTCATCCGCCGCGCCACCAGGATAGACCATCGGCATCGGCGCGGTCGCCGCGACCGTGGCGCGCACCGACAGTTGCGGCAACGCGACCCCGTGGCGGCGCAGGAACAGGGCAGACCACGCGCCCGCGGCCAGCACGACTTCGGGCGCCTTGATCCGCCCCTGTTCGGTGATGACGCCCGTCACCTTTCCGGCTTCGATGTCAAGCGCGCGCACAGCGCAGTTTTCCACGATGCTCGCCCCTGCCCTCGCGGCGATTCCCGCCAGCGCGGGCACGGCGACCCAGGGTTCGGCCCGCATGTCGGACGCGGTGTAAAGCGCGCCCTCATAACGGCGCGACATGCCGGGGATCAACGCCGCAGTCTCTGCTGTGCTCAGCAGACGACTGTCCAACCCGTGGGCCTGCGCGTGCTTCAGCCACTGGGCATGGCCCGCCATCTCCTTGCGGGTGCGCGCCAGATACGTGATGCCGCCGGTCTTCAGCCCGATATCGACATTGGTTTCGCAGGCAAGCTCGCGCCAAAGGCGGTTGGCCTCGATCATGATCGGCAATTCGTCAGGGTCGCGGCCCTGCTGGCGGATCCAGCCCCAGTTGCGCGCCGATTGCTCGCCCGCGATGCGGCCCTTTTCCAGCAGCACGACACGCTTGCCGTCGCGCGCGAGGAAAAGTGCCGTGCACACGCCGATCACACCGCCACCGATCACGACGACATCCGCCTCTGCCGGGTGCGGGCCGGGCCAGGTGACGGGCGTGGCCTCGGAGATGGGAAAGCCGCTCATCGCACACCGACGCGGTGTGCGGCAGCTTTGCGACCCGCAAAGCAGGGCACCCGCGGAAACCGCATCGGTTTCCAGCCGGTTTTCGCGCCGAAAACCGCCCCCTCAGCCAAGACGCGCCACCAGATCACGCATGAAAGCGTGGCCTGCCTCGAACTGGGCAACCGAGATGAATTCGTTGGGCTGGTGGGCCTGCGCGATATCGCCCGGCCCGCAGACCACGGCGGAATAGCCTGCCGCCTGGAATTGCCCGGCCTCAGTGCCATAGCTGACCACGTGGCCCGCATTGTCGCCCGTGATCCCACGCACCAGCGCCTCGGCCACGCCATCCGTTTCGGGCTTGAGGGGCGGGACGTCAAAGCGTTGCTCGACCTCGATGCGGGTCTCGGGGCGGATCGCCTGCATGCCCGCCTCGATCCGCGCCACATGGTCCAGATAGGCCTTTTTCAGCGCCGCGAGGTCATCGCCGGGCACGGCGCGGAAATCCATGCCGAAGCGGCAGGATTTCGCGGTGATGTTGTGCGCCGTCCCGCCCGTCACCTGCCCCACATGCCATGTGGTATAGGGCGGATCGAACATCGCCGCGATCGGCGAGGGCGCACGGGCCGCGTTCTCGGCGTTGCGCCTGTTGGCAAAGTCGATGACCTTGACCCCTTCCAGAATGGCGCTGACCCCGGTGGGCAGCAGCGACGAATGCACTTCGAAGCCGATCACGTGCGTGTCGAACCCCTGCCCGCCCTTGTGGCCCGTAACCGCCT
>CAZITF010000254.1:0-4358 GCA_964542095.1 uncultured Rhodobacterales bacterium
CCGTCGCGAGGTCCTCGCCGCGCGGGCGCAGGCTCATCGAGATGTTCGACGTCGAAAACGACCCGTCCGAAGTGATCGTCGATTTCGCCGACAGCCGCGTTGTGGACCAGTCCGCATTGCAGGCGATCGAGGCCGTGGCGGGCAAGTACGAGGAACTGGGCAAGCGCGTGCAGCTGCGCCACCTGACCCACGATTGCCACCGCCTGCTGACCAAGGCCGGCCACCTGATCGTCGACAGCGACGACGACCCCGATTACGAGGTCGCAACGGATTATGGGGTGCGCACAGGTATTCTGGGCGGGCATTGATGGGGCGGCTGGCGAACCGGGGAAAGCGAGCGTTCCCCAAAGCTCCATCCGGGCCGGAATCAAGGCCCAGCCGCAGGGCAATCCGCTGACCGGCAGGCGATGTGACACCGGCCAAATCTGCCGAGAGGGACCAGCCCGTCCCGGCGGGATCGCGCAATGGCACCCTTTGGGCACTGCTGGTCGGGACAATGCAGGTGGCGGCCATGAAGCGCTCAAGCGGATCGGCCCGATTGCCCTGCCGCAACCTGTCAACGGCGCGGCTCGTGTCGCACGGACGCGCCGCCAAGGCCCCCGAAGACCAACCCGCAAAACCCCGAAACATGCCTTCGTCCGGTGTGCGGGCGCAACGCTGACCTTGCCTTGCGCGCAGCCAGAGGCCGCTTTCGAAATGTCGCTGTTGCCGCGAACCGCGCCGGGTCGGGAATGCGGACGTTCGCCGCGGGTGCGAAAACGGCTGACATTGCCTGTCGATGCCGCCATTCGGGATCTGTCGAAAACAGTGAACCGCTTAGGGCCAAGACCATACCAAAGATCAGAGATTTGGGTGCGAGACAAATATGGTGCGCGCCGCAAGGTGACACCTATTGATCAAAGGAAAACTCTGCCTGAACCTTGTCATGTGCTTCCCGGAGTGTGGCTTCCAGAAGGGGCTTGATGTCGGCAAAGCGCAGTGTCGGGACAGGCACCGAGATTGCGTGATAGTTTCCGCTGAGGTCACGGAAGGCAAAGCCGACAGCAGAAATGCCAGCGGTGTGTTCGTTGATGTCATAGGCCAGACCCGTTGCGCGGATATTGTCCAGCTTGGTTTGCAAGGCCTCCAGTTCACCTTTTGAAAGTTTTCCAGCGGTCTCCTGATCGATAAGGGGCTGGGCCTCTTCTTCGGTCATGAGGGCAAGGCAGGCGAGACCGTTGGCGGTGGTTGTCAGGGGAAAAACCTCGCCCACGGATGACACCGTGCGCAGCCTGTGCAATCCCGGCACCTGATCCAGAAAGATCATGCCGCCGTTGCGCAGCACCGCCAGATCGGTGGTTTCCCCCGTCTTCTGGGTGATATCGTTCAGGATCGCGCGGCAGCGCTCGACGATGTTGAAATTGGCCGCTTCGGCAAATGCGCCCAGCTCGGGGCCAAGCCGGATACCGCCGCCGTTCGGGTCCTGGATGATGAACCGCTCTGTCGACAGGGCACCCGTGATTCGCTGTACCGTAGAGCGGGGCAGATCGACACGGCGGGCAATCTGGCCGAGGCTGAGCCCGCTCCGCTCTTCTTTCAATGCTCGCAAGATCGCGGCGGCCCGTGCGATAACCTGAATGCCGGATCTGTCTTTTTTGTCATTTTGATCAAGCATCTAACAGCCGCACCTTTTAGTTTCCATGGACAGCACAACGCCCTTGCGTCGGCCTGTTATGTACCGCGATGCGGTGCAGGTCAACCGAAATACAGGTTTTTGTTGACCGCATGGTGGTCAATTTGTACCGTCATTCGGGACAGGGGGAGGAGCTTCCTGCCATGACATTCAATCCGACACCGGCCCGCCGCCGGTGAATAGAGAAGGTGCATCCGATGGTCGAAATCCGCGGGATCGAGTTTCAAGGCAACACAGACAACGACATGGGGCTGGAGTTCTACAACCTCAGCCACCGCTATGGATTTCAGTGCCCCAACTGGCCCTACTTCCGCGACGTTCAGATCGAACGGATGCACTACATGGCCAAATCCGGCGTGCTGAGCCAGACGCTGACGACGACCATGCACGTGACCACTCACATCGATGCGCCGGCCCATGTGGTGCAGGGCTCGCCGTTCATTGACGAAGTTCCGCTGCCGCATTTCTTTGGTTCGGGGCTGGTGGTGTCGGTGCCCAAAAAGCAGTGGGAGCAGATCACCGGCGACGATCTGGAAAAGGCTTGCGGCCATGCGATCCGCAAGAACGATGTTCTGATCATCAACACCGGGTGGCACAAGCAGTACGAGGACGGCGATTACTTTACCCATTGCCCCGGACTGGTGCCGTCGGCGGCGGAATGGATGATCGAAAAGGGCGTCAAGGTCGTGGGGCACGACACCCAGGCCAATGACCACCCGCTTGCCACCGCCATCGGCCCGCACCGCAATGGTCCGCTGCACCCGCACCTGGCCGAAGAGTACAAAAAATGGTCGGGCGGCATCGCCTGGGACGAGGCGTTCCCGGATTGGGAGCCAGTGCATAACATGCTGTTCTCCAAAGGCATCCTGGGGATCGAGAACGTCGGCGGCGATCTTGACGCGGTGACCGGCAAACGCTGCACCTTCGCCTTCTTCCCGTGGAACTGGGATCGCGGCGACGGTTGCATCATCCGCCTCGTGGCGATGATCGACAAGGGTCAGAACTTCCGCATCGATGACGGCGCGGACTTCTGATCCTTTCCTGACGGGCTGCCGGGCTGACCGGCGGCCTCTTTTCATGACGCAAGTGCGCGGGAGGACGCCATGCAGGTAAAACGATTTACGGACGCGCAATCCTACGAGGCGCCCAACCATTTCGGCTGCTACGGCCTGCGCCTGCAAGGGTTTGAGGACGGCGGGCCGACGAACCAATGGATCGGGTTCAGCCAGTTTTTGCCCGGTGGCGGCGCGGGGCCGGACAGCACCCCGTTCGAAAAGGTCTATGTCGTTCTTGAAGGCGAGATGACGGTGATCATCGATGGAACGGAAACCGTGCTGGGCCGGATGGACAGTTGCACCATTGCGCCAAACGAGGTCCGCAAGATCCAGAACCGTTCGAACGATGTCTGCAAGATGCTTGTCGTGATGCCCTATCCGCCACAACCCAAGCCGGAGGCCTGAGAGATGAACGCACTGGCAAATCCCCTTTCGATGTTCCAGGTCAAGGGCAAGGTGGCGCTGATCACCGGAGCCTCTGGCGCATTCGGCATGGTTGCTGCCCGTGTCCTTGCTGGCGCGGGTTGCAAGCTGGTGCTTGTTGCGGGCAATCAGGAGGCGCTCGACGAAATCGCGCAGGAATGTCGCGGCATGGGTGCCGAGGTGACTGCGATCAACAAACGCCCCTCGGACGAGGACACCTGCAATGGCCTCATGGCTTCTGCGGTCGAGGCCTATGGGCGGCTTGACATCCTTGTCGTGGCGTCGGGCATGAACAAGGTCGCGCTGATCAACGACATGGCGTCCGAAACCTTCGAGGCCGTGATGGACGCCAATGTCACCCAAAGCTGGCTTTTGGCGCGGGCGGCGGCGGGGCAGATGAAGGCGCAGGGCGAGGGCGGCAAAATCGTGCTGGTCTCTTCGGCGCGTGGGCTGTTGGGCCACCCGGCAGGGTACACCGCCTATTGCGCCTCCAAAGCGGCGGTCGATGGGATGACCAGAGCGCTCGGTTGCGAGCTTGGCCCGACCGGCATCACCGTCAACGCCATTGCGCCTACCGTGTTCCGCTCGCCGTTGACCGCGTGGATGTTCGGCGACGACGACAAGGCAAAAACGGTCCGCGCAGGTTTCCTTGCCCGCGTGCCCAAGGGCCGCCTGGGCGAACCCGAAGACCTGGCAGGGCCGCTCCTTTTCCTCGCCTCCAAGGCATCCGATTTCTACACCGGGCATATTCTGTATGCCGACGGTGGTTATACGGCGGGCTGAGCAATGGTTGCCAAGAAACAGCAGATTGCGGTCATCGGTGCGGGGCTCATGGGCCACGGCATCGCGCTGACGCTTGCCCGCGCGGGGCAATACGTGGCGCTCACCGACCCGAATGAGGACACGTTGAAATCCGCGCCAAGGCGGATTTCCGACAGCCTCAAGGTGCTGGGCGCCGACAAAGACCGGATTGCCCGCGCGCTCAAGATGATCGAGCTGTGTTCGTCGGTCGGCTCTGCCGTGCGGAAGGCGGATTTTGTGTTCGAGGCGGCACCCGAAAAACTGGACCTGAAGCGCCAGATTTTCGCGGACATCGAACAGCACGCGCCCGAACATGCGGTGCTGGCGTCCAACACTTCGGTCATCCAGATCACCAGGATCATGCAGGGGCTGAACCGCCCCGAACGCGCGCTTGGCACCCATTGGTG
>CAZITF010000255.1:0-4308 GCA_964542095.1 uncultured Rhodobacterales bacterium
CCATTCGACCGACGTTGCCTTGGCCAGAATGGTGATGCCGCGCTCGCGCTCCAGATCGTTGCTGTCCATGGCGCGTTCGGTGGTGGCCTGGTTCTCGCGATAGGTGCCCGACTGCTTGAGCAACTCGTCCACCAGCGTGGTTTTGCCGTGGTCGACGTGGGCGATGATGGCGATGTTGCGCAGATCCATTTCGGGCCTCTTTCAAGCGGAAAAACCCGAATATCCGGGCTGTTGTGCGCGCCATACCGTGCCGCGTTGCAGAAAGAAAGGTCTGTTGTGCGCTCGTATCGCCCCGTCAGTGCGTCGCCGTGTCAGAGAACACCTGAATGACAACAATCCCGCCGATGATCATGGCAAGCCCGATAATGGCGGCCAGATCAAGGCTTTGAGCGAAAACCAGGAACCCGATGCACGCGATCAGGATGATCCCGAGGCCGGACCACAGCGCATAGGCGATGCCGACGGGGATGTATTTGAGCGCGATGCCGAGGAAATAGAATGCCACCCCGTAGGCGATGACAACAAGCACGGTCGGACCGACCCTGGTGAACTGGTTGCTGGCCTGCAACGCCGTGGTGCCGATGGTTTCCGCCGCCACAGCGACGATCAGGTAAATGTAGTGCAGCGGCATGAAGCGGTCCTTTCAAAGGGGCAGGGCGGTGCTGTCCTTGATCTCTTCCATCACGAAACTTGCCGCGACATCGGCGATGGGCACAAGGTGAATCAACTGCTGATACAGCGCGTCATATCCCGCCATGTCGGCCACCCGCGCCCGGATCAGGTAATCCAGGTCGCCAGTCATCCGATAAACGCTGAGAATGCCGGGGATGGTGCGCGTCGCGCGGTTGAATTTGGCCTGCCAGTCGGGATCGTGGCTGTGTGTGCGCACTTGCATGAACACCATGAGACCAAGATTGGCGGCCTTGGGATCCACCAGCGCCACACGCGCGGTGATCACCCCGGCGTCTTCCAAGGCACGGATGCGCCGCCAGCAGGCGTTTCGGCTAAGCCCCACGGTTTCCCCCAACCGTTCGAGGGACTGGGCGGCGTCCCGTTGCAATTCGTTGAGGATACGCGCGTCTGATGTGTCAATTTTTTCCATCTTGTCCAAATATACGGGAAAAGTACCATACACAATCGGTCCAGGGGTCAGATTTTGGGATCATTTCCAACCGGTCAGGGAACAAAATGCGCTGACCATCACGCACGGAGAAAACAACCATGATCGACCGCATCTTTCTCGACCATCCACGTCATGTGAACGAAAGCTATGCCGAACACGCCGTGTTCGCCTCTGGTTTTGCGCTGCGCCTGTTTCTGGCCGGAGCAGCGGCGCTGGTCCATGCGGTGATTCCCTGCCTGTTCGAAAAGACGGCCAGCCGGATGATCGCGCAAATGTATGCACGCACCTCGAACAGGGGCTAGTTTGCAATATGGCGATCAAGGCGGCGGTTGAGGGCGCTGCCGGAAATGAAAAAAGGGCGACCCGTCAAGGCCGCCCTGTCGTCATTGCGTTGTTCAGCCTGCCAGGGCCTTGTTCAGATTTTCGTCAATCTTTTCAAGGAAGCCCATGGTGGTCAGCCAACTCTGGTTCGGGCCGACCAGCAGTGCCAGATCCTTGGTCATGTGTCCGGTTTCGACCGTGTCGACGATGACCTTTTCCAGCGTCGTGGCGAATTTCATCAGCGCATCATTCCCGTCCAGTTTGGCGCGGTGCTTGAGCCCGCCCGTCCAGGCATAGATCGATGCGATCGAGTTGGTCGAGGTCTCCTCGCCCTTCTGGTGCTGGCGGTAGTGGCGGGTGACGGTGCCGTGTGCCGCTTCGGCCTCGACGGTCTTGCCGCCGGGCGCCATCACCCCGGATGTCATCAGACCGAGGGAGCCAAATCCCTGCGCCACGGTGTCGGACTGCACGTCGCCGTCATAGTTCTTGCAGGCCCAGACAAAGCCGCCATTCCACTTCATCGCGCAGGCGACCATGTCGTCGATCAGGCGGTGTTCATAGGTGATGCCCGCAGCCTTGAATTGGTCCTCGAACTCGGTCTCGTAGATGTGCTGGAACAGTTCGAGGAAACGCCCGTCATATTGCTTGAGGATCGTGTTCTTGGTCGACAGGTAGACCGGCCAGCCAATGTTCAGCCCATAGTTCAGGGACGCCCTTGCGAAATCGATGATCGACTTGTCGAGGTTGTACATCGCCATGACCACGCCACTGTCGGGTGCGTCAAACACTTCGCGCTCGATCACTTCGCCGTCGTTGCCGACGAATTTCAGCGACAGCTTGCCACCCGTGGGCAATTTGAAGTCCGTCGCGCGGTACTGGTAGCCATAGGCGTGGCGCCCAACGACAATCGGTCTGGTCCAGCCGGGCACGAGGCGCGGTACGTTCTTGCAGATGATGGGCTGGCGAAAGATCACGCCGCCCAGGATGTTGCGGATCGTGCCATTGGGGCTGCGCCACATCTGCTTGAGGCCGAATTCATCGACCCGCGCCTCGTCCGGTGTGATGGTCGCGCATTTGACGGCCACGCCGACTTCCTTGGTCTTTTCGGCGGCGTCGATGGTGATCTGGTCGTTGGTGTCGTCCCGGGCCTGAATGCCGAGGTCGTAATACAACAGGTCGATGTCAAGGTAGGGCAGGACCAGTTTCTGCTTGATGAAGTCCCAGATGATCCGGGTCATCTCGTCTCCGTCCATCTCGACAATTGGGTTTTCCACCTTGATCTTTGTCATGCGGGCATCCTTTTCGGGCTGGGCTGAATTTCTGCGCTTCGCTTAGCGTGTCTGAGCGGGATTGGAAAGCGGTATGCAATTGTATACCGCATGCGCCGGCAAGCGATTGCGCCCGCTGCAACAACTGTCATCAGATCGGCGCTTTTTCGAGATCAGGGAGGGCGGAACAGGAGCGACCGAGAAGATATGAGACAAGCCTTTTTCGTGCCAGCGATTCGCCTGCGCGTGCCGAAACGCCCTGCGCGGCCATCTCGCAAACACAGCCCTGCCATGGTCTGGACACAGTCTGCACAGGGTTGCCACAAAGGCGTATCTTTCAGGTCGCACCATTCGCGAGAAATCGGGTTTTTGCTGAAGAAATCGTTAACACATTGACGTTGGCGGCCCGGATTTCCGATGGTGTTGGCGGGGCATAGATATGGAGTAGGTGATGAGTACCTTCAAAAAGTCCGTATGCGCCCTGACGGTCGCTGCGGCATTCGTGGCAGCACCGGCCTCTGCGGCCATTGTATCTGCCGACTTCAGAGCGGAATTCGACCTGCCGGACGCAACCTTCAGTCTGGGTGCGCGCGTGTTTGAAAATCTGGGCGCCACACTCGGGGCTGGCACCGAGTTGGACGATGGTGACGAAATCGAAAACCCAAGCTCCTGGGCCGGTGGGGTCGAGGTCGACCTGTCCGACCAGGGTCTTTTGACGCTGACCGGTCGTGACGGTGGGAATGGCGGTGATTTCGATTTCGCCAGCATCATGATCAGCAATGTCATGTTCAGCCAGGGACAGGAAATCATCGGGTTCTCTATCGTCGGCGGTACCGGCATCTTCACGAGCGCGGGTCTGTCGCCATTCCCGACCATCCGTATCGGATCCGACTTCGTATCGCTGTCCGTGGACACCACGGGAACCGGTAATATCTCCGATTTCTTCTTTGCCGAAGGCGGTACGGCCGTTTTCCAACTGGAACTGTCGCCCGCACAGGTGCCGTTGCCTGCAGGCGGCCTGTTGTTGGGTTCCGCGTTGTTGGGAATTGGTCTGGCGCGTCGGAAAAAGCGCACGTCCTGAGAGTGATCACCTGAAATACGGCCGCGCAGCGATGTCATTCGCTGCGCGGCCTTTTTCGTGTCCGGTCGATTATTCGGTCTTGTTGGCCGCTTCGAAGGATTTCAGCTTTTGGGCGAGGAACTTGCGGCCCGCATCATTGGCCATGCGTGTGCGGATCGCTGTCAGAAACGCCTCTTCGAGCGTTTGGGAGGACGCCCCCAGCACGTCGCCCACTTGCATGAACAGGCGATCCTCGCCGATCTCGTTCTGAACGGCGAGGCATTCCTCGGCCAGCTTGTTGGCCATTTCGAGGACAACTGGATCGGCCATTAGCGAGACGTTTCCGTCAGCCGGCGTTTGACGTAGTCGGTGGTGTGCCCGATCAGCGTGTCCATGTGCGGCTGTTCAAAAAAGTGCCCGGCCCCTTCCACCTCGGTATGGGTGATGGTGATGCCGTTGTGTTCGTGCAGCTTGTTGACCAGTCCAACGGTGTCGGCCGGGGGGGCGACGCGGTCCGCCGTCCCGTTGATGATCAG
>CAZITF010000256.1:0-4237 GCA_964542095.1 uncultured Rhodobacterales bacterium
CGGAAGGCCGTGCTGCTTGTACCAGTTCGATGTAAGTCCGGCTGGCTGCTTGCCTTCAAGTGACCCAGCCCCTTGATCCGGGCCGTTCAGGTGTAGAATCCGTTCCTGTTTCTTTCTGTTGATTGGGTCGGCGCGCACCGCGACGCTGCGAAATCCGTTGCCGCTGTCCACGGCGTTGAAAAACGGGCTGTTCAGTTCCTTCAGCATCTTGTCGGCCACTTTGCCCGCGGCCTTCTGACTGGCCAGCCGCGTGTCGCCTTCCGGTGCGGCGATCACCGTCTGCAACGCGTCTTCCAGCGCCTGATCCAACCCGCCCAACTGGCGAAAAAGCTCATCGGTCTCGCCCTTGATGTCCGTGATGCCCATCTGCGCGCAGCGTTTGAGGATGGCCGATTGCAAGGTCTTCATCTGCCCGTTGAGGTTCTTGCGCGTCCGTTCCCATTCCGCCTTGGCCTTCTGAAAAGGCGAGACATCCGCGCCTTCGGGCGTGGCATCTGTTGTGCCTTCGGCGTCCGCCGCATCCTGCGCTGGCTGGACCGCCTTAGCGAACACGAACATTTCAAGGAATTTCCGGCCCTGGTCCGATACAGAAGAAGATGTTGCCATTGCCCTAGGTACTCAAAACTCTTTCCACACAGGAAACCTTCGGGCAATGCCTTGGGTCCTGACATCAATTTCAGCGATAAAGTTTAAACTTCCGCAGTGAAGCGCGCAAAACCGCCGGCGCTGCGCCATTCATTCAATCGTGACCGCCATTCCCGAAACAAAGTGTCTGTCTTGAACACCCTGCTGCCATTTGACCTCTTGGGCAAGGCGTTTGGCAACCGGGTGATTGCTCGGGTCGGGGGGGACCGGGCCGGAACGGCACCTGAACAGGGTCCGCTATTCCTGGATCACCGCATCCTCCCACTCGGCAAGGAACTTGCGACGTGTCAGCGCATCCAGGAACGTCATCAACGCCGGTTCCAGCACGATCGTCGCGCGATCCGGGTCGTTGATCTGCGCGTTGATCGGCGGCAATGGAAGGATATCGCGGTCCGCACTGGATTGCAGCGCGATCAGATGACGCACGAAGTCTTCGGCCCGTTCCGGTTGAGGGGCCGCGCTCGACACCATGGCCGTGCGCATCATCGTGGTCGGAAAGTCGGACGGCAGGATGATCTCGAGCGTATCGCGGCTGTCGACGCGGGCGGTCGCGTAGCTGCCCAGCACGTTGTAGGCGACGGCGATGGTGCCGTCGGCAAGGTCGTCGATCATGTCGCCCGAACAGCAATACAGCCGGACATCCAGCGCGCCCATGACCTCCATCAGGCGCCAGTAGGTTTCGGACGCGCGCGCGTCCTGTGTCGCGAACAGGTATCCCAGACCGGACTGACGCACATCATAGGTGCCGACCCGGCCGCGGAACGTGTCGGGCCGGGCGCGCAGGGCCTCGATCAGTTCCTGACGGGTGCCGGGTATCGCCTGCCCGGCAAAGGCCGCACGGTTGATGACAATCGCCGCCGGTTCCGACGTGAAGGCAAACAGGCTGTTGCGCCACTGCGCCCATTTGGGGTGCGACACGTTCTGCAAGGGCCGGGCAAAGCCGTCATTGGCGTTCTTGATCTGCAAATCCATCGCGCTGGAAATCACCACATCGAATGCCTCGGGGTTTTGGCGAAAGATGGTGTAGATGTCGGACGTGCCGGTCACCAGATATTCGACCGACACATCCGGGTTGTCGCTCAGAAAGCGCTCGATCACCGGCGCGAACAGCGACGTGTCCGTGCTGGAAAGAACGCGCAGCTGTGCCTCTGCCTCGGGCGTTCCGAACAGGCGCCGATCTTCCCAATCCTGCGCCAGGGCAATCAGGGGAAACAGCCAGAATATCAGAGCAAGAGTTGTGCGCATGCGCCGCCCTCCGGTGTGTTGGACAGTCTGAGTTCTCCGCCATGGGCCGTGGCCACGTCCATCGCAATCGTCAGCCCAAGGCCCGACCCGATCGTGCCTTCGGCATTCGCACCGCGCTTGAACCGCGAGGTCAGCGTCCCAAGCTCCTCGGTCGGGAACCCCTTGCCGTTGTCGCTGACCGAAATCCGGGGCTGCGGCGTGGCGGACACCGCCACCGTCACCGTCCCCTCCCTCGGGGCATATTTCAGCGCATTGTCCAACAGGTTGCGCACCGCATTCTGGATCAGGATCGGATCGCCCGAACAGGGCACCGGGCCATCGCTGTGAAAGTGCAGGGTCAGGTCCTTCATCTCGGCAATCGGGGTCAGACGCAGCACAAGTTCGTCAACCAGTTCGGCAAGGTCGATGTCCTGCCGTTCCAGATGGTCCGAGCGAAAGGTGATCATCGCGTGATCCAGCAACTGCACCGCCGCGCGCGAGCTTTCGTCGATGGCACGCATCATGGACCGCATGTTCTGCCGGTTTTCTTCCTTGTCCATCCGCTGCAACGTGGCCTCCGCATAGGAACGCACGGTGGCAAGCGGCGTGCGGACGCGGTGAGCGGCCTCGGCAATGAAATCCTCCGATTGCCTGAGCGACTGGTCCAGCCGCCCCATCAACGAATTGAGCGAGGTGACAAGAGGCAGCATTTCGGATGGCACCGGCTTTTGAAACGGGCTGAGGTCCTGCGGCCCGCGCCGCGTCACCGCATCTGTCAGACGCTTCAGCTGTCCGATGGTCGCAGAGGTGGCCCAGACCGACAAAAGGATGGCCAGTGCGAAAAAGCCTGCCCCCAGCAGGGCCGCGTTCTTCGAAATCTGTTCGAGTTGGCCTGCGAGCGCATCCTGCGTCTGCGCAAGGGCGACACGAACAGTGGTGCGCTTGCCGTCCGCGATCAACACGCGGCTCGCGGTGACCACACGCACCACTTCGCCCTGATGCGACACCGTTGCAAACGTGCTTTCGCGCCCCGATCCGGGCGCAACGGGCAGATCGGGATAGCCGGACAGAAACCGCGAGTCCTGATAGATGGCATGAAAAATACGGTCGTCCAAAGCCGTGCCGAGCATCGAGAAGGCGGCATAGGGAATGTCGACCTCGACCTCGCCCTCACGGATGGCCGCCGCGTCCAGAATCGAGGTCACCGAGGCGCGCAGGATGTTGTCCTGCCCCTGTTGCGCGACCTGCGTGGCATAGTTGCGCACGACAAGGAACAGCAGGACCGCGAGGACCGCCGCACCGCCGATCAGGCTGAGGACAAGCCGGTTCCTGAGCGAACCGGAGACGGACGGGCTATGTCCCATTGTCGAGCCGATAGCCAAGACCGCGCAGGGTGGTGATCGTCAGATCCGACGGCTTGAGGTGTTTGCGCAGGCGACCGACATAGACCTCTATCGCGTTTTCGGACGCGTCGTGATCATAGGAAAACAGCCGGTCCGCCAGCCGTTGCTTGGAAAACACCTGCCCGGGCGCATTGATCAACAATTCCAGCAGACGCAACTCGCGATTGCGCAGGCTCACGCTTTGACCACGCACGTCAAGGGACCCGGCGACCGGGTCAAATCTGACGCCGCCCAGTTCGATCACGGTCTTCGACGCCCCCGCCTTGCGGCGCAGAACCGCGCGGCAGCGCGCCTCAAGCTCGGCGTGATCGAAGGGCTTGGTGACATAGTCGTCCGCGCCCAGATCGAGTGTACCGATTCGATCCGAAACCTGGCTGCGCGCGGTCAGAATGATCACCGGCGTGTCCATTTGGCGGGCGCGATGCTGTTTGAGAAAGACCCGCCCGTCCCCATCCGGCAGCATGATATCCAGCAGGATCAGGTCGAATTCACTGGTCTCGATAAAGGCCTGCGCATCGGATAAATTCGCTGCATGTTCAATGACATGGCCATCCTGGCGCATGCGGGACGAAATCGCGCTCGCCAGTTCCCGATTATCTTCGACAAGAAGAAACTTCATCTGTGTCAGCCGCCAATTTTTTCGGTGTCAGGTCAGTGTCAGGTTGTTATGGCTTGTCTGTCGCAACTGAGCCGCAGTGCGGACAGTTGTCAAATGGGAGGAAATCATGACGACATTTACACTGGGCCGCAGGGCCCTGATTGCAGCGGCTGTGGCCACGATGGGCTTTGCCTCATCCGCTTTCGCCGAAAGTCACCAGGTCGTGGACAAGATCCACTTTCTGATCCCCGGCGGTGCTGGCGGCGGCTGGGACGGAACCGCGCGCGGCACGGGCGAGGCCTTGACGGCTTCCGGTCTTGTGGGCACGGCGTCCTACGAAAACATGTCCGGCGGCGGCGGCGGCAAG
>CAZITF010000257.1:0-3842 GCA_964542095.1 uncultured Rhodobacterales bacterium
GCGTGATCACGACATGCTTCTGCATGGCCGTGCGCATCGGTGAATTGTAAGACAGCACCTTGCGCGCCCGCAAGCTGACCGAAACCACCAAACGCATGATCGCAAGCCCGAAATATTTCGAACAATACGGCCGCCCCGAAAAGATCGACGATCTGAACGAACACAAGCTCTTGCATTATTCCAACCAGTCTTCGGGCAACATGTGGAAACTGACCGCACCTTCGGGTGAGAAACGTCAGGTTCGCACCGCGGGCTGGCTGAGCGTCAATGACGGGCAATCGCTGCTCAACGCTGCGATCTCCGGGCTTGGCATCGCCTACCTGCCGAGTTTTCTGTATGCGGACGCCATGGAAAAGGGACTGGTCGAGGACGCAATCCCCGACCTGCCGCTGGAAACCCAGGGCATTTACGCCGTGTACCCGCCGGGCCGGTTCACCCAGCCCAAGGTACGCGCCTTCATCGATTTTCTGGTTCACACTTTCGCCGAAAAGGGTCCGGCGGACTGGTAACGATTTCTCCCCAGACCGATCAGTCGGTTACCTGCCCCGGTGTGAAAAACATCGGGGCATTTTTTCGCATCCCGCGCTGGGCCAGTTTGCCGCCAAAGCAATTTCAACGGCTTGTAGCGATGGATCAACCGGCTGTTCATGAATGGCGCGAGGTCAGAACGCATGTATTGCGAAGAGCAGCCAGCGCCTTCGACATCAGGATTTGATCGCATCCTCCATGGCTACACATGCCCGCCACAGATCCCGTGCGCTCGGCTGCTATGTGATCGCTTCGGGCGGTTCCATTCCGGCGGCGCGTACGATCGTATTGATAAACGACAACAGGTCGCACAGGTCGACCACCTCGTACAGCGCCTCCACGCTCCGGCCCGCGTTTCTGGCCGCATCGAACGCCGCGCCGACATGGATAGCATCCGGGTCCAGAATGGCCTCCGCGTAGGTAAGGAGCGGCTAGACCGTGGCAATCGTCGCCGCGACAGGGCCGGAAAAGGCCTCGGAAAAGACAGTGTGAAAGAGTACGCAATAAGGCGTGGCGAATTGCTGTGAAACAAAGGCTGCGATGGCCTCGCGCTCGCCCCTGCTTAGCGCACCGTTGGCGCACATGATGGCATCCACAAGACGCAGCAAATGTTCGGATTGGCGCGAAAAACACTGCAAGACATCCGTAAGGCCGCTGTGGCTGGAAAATCCGGAAAACCCTGCCATGTCGTGGCTTGCCTGTTCGTGCGGGCCGGAATCGACAGGCTTTTGTTCCGACCTTCGCCTCACGCCAGTACCGTTTTGTGCGCCTGTCAGCGCAGGTACTGGCCCGCGCACCTATTCATCCTCACCCACAATGACGACCTCGACCCGTCGATTGGCTTCGCGCCCCTCGGCGGTGAGGTTTGTCGCGATGGGAGAAAGATAACCCATGCCTTCGGCTTCGATCCGGTCTGCCGGTACGCCGTAGTCGTCAATCAATACAGAGCGCACCGAGCGCGCCCGTTCCCGCGACACCTCGATATTGGCATCCAGCCCGCCCACCGTGTCCGTGTGCCCGACCACGGCGATGCGCAGACCCGGGCGCGCCTGCATGATGGCGGCAATCTCGGCCAGTTCCGGGCTGTGGCCCGTGCTCAGCGCCGTGCTGCCCAGGGCAAAGTCGAGGGTCCGCAGCACCGCGTAACCCTGTGCAAGCAACCGCGTTGCCAGATCCCCCGTGGGCGCAGCCGATCCGGTCGGCGTGCTGTCGCTTGCCTCAGGCGTGACCACGTCGGTCGCGCCGACCTCAACCACTTGCATATATCCCGCACCGGCGGCGGCGCTGGCCAGCACCGCTATGGCTGTCTTTCCGTCCGGTGTCTGAGCGCTGAGGAAATGGTAGTCGCGGAGGTTCACATACATGTTCGGCGCGGGCAGTACGTTGATCGCAAAGCGGAAATCGAAACCCCCGCAGCGGTCCTGATCGCAATCGAGCAGCACCTCATACCCTGCCCGGTCCAGTTGCGCGCGGATCGGGGCGAGCATCTGCAGCGGTGTCAGCCCGATGGACGGCACGCGATAGGCGCTTTGGGTCATCGGCCCCTCGAACAACCGCGTGGGCAGGGTGTTGTCCCTGAAAGGACCCGTCGGCACCGCCTCTTGCGCGAGCGCCAGATCGCGCGACGCCGTCTGTCGGGCATTGAGAGGCAGGGTCAATTCCAGCGCTGGCAGAGGCCCGGCCACACCGCACAGGAGTATTGCCAGTGCACGCGCGGCCCCTGTCATCCCTCGCGCGCCTGCCCGTGATAGTCCGGGTTCGGCTGCATTGCCGTCGCGCTCGCCACCCGGTTGGACATGTTGAAAAAGGCCGCCACGTTGATGAGATCCCAGATGTCCCGGTCGCTCAGGCCATGATCGCGCAGGGTTTGCCGGTCGGTTTCCTCGATCCGGGCAGACGCAAGGGTGACCTGTTCGGCGAATGCGAGCATCGCGCGCTGGCGCGGCGTCACCTGTGCGACGCGCCAGTTCATCACCAGCGCCTCGCCCAAAGCCGGGTTGCCGGAGAGTTGTCGCACCGCCGCACCATGCGCCGTCAGGCAGTAAAAGCAGCGGTTGGTGGCGCTGACCACCACTGCCACCATCTCGCGTTCCAGTTTGGTCAGGCCGCTGTCGGCCAGCATCAGGTCGTTGTAAAGCGTGGTGAAGGCGTTCAGCTTGTCGATGTCAAAGGCGTGCGCCTTGAGCACATTGGGCACCATGCCGAGTTTTTCCTGGCAGATGTCGAAGTATTTTTGCGTCTGCGCGGGCAACGGATCGACCATGGGCAGATCAAGGGCTATTGGACGGTCTGTCATGTGTGGGCGGTATCCTGTCTGGGCTGCATGCGATAATGATAACCATCAACTACGGCAAAGCCCAACCGTTGATAGAGCGCATTGGCCGGGCCGTTGGCGGCGGTGGTCAGAACGGCGAGTGTGTGCGCGCCGTGATCCTGCGCCCAGAAGGCCGCGCGCCGCATGATCCATTGCGCCACGCCCTGACGGCGCTGATGGTCCAGCACCTCGACCGCGTGCACCATGGCGATGCCCGCATGGATGGCGACAAAGGCGACCCCGGCGGGCTTTTCCCGCCAGCGCGCGAGGATGCCGGTTTTGGTCTGTGCCCGCCCCATGACCGCCAGCCGCGCGGGCCCGATGCCGCCCTTGGCCCATATGTCCTGCATGATCGCCAGCGGTTCCCAGATGGCAAAGGCGGTGACTGGCGGGATGGGGGTGGCGGTGAGGGTTGTGACCGGGGTCGCAAAAGCGTTGGTCGGGTCGACGACGTGGTAGCCGCGCGCGCCAAGGGCGGCGTCCAGTGTCTGTTCGCCTGCGCGGATCATGAAGGTCGGCTCTTGGCCCAGCCCGCGCATCGCCGCCTCGGCCATGGGTATGTCGCTGTCGCTCGTCGGGTCAGTGGCGGTTGCGGCGCTGACCCGTTTGCCGCCACCCTGCCCGTCGCGGATCGTCCATGGGCCTTCGCGCGTCTTTGTGGCGGCAGGCCAGGTGCCGTCAATCGCGTCGTAGAAGGTTGCTGTGTCGATCACGCGGGAAACTGTGTTTCGAGGGCGGCAAGGGCGGTATCGACCATGGCCCCGTCGGTGCCCCGGATCACGATATTGGCCCCGAACCTGCCGTCTTTCTGGAACGGGTAGGAGCCGATGGAGAGGTCGGGATAGGCGTTTGCGAGTTCCCCGAGCGGGCCTGCGATGTCGCCCTCGCCCCGGTCGATGCGCAGCGTCCTGGTCACCAGCGGCGCGCCGCCGGTGAGGGGCGGCAGCACCGTCGCCACCATGGCCTGAGAGACCGAGGGCAGCCCGCCCATCACGTGCAC
>CAZITF010000257.1:3852-4234 GCA_964542095.1 uncultured Rhodobacterales bacterium
GAAAAGCCCGGTGCGACCGAGACCGGGTTGTCGATCAGCGTCGCCCCGTCCGGGATGCGGGCCATGCGCAGGCGGGCGGCGTTCAGGTCGCTGCCGGTCTTGGCGTAGTGGGCAGCGAGCAGTGCGCGCGCATCCTCGCGTATGTCGATGGGTGTGTCGAAGGCCGCGGCGATGCAGTCGGCGGTGATGTCGTCATGGGTCGGCCCGATGCCGCCGGAGGTGAACACGGTGTCATAGGCCGCTGACAGCGCCTGCACGCCCGAGATGATCGCGGCGCGGTCGTCGCTGACGATGCGCACTTCGGCGAGGGTGATGCCCGCCCTGGTCAATTCGCCGGCAAGGTGGTGCATGTTGGCGTCGCGGGTGCGCCCGGACAGGATTT
>CAZITF010000258.1:0-4204 GCA_964542095.1 uncultured Rhodobacterales bacterium
GGGGCAAGTACATCCCCTCGATCCTTGCCGCCATCGGGGGTGTGATCGAGCAGCACATGATCGCCACCGGGTTCATTGCGGGCGAAGGCATGGGGCTGAAATCCGATCCGCGCGCCGAAGTGGTGGGCATGGGTGCGCCGCGCGGCAAGGCCTGTTCGTCCTGCGGCTCTTTCGAGTTGCGCATGATCGAAGGGTGCATGACCTGCGCCTCCTGCGGCTTTTCCAAGTGCGGGTGAACCGGCTGCGCGGGGCCTGAGCCGCCCCGGACTGTGGCAGCGCGGCACGCATCACGTGCAAACTTGATGCGCTGACATCTGTACGCACTGGGCAAATCAGGCAGGTCCGGCTATCCGGATACAGGCTCGGGGGGGGGGCGTTTTTGTTCAGGATGGCCTGATGTTTCGATGGATTGCGGCGTTCCTTGTCGCCTCTGTTTGCTTTGTCCCCTTGGCGGAGGCGCAGGACCGGATGCGTCTGGGCTATGGCCGCCTGGTCACCAACGACTTTATCGGTGACGGCAAGGACCGCTGGCGCACCGGCGGCATCCAGTCCTCGCGCGTGTGGGGGCCTGTATGGACGGGCGCGGCCCCTGCGCGCTTTGGCGAATTGATCGAATTGCGGCTGGGGGCCGAGATCGTGGCTCCCGACGACCTGGCCCAGCTCTCGCCCACCGACCGGGCCTATGCCGGGGCGCTGTCGGTGGGGCTGCACACCCATTTCCAGCGCGGGCAGACCGAATTCGCCGTGGGCGGCGATCTGGTGTTCGTGGGGCCGCAGACCGGGCTTGATGGCTTTCAGGATGCGCTGCACGATCTGCTGAATGTCACCCGCCCGTCGGATGCGGTGCGCGCAGGCCAGATCGGCAATGCCATCACCCCCACAGCCGTGGTCGAGGTCGGGCAGAGTTTCGCATTGGGCGAACGTGCCGCGATCCGCCCCTTTTTCGAAGGGCGTGTGGGCAACGAGACCCTGGCGCGGGTCGGGGTCGATCTGACCATCGGCCAGCTGGGCCGGGGCGAGTTGCTGGTGCGCGACGCGGTGACCGGGCACCGCTATCGCGCGGTCGAGGCGGACTGGAGCGGCTACAGCCTTGTCTTGGGGGGCGATGTGGCGGCGGTGAGCGACAGCCAATTCCTGCCCGAGGGTGGCGCGGCCAGGTTGCGCGACACGCGCGAACGGCTGCGCGCCGGCGTCACGTGGCGCAGCGAAACGGGCATCACCGCGTTTTACGGGGTGACCTATCTGGGCAAGGAATTCGAAGGCCAGAGCGAAGGACAGGTTGTCGGGTCGGTGCGCCTGCGGGTGCCGTTCTAGGTCGATACTGGCCGGTTCCTATTACACTTATGCCACACCTTTTGCGGTTTCGGGCGAATTCGGGGCGATGATTCGCTGCGGCCCGCCACAGTTTTTGACTTCCGAATCACCCTGCTGCTAAACTGCAAATGCATAACAAGAAACGACAAGGCAGGCACAAAGGGCAATGAAGACGGGCTTTGCAGGCACGTTCGTCATCTCCTGGTCGCAAACAGAAGTGGATGGTCTTGAGGCCGCGCCTCTGCCGGCACTGGCAGTGGGGGCCGCCTGGGCGTGGCGCGGCGACGTGGTGCGCGTGGATGGACCCCATGATGTGTTGCGCCTGGACAAGGCGGACGGGAGTGAGGCGCTGCGCAGACGCGCGGCGCGCATGGTGCACCGCCTTGTGGGCGCGGCACTGGATGCGGCCCCCCTGGAGCCGCCCGGCACGGACACCGCCCCGGTTCTCGGTGACAACAGTTTCGTGGTCACCGATGGTGGCAAAAGCTATACCGTGACGCTGATCGATGTGGGGCCGGGCAAGCCGCCGCTGTTGATGTTCGTCGATGACATTCCGCCGCGCAATACCGACCTTTGGGTCGTGCATCACACGCTGAACACGGCACCGGGCGACGGCATGGGGGCGGGCGCGGGCGGTGTGATCTGTTTCACGCCGGGCACGCTGATCGATACGCCGGATGGCCCGCGCCTGATCGAAGAGTTGCGCGAGGGCGATCGGGTGTCCACCAAGGACAACGGCGCCCAGGAGGTCCAGTGGATCGGGGCCCGCCGCATGACCGGCGCGCGTCTGTTTGCCATGCCGCGCCTGCGTCCGGTGCGCATTTCCGCCGGTGCGCTGGGGGTGCAGCGGCCGGACCAGGAGCTGCTGGTCTCGCCCGAGCACCGGATGTTGGTGCGGGGCGCGGTGGCGCGCGATCTGTTCAACACCGACGAGGTGCTGGTGGCGGCCAAGGACCTGATCAACGGTCTGACCATCTCGGTCGATCCGAACGTGCCGGAAGTGACCTATGTGCATCTGCTGTTGCCGCGCCACGAGATCCTGCGCGCCAATGGTGTCGAGACCGAGAGTTTTCACCCCGCCAACACTGCCCTGTCGACGCTGGGCGACGGCGATCGTGCCCGGTTGCTGGACCGGTTGCCGGACCTGGAATTCGACCCCCACACCTATGGCACCTACGCCCGGCGCAACCTGAGCACCAGCGAGGCCGCGATCCTGCGTCACGCGGCCTGACGATGGCTGTGATGTACCGCAACCGGCAATCTTGGCCTTGTTGGTGACCATTCCTGTCGTGCATGCCACCTTAGACAGAGGCTAGCGCTGGGCCGTGTGAACCACCCTGCATTCCAAGCGGTTGAGGTTCAGTGCCTTTCGCGTGACAGACGACGCGCCCGCCTTTGAACGGGCGATCGAGGCCTCGCAATTTAGTAACGCGTCCTCGCGAGCCGCATCAACGTTCGGACGGTTGGTGGCAAAGCCCCAGTCAAAGGCATCGCTAATGGCAAAGGCTGCAAAAGTGCCCTTTTTCTGGGACTTGGTATACTTGCCAGCAAAGGCCTCCTGCGCCCCTTTGCTCAGCGTTTGCCCTGGGGCTTTCGGGTTATAGCCGCGCGGCAGCAGATACGCGTATTCAAAGCAGGCGTTCGGTTGCTTGGCGTCCGCCCGACACAGCGCCATGGCACCAGTGCGCGCGCTCTTCAGGGTGTGAAATCCGTAGATCGACCCCCACTGACCATCCTCTGCACTGTTAAAAACCAACGTGCCAAAATAACTACGATCATCGCGCCACTTCTTGAAAAAATTCTGACTTTCCGGTCCCAGCTTTGCATTGCTGACGACCTGAACATTGCGTCCATTCTTGTTCAGTAAAATCGTCTGTCCCGAAGTGGCTGTCGCTACCGCTATGCTGATGATGACTAGAATTGTCCCAATGAAAATATGCATCTCAACGACTCCTCCTGAATGGGTAAACCCTACGCAGTGGACGCGTTGTTTTCAAGTTTCAGGTCAGCTGCCCTCTGCTCCGATCAGTTCGGCGATGATCGCCTTGGCGCTGTCGCTGGACCAGTCCGCATCGCCACTGAGCCGTGCGATCTCGCGCCCCCTGGGGTCGATGATCAGCGTGGTCGGCAGGCCGAAGATGCCCATTTGTGCGGCGAGTTTCTGTTTCGGGTCCTGATGGCGGGGCAGGTTGTCGATGCCGATGTCGTCAAAGAACTTGACGATCCCCGCCGGCGAGTTGCGTCCTGTGGCGATGGTCAGCACTTCGAATTTGTCGCCGCCAAACTCGGTTTGCAGCTCTGACAGCATCGGCATCTCCTTGCGGCAGGGCGCGCACCACGTGGCCCAGAAGTTCAGCAGCACATATTTGCCCCGATAGTCCCTGAGCGTTGCAGTGCCTGCCCCGTCCGCAAGGTCGAAGGCGGCCGAGGACACGGCTTTGGGCGTGTCGTGAAAGATCAGCTTGCGCATGTCGCCGTCCCGCAGGGCGGCGGCGGCCGAGGTGTCGGCGTGCCCGGGAATTGCGCTGATCGCGAGGGCCATGTAGAGGGCTGCAGCAAGTAGTCTTTTCATTTTCTCACCTCTGATGGGCCATGCCATGACCGATAAATCTGCAAACACCATGTGGGGCGGACGCTTTGCCGCCGGGCCGGATGCGATCATGGAGGCGATCAATGCCTCGATCGGGTTCGACCAGCGCATGGCGTCCCAGGATATTGCGGGCTCGCGTGCCCATGCCGCCATGTTGGGCGCCACGGGCATCCTAGGCAATAAGGATGTCGAGGCGATACGGGAAGGCCTGCTCACGGTCTTGTCAGAGATCGAGGGCGGCACGTTCCGGTTTTCGACCGCCCTGGAAGACATCCACATGAACGTCGAGGCGCGCCTCAA
>CAZITF010000259.1:0-4203 GCA_964542095.1 uncultured Rhodobacterales bacterium
CCTCGACGATATTGCGCAAGGAATCGAGCCGCTGATTGCCCCGCCAGTCCGGCATCGCCAGCGTGCGCGCATCAAGCGGTGTGACCACCGGGCCGTCATCGCCGCGCGGGCTGCCATCGGTGCCTGCAGGGCCCACGGTCGTCAGCACCACAAAACGCGACCGCGCGATCCAACGGGCATAGAGCGGCGTCAGCTGGTCGGCCACCTTGCGGATCGAGGCCGCGCCGGGCGTGCCGTAAAGCGCCTCCAGCCCTTTGACGCTGTCAATGAACTCCATCCGGATCAAACCCTCCCTCACGCATCAGCGCATCCGAGCGCGTTTCAACCACCTCTTCAAGCTGCGTCAGAAAGGCTTCCTTGTCCATGCCCGGAGCGATCACCGGCAGGAATTCGACCACGGCGAGGCCGGGTTTGCGCCACATCCCCTTGCGTGGCCAGAAAATGCCCACATTGGTCGCCACCGGCACGCAGGGCTGGCCCAATTGTTCATAAAGCACGCCGGTGCCGACCTTGTAGGGTTTCCTGACCCCCGGTGCGACACGGGTGCCTTGCGAGTAGATGATCAACTGGCCGGGGTCGGCCCGCCCGGCCTCGACATCCGCCACCATCTTGCCGATCGCCGCCCCCCGCTTGCCCCGATCGACCGGAACGCAGCCCAGCCGCTTGGCATAAAATCCGATGATCGGGGTCCAGAGGATATCGCGTTTCATGATGAATTTGGCCTTGGGCAGGGCGGTGAAGATCATCATGATGTCAAGGAAGGACTGGTGTTTGGCCGCGATCAGCACTTCGCCCTGCGGCACCTCGCCGCGCACTTCGCAGCGCAGCCCGACCATCCAGCCCATCGTCCAGAACACCCAGCGGCTGAAGGTCTTGCAGCACAGCCGCGCGCCTTCCTTGGCGAACAGGGCATAGGGGAAAAAGGCGAGGCCGATGACCAGCATCATCACGTACATCTGCGCGATGAACAGGTAGGAGCGGATGGTCTGGATCATGACAGGTTCCTCAGCGCGCGGCTGGCGGCAATAGCGGTGGCGGCAAGCGCAACAGCGGCACAGACCAGTGGCAGCGACAGCGGCACAAGCCAGCCGAGGCCCTGAAAGCCGAGGCCGGTGAGAAAGCCGGGCGTGTCGCCGCCCGAGGGCAGCAGCCAGACGGCGATGAGCCCGACAACCACACCCACGGTTGATCCCACCAGTGCGCGCCAGGTAAAGCGCCGCACGAAGGCCTGCGCGATATAGCTGTCGGTCGCCCCCACAAGCCGCAGCACCGCGACCACCTGTGCGTTGGCGGCAAGGGCCGCGTTGGCCGCCAGCGTGACCATCGCGGCCACCGCCGCCACGATCAGCCCTGCCGACAGCCAGCCCAGGACCCGCAGGCGCTGTGCTGCGGCCACCAGCGGCGCGCGCCAGCGGCCGTGATCGTCCAGCACCGCGCCGGGCACTTCGGCGGCCAGCCGCAGCCGCAGGCCCGTCGCGTCAAAGCCCGGGCCCGTGCTCACGATCTCGATCAGGCGCGGCACCGGCAGGCTGTCGAGGGGCAAATCAGAGCCGAACCATGGCGCCAGCAGTGCCTGCTGTTCGGCATCGCTCAGCGCGCGGGCACTGGCCACTCCCGGTGTCGTTTCCAGCACCTGAAGGGCAGCGGCGGTCTGCTGGGCGCGCTGATCCTGCGGAGCCACGATGCGGATCGTCGCGGTGCCTGCCAGTTCGTTCCCCCAGCGTTCGGCCAACCGGCTGCTGGCCAGCGACAGGGCCAGCGCAAAGACCGCCAGAAACGCCATCGCACCCGAGGCAAACAGCGTCAGTTGCGCGGTGAACCCCGACGGCGGCACCACCCGGCCCGCATAAGGATCACCCGCCACCAGCGTGCGCAGGGACTTGAAAGTGAAGCTCACAGATCGGCCCCCGCCAGTTGCACGCGGCGGTTCGAGATGCGCAGCACCCGCGCCTGCACCTGCGCCTTGGCGGCGCGGATAAGGCCAAGGTCGTGGGTGGCGATCAGCACCGTCTTGCCCATACGGTTCAGTTCGACCAGCAGGGTCAGCAGGCGTTGCGACATTTCCCAGTCGATGTTGCCGGTCGGTTCGTCCGCCAGCACGATGTCGGGCGACATGATCACGGCCCGCGCAAGGGCGGCGCGCTGCCGCTCGCCCCCAGACAGTTGCGGTGGGTGCGCCTCGGCCCGGTTTGTCAGCCCGACCCAGTTCAGTAACTCGGCCAGATCCGGGCCCGCCGCTTCGGCATGGCGTCCCGACACGGTCAGCGGCAGGGCGACGTTGTCGGTGACCGAAAGGTGGTCGAGAAATTGCACGTCCTGATGCACCACGCCGATCTTGCGGCGCAGTTGTGCGACGTCATCGCGTTCGAGCGAGCGCACGTCGGTCTGGAACAGGCGCACATAACCCGCCGAGGGCAGCAACGCGCCATAACACAGCTTGAGCAGCGTGGTCTTGCCCGCCCCGGACGGACCGGTCAGGAAATGAAACGATCCCGGCGCGAGCTTGACGGAAATATCCGACAAGAGTTCGCCCCCGCCGTAACTGTAGGCCACATTTTCAAGCTCGATCACGTTTGCCCCCGCCCATCGCACCTGTTGTGCCTCAGCATCATGCGGGTTTCAATTGATAAGCGGGGTCCGGTCAATGCAAATATTACTTTTCTGCTTGCCCTCTACAACATATGGTGGATTTAAAAAAGAAGGCAGGACCAGAGATGCGGCTGATATGTCCCAATTGCGATGCGCAATACGAGGTGGTGGATGACGTGATCCCGACCGAAGGGCGGGATGTGCAATGTTCCAATTGCGGCCAGACATGGTTTCAGCACCACCCCGATCACATGCCCGATCCGATCGAGGATCCGACCGAGCCCGCCGACCTGCGCGACCCCGACGACAGCCCCGCCGAAGATGAGGAACGCGTCGAGACGCCCGAGCCCGCGCCGCGGCGCGAATTGGATGCGTCCGTGGCCGACATCCTGCGTCAGGAGGCCGAGCGCGAATCCAAGGTCCGGGCCGGAGAAGCGCTGGAAAGCCAGCCCGAACTGGGACTTCAGGATGGAGAGAGCGAAGCCGACCGGCGCAGCCGCGAGGCACAGGCCCGCACCGCCAGGATGCGCGGCGAAGAGGCCTCGGCCAGCACCGTCAGCGAAGCGGCGGCGACGGCGGCCGCCCTCGGGTCGCGCCGCGACCTGCTGCCCGATATCGAAGAGATCAATTCGACCCTGCGTTCGTCCGGCGACCGTCAGGCGGGCGTGTCCGGCCCATCCGGCGATGCCCATGCCGCAGCCGCTCCGGTGCCCTCTAAATCGGGCTTTCGCCGCGGCTTTACCCTGATGATCCTGCTGGCGGTGATCCTTGGAGCGATCTATGTGATGGCCCCGCAGATCGCGCAGGCCGTGCCGCAGGTCGATCCCTATCTCAGCAGCTATGTGGCCTTTGTGGACACGGCGCGCGCCTGGCTTGACGGACAGGTCACCTCATTGCTGACATGGCTCGATGCGGTGGCCTCGTCGCAGGAAGGCTGAGCCGGACCCGGATCAGAACCGGTCAAGCAACCGCTTGAGATAATCCAGTTCCACATCGGGGCGTTCGCCCTGGCCCGAGCGGCGGCGGATTTCATCCAGCAGATCGCGGGCGCGGCGATAGACGTCTTCGCCCTGCAACAGCCCCTCTTCGGTGCCGACCGAGCCGTTTGATCCCGGATCGCGGCCCAAAGGGTCACGCGCATCGGCGCGGCGGTCGGATTCGGACATCCCCTGCCCCTGCTGGCCGTTCTGCGCCTCTTGCTGCATCTGCTCGCCCAGCGCGCGCATGCCTTCGCGCAGCGCCTCCATGGCTTGCGACTGGTTGTCGATGGCCTCGGCGAAATCGTCCTGGCGCAGCGCCTCTTCGGCTCCTTCCATCGCCCGGCCCGCCCGGTCAAGCGCGTCGCGCGCCGCGTCGCCTTCGGGGGTGCCCGCACCGGGCAGGCTGCCCTGCTGGCGGCGCAACTCGTCGCGCAAGGCCTGCTGGCGGTCGGCAAGCGATCCCGTGCCCTGCCCCTGCTGGTTGCCGTCGCTGCCCTCTTGTCCGTCGCCCTGTTCGCCCTGGCCCTCGCCGCCCTGGCTGTGCTGCTGACCCTGGCCCTGACCGCCATTGCGGCCCTCGTTGCCCTGGTTTTCACCCGCCTGGGCACCGGGATTGAACTGTTCTTGCAAGTCG
>CAZITF010000260.1:0-4202 GCA_964542095.1 uncultured Rhodobacterales bacterium
CACGCCTTCCTGGTCGCGCAGGGCGATGTCCTGGCCGATCGTGAGGTTTTCGGCGAATTTTTCGTTCACATCCAATGTGATAGGCATTGGCCACAATGCGCCATCGGCGGTGCGCATGGTGTCCACCACGCTGTTGTAATCGGCCTCGGAGAGGAACCCCTTGAGCGGGTTGAAGCCGCCGTTCATCAACAGTTCCAGATCGCAGATCTGGCGCGGCGTCAGATCCCAGCTGACCAGCTCACCTGCTTCGATTTTCAGTTTCTGGGCGCTGTCATATGACACGAACAGCTCCGGGATCGGAGCAAGATTGTTTTCCATCAGTTTGGTCCTGTAGTTTAGGGGATTGAAGCCGGAGGTGGTGCCCGTCAGTTCGGAATAGATCGCGTCGTATTCGGCGAATTTCCGGGTCAGGAATTGGTCGATCAGGCGGTTTTTCTCGCCCGCGCCGCGGGTCGTCAGGGTATAGGAGTAGCGCTTGCGTTTGTCAGTGCTGTCCTTGTCGCCGACCTTGACGAAACCGGCGTCGGTGGCGGCACGCAGCAGCGCGTTCAGACGGCCCAGCGAGACATCGAGGGCTTCGGCCATGCTGCGCTGTGACGCCTCGGGCGAGGTGTCGAGCGCGCGCAACAGACGAAACATCTGGTCGTTGTGGCTGTCACTGATTTTGGATGCCGCACCGCGCATCAGGCTCACTCGTCATTTGTTCACAGATGAACATATGTCAGAGGATGTTTGTTCAACAAAGAACAAACTTTGCGGCCGGGGCAGGTTTTTGCCAGTGTGGTTAATGGGGCACTATTCCGCGCGCAACACGTGGCGTGCTGATCAGAGGCTTGAATCAGGCAAGGGCGTGAATCTTGTTTAGAGCAAACCTGATCTGTTTGTCCCCTTGGTCTTGTTGTCGCAGGCAGGCGTCACACTCTTTGACTTGCTCTTCAGCCTCTTTTTGACCATTGAAAAATTCTTTGATCAATTCACGGATTTTATCGAATTTGTCGTAGAATCCGTAGGCGCGCCAAAGCCATTTCAAGATACGCCCGGCGGTCACCAGAAATAGCGTTAGGGCTGTGTATTTTTTTTGGAAGACGTTGATCAGGTCCAATATCTTACGCACGGCCTTGATGTCTTTGATTTTGCCCAACAGCAACTTGTATAGCGCCTTGGCCATCGAAATCATTTTTTTGACATGGGCCACCAACCGACGCATGGCGGCTTTGGCCATTGAGATGAGGTTGAGAAGCCGCGTGTATGCCTTGGCACCGAACTGGGCAATGAGTTCCGCCTTTCGCTTTATCCATTGCTTGGCGATGCTGCCTTGTCGTTTCAAAAAACGCATCATCTTTGGGACCTGTTTCTTGGAAAACAAGAAAAGGGGCCGGATCACGCGGCGAATAAAATAGGGAGCGGCGACGCGAAGCGCCGCAATCGCAATAGGTAATACAATGACGGGTACTGCCATGTCTATTTATCTCATTAATCAAGTAGTACCCAAAGTAATCTTAAGGACGCCTATTGGTCAATTAAAATGATCACTGGTCATGAATGCAGTCATTCTGTCTTTAAACCCGATGCCCGTTTTGACCGAGGTTCGTGGACGGGGAATTTTTCTGGGTTTGGCGGGCTGAAGCCCGCCCTACGGGTGGTGCAGGATAGGGCGGGTTGGCGGGCTGAAGCTCGCCCTACAGGTGGTGCAGGGTAGGGCGGGTTGGTGCAGGGTAGGGTGGGTTGGTGCAGGGTAGGGCGGGTGGCGGATGGCCGGGCGGGTTGGTGCAGGGTAGGGCGGGTTGGTGCAGGGTAGGGCGGGTGGCGGGCTGAAGCCCGCCCTACGGGTGGTGCAGGGTAGAGCGGGGTGGCGGATAGCGATGGCCGGGCGGGGTGGTGCGCCCTGGGGGTGGGCCTTGATCCGCGCGGCCGGTCTGGCTTTTTATGCCGGCACTTCGGTTCCCAGCCGACCCAGCACATCGCCCAGCGCGCGTGCCTCTCTCAGCGCCAGCGCGGGCAGGGGTCTGTCGCGGCCCCGCAGTGACAGGGGGACCATTTCGGTTTCCGGCACGTCGTGACCGGCGGCGTGCAGCGTGTCCTGCGAAATCAGGGCCTGCACGCTCAGTTCCTTGGTGCCCCCCTCGAGCCGCGATGCGGTGTTGACGGTGTCGCCGATCAGGGTGCGGGGGGCCTGGCCCGCGGCGCCGATTTCGCCCAGGACCACGTTGCCCAGATGCACGCCGATGCCGATGGCGACGGGGGCGGCCCCTTCGCTGTCCAGCGTTGCGTTGAACCGGTCCAGCGCGTGTCCGATCCCTTCGACGGCGGCAATGGCCGCCCGGGCCGAGGCTTCGGGCGTGTCGGTTTCAAACACCGCCATCAGCCCGTCGCCCATATATTTGTCGACCGTGCCCCCGGCGTTGAGGATGGGGGGCACGATCTCGTCAAAAAACCGGTTGAGCAGGAACACCACGTCATAGGGCAGTTGCCCGTCGGTGCGCGCGGTAAAGCCGCGCATGTCCAGAAACAGCACGGCCAGTCGCGCCTCTTTTCCCTGGCTGGCATGGGCGCGACGGCGCTTGCCGTCGGGGGCAAAGACGCGGAACACCGATACGGGGCGGTTCGGGCGCATCTGGCAGGCAAGCCGCGTGCGCGGCGGGGCACCCACGGCCGCCAGCGTGCTCCGCTCGGCCTCTGACGGGGGGGGCAGGTCCTCGAGCCCATCCTCGACGATGACCCGGCAGGTTGTACAGCGCCCGCGCCCGCCGCAAAGTGCTGTGTGCGCCACGCCGTTGGCGCGCGAGGTTTCCAGCAGGGTCTGCCCGCGCGGGGCCCGCACCGAGGGGCCGTCGATATAGTCGATCCGGATCGGCTTGGCCAAGGCTGCCGCGATGCGGCGCAGCGCAAAGACCAGCAGCGCCAGGCCCAGCACGGCCCACACGGCCCACGTGGCCTGCCGGTCGATTTGCGCGAGCAAGGTGAAGCCGTCCCCATCGGGAAAGTTCCAGGCCCTCCGTGCCAGTTGGGCCGCGCGCGGGTCCTGCAACAGCCCGTCCATCATCCGCGCCGAGACCACAAAGCCGAGGATCGCAAGGGTCGGGATCAGCACCGCAATCCCGATGAGCCAGGGCAGGGCGGCCCGCCACCAGCGCGTCGCCCGCAACCACATGTGCAACCCGATGGACCCGTGGACCCAGGTGATCACGACCAGCAGCGCCTGCATCCAGCCATCCCATGTGGACCAGATCAGTGCATTTATGTAGCCGAGCATCGTGTTGACCCCCAAGGCCTCGTGCGCGCCACGTGTATAGACCACGTGGCTGACAAGGATCAGCGGGATGATCAGCCCCAGCCCGATCTGCACCGCGTCGCGCAGCGGCATCCGCAGGGTCCGCGCCAGCGCCACCTTGCCCAGCGACAGCACCATATGTGCCAAGAGTGCTGCGCCGATGATCAGCGTGCCCGGGTCAGAGCGGACCACCCAAAGCCGCGCGGCCTGCACCGCATCATGAACGCCCGGAGAGATCAGGACCGCCGCGAGGTTCATCAGGTGCGCGGCCACATAGGTCATCAGGATCAGGCCCGATCCGATCCGGATCCGGGTCGCCCAACTGCCTCGCCACAGCACGCCTGTCATCCTACTCTCTCAATCCTGTCTGGTCCGCTTACACTGGCCCGCACCGCGCTCCCGGTCAATCGGGGCACGTCGGGTCATGTAGGTACAACAGTCGAAGGCGGGATTTTATTCAGCCACCGCCCCGTAGCCGAGCGGTTCGGAGGTGTCGCGGTCTTCGGCCACCCCGTGTTCGGCGAGAAAACGTTCCGCCTCGAGTGCCGCCATGCAGCCCATGCCCGCACTTGTGACAGCCTGGCGGTATTTGTGATCGGTGAGGTCTCCGGCGGCAAAGACGCCCGGAATCGAGGTTTCGGTGCTGTCGGGTTTCGTCACCACATAACCGCCCATATGGGTGTCGAGCACGTCCTTGACCAATTCGTTCGCCGGCGCGTGGCCGATGGCGACAAAGACGCCCTTGGCCGGGATGTCGGTGATCTCGCCGGTCTTGGTGTGCCGGACCTTGACCCCTTCGACGCCCAGGGGGCTGTCGGTGCCGTAGACCTCTTGCAATTCGTGGAACCAGAGCGGTTCGATCTTGGGGTTTTTCATCAACCGGTCGATCAGGATCGCCTCGGCGCGCAACTCGTCCCGGCGGTGGATTAGT
>CAZITF010000261.1:0-4182 GCA_964542095.1 uncultured Rhodobacterales bacterium
ACCGACTACATGCGCGACAAGGAAGAGCGGGTGCTCTACGAGATGCTGTCCTGGCGGCCATCTGGCGTGATCATTGCAGGGCTCGAACATTCCGATGCCACCCGCGCGATGCTGAAAAACGCCGCGATTCCGGTGGTCGAGATCATGGACACCGACGGCAATCCGGTCGACAACATGGTCGGCATTTCGCACCGCTCCGCCGGGCAGGACATGGCCCGTGCCATCCTGAAACAGGGCTATTCGCGGATCGGGTTCATGGGCACGTCGATGCCGCGCGATCACCGTGCGCGCAAGCGGTTCGAGGGCCTGACCGAAGTGCTGGCCAAGGCTGGCATCGAAATCGAGGCGCGTGATTTCTATTCCGGCGGCTCGGCCCTCGCCAAGGGTCGCGAGATGACAAAGGCGATGCTCGACGCCAACCCTGACCTCGATTTTCTTTATTATTCCAATGATATGATTGGTGCGGGTGGATTGCTGTACCTGCTGGAACAGGGTGTCGACATTCCGGGACAGATCGGCCTTGCCGGGTTCAACGGGGTGGAGTTGCTGGACGGGTTGCCGCGCCGCCTCGCCACCATGGACGCCTGCCGTCTGGATATCGGGCGTGCTGCGGCCAACATCATTCTCGAGCGTCTGGCCGGATCTACGGAACCCCAGCATATCACCCTGAAGCCCAAGATTGCCTATGGCGACACGTTGCGTCGGCAACGGCGGACTTGACCCCCTTTGCCTTGAGCAACAGCGCGGCGCGGCGCGTTTTTCTGGATCGCCATGTATTGTCCGAACCGCCGCTGGGCGCGGCGAGCGGCAACGATCTGCTCAATTTGATCGAACGTCTGGGCTTTGTTCAGCTGGACAGCATCAACACCGTTGCCCGCGCCCATGATCTGATTTTATTCTCGCGCAGGCCACGGTATCGGCCCAAATCGTTAAAGCTTCTTTACGAACGCGACCGGGCTCTGTTCGAACACTGGACCCATGATGCCGCGATCGTGCCGATTTCGTTCTATCCCTACTGGCACCTGCGCCGCCAACGCGACGCGACCCTGCTGCGCGACCGCTGGAAGAACTGGCGGCGGGACGGGTTCGAGGCGCAGTTTCAATCCGTCCTCGACATGATCCGCGAGCGTGGTCCGGTCTGTTCGGCGGATGTGGGCGAAGGCGAAAAGCGGGGGTCGGGCGGCTGGTGGGACTGGCACCCGTCCAAGACCGCGCTGGAATATCTGTGGCGCAGTGGCGCGCTGAGCGTGGTCAGGCGGCAGGGATTTCAGAAATACTATGACCTGACCGAGCGGGTGATCGACCAGACCACGGCCGGAAATGCCCCCGACGAGGCCGAAACCATCGACTGGTGCTGCCGCGAGGCGCTCAGCCGTCTGGGCTTTGCCACCCATGGGGAACTGGCCGCGTTCTGGGCGCATATTTCGCCTGCCGAAGCCAAGGCGTGGTGTGCCGAGGCGCTTGCCTCGGGCCGCATCATTCAGATCTGTGTGACGGGTGTGGATGGTACGCAACGCCCTGCCTTTGCCTGGCCCGACCTGCCTGATTGCCCGACGCAAGCCGCCGATCCGGCCCCGCGCCTGCGGGTTCTCAGCCCGTTTGACCCGGCGCTGCGCGACCGCAAACGGGCCGGGCGGTTGTTCGGTTTTGACTATCGCATCGAGGTTTTCGTGCCTGAACCAAAGCGCAAATACGGCTATTATGTCTTTCCCCTGCTCGAAGGCGACCGCGTGGTGGGCCGTATCGACATGAAGGCCTTTCGCGCCGAGGATACCTTGCGCGTGCGCGCCCTGTGGCCGGAGCGCGGCGTGCGTTGGGGCAAGGGGCGGCAACGTGCGCTGGAGAAAGAACTGGACCGCGTTTTGCGCCTTGCCGGAGTTTCCCGGCTGACCTTTGAGGACGATTGGCTGCGCGATCCGCTTTAAACAATTGCGCAGCGACGCAGAGGCGTTACGTTCACCATCATGCAAACCGCACCTTTCATCCCGACAATTCGATCCGTGGGCCTGAACGGGCTTTTGGTGACCTTTGGCGACAAAGCAACCGACGCAGCCAATCGGGCCGCCATCGCCTTTCGCAGCGCGGTGGACGCGCAAGGCTGGCCCGAGGTTGCGGAGAGCAGCAGCACGCTGGTTTCGGCCTTTTTCCGGGTGGACCTGTCGGTGCATGGGTTTGACGCCCTCAAGGAGCGTTTGGCCGGGGTTCTGGACGGTCAGGACTGGTCATCGGCCACCCTGCCCGCGGGGCGGACATTGTGGACGATACCGGCGGTGTTTGGCGGTACACGCGCCCCGCAACTGGCCGAGGCCGCCGAGGCCGCGGGGATCGGCGTTGCACAGGCAGAGGCGGACCTGACCTCGATCCGGTTGCGGGTTCTGACCCTCGGATTCGCACCGGGGCAGCCTTATCTGGGCACTCTGGGCGAGGCGTGGAACATCCCGCGCAAGGTTGGTTTGTCACCGAACATTCCCGCCGGGGCGCTGGTCGCCGCGGTCCGCCAGATCTGCCTGTTCACCAAGGACACACCAACCGGGTGGCTGCATGTGGGGCAGTCGGCCTTTGCCTGTTTCCGCCCGTTCAGCGACACGCCATTTCCTCTCTCGCCCGGTGACGAGGTGCAGTTCACCGCCATCACTGCGCAAGAGCTGTCGCGCATCGAGGCGCATAACGCGGATGGCGCGGGCGGCGCGCTGCGCGAGGTGCTGGAATGAGGGGGCTGGTAGTGCAGCAGGCCGGGCCCGCCATGGCCCTACAGGACCTCGGGCGGCCCGGTTATCTGGCGTTCGGGTTGACCTGTGGCGGGGCGGCGGATGTGCGGGCGGTGCATGAAGGGGCGGCGCTGTTGCGGCAGGACCCGGCGCTTGCCGTGCTGGAAATGGTCGGAACCGGCGGGACGTTCGAAGCCACGCAGGACCTGCGGATCGCGCTGAGCGGGGCGGTGATGACCGCACAGATCGACGGGCGCGCCCTGGCATGGAATGCCAGCCATGCAGTGGCGCAGGGTGCGCGCCTGACCATCGGGGCGACGCGGTCGGGCACCTATGGCTATCTGCATGTGGGCGGCGGTTTTGACAGCGCGCCGGTGCTGGGGTCGCGCGCGACCCATCTGTCCTGCGGGCTTGGCACGCTGGTGGGTCGGGGCGACGTGTTGCCCGTAGGCCCGGACAAGGGGAAGAACGTGGGCATGACCCTGACCCCCGAGGCCCGGCTGAGTGGCGGGACAGTGCGCGTCGTGCCCAGTATGCAGACCGGAGATTTTGACCTGTCCATCCGGCAACGCTTTGAAAAAACGGAATTTCGCCGCGATCCGCGCGCCAATCGGCAGGGCATCCGGATGGACAGCGAGGGCGAGGGTTTTTCGAACCCCAGGGCGCTGAGCATTGTCAGCGAAGTGATCGTGCCCGGAGACATCCAGATCACCGGAGATGGCACTCCGTTTGTGCTGATGGCGGAATCGCAGACCACCGGTGGCTATCCGCGCATCGGCACGGTTCTGCCTTGCGACCTGCCGCGTGTGGCGCAGGCGCCGGCCGGGGCCGGCTTGCGGTTTGCCTTTGTCACACTTGAGGAGGGGGCCGCCATTCAGGCGCGCGCCAATGCCGAACTGGCCAAACTGCCCGGCACGGTGAGCCCGTTGGTGCGTGATCCGGCATCGATGCAGGATCTGCTGAGTTATCAATTGGTTGGCGGGGTGGTTTCGGCCACCGCTCCGATCCTCGATGAAGGAGAATAGCGACATGCAAGTCGATCTGAACGCGGATATGGGCGAAAGTTTCGGCCCCTGGACCATGGGCGATGACGCGGCGCTGTTGCATACGGTGACATCCGCCAACATCGCCTGCGGTGCCCATGCGGGTGACCCGGATGTGATGGCGGCAACCATGGGCATCGCCCTTGAACGCGGTGTGGGGATCGGGGCGCATCCGGGCTTTGCCGACATTCAGGGGTTTGGCCGTCGACGCATCGATATGCCGCTGAAATCGCTGCAAAATTCGATCCGCTGCCAGGTGGGCGCGAGCCTTGGGATGGCGCGCGCCCTGGGGGCGGAACTGCGCCATGTCAAGCTGCACGGGGCGCTTGGAAACATGACCTCGGAAGACGAGGCGATGGCGCGCGGTTGTTACGAGGCGGCGCTGTCGGCGCATCCGGACGCGATCATCATGGTGCTGGCCGCCACGGCAC
>CAZITF010000262.1:0-4179 GCA_964542095.1 uncultured Rhodobacterales bacterium
CAACACGAGCCGCCGCGAGAGAAGCCGGCTCCGAGCCGCGAGGTGCCGCCGAACATGCGCGTCATCTCGTGCACGTTCGCCACTCCGGACTGGCCGAGTCGCCACCAGAACGCGGACGGCAGTTTCGACGGATGGTGACCTCGTTGCCAAAGACACGGACGAGGATTTCGGGGCTCGCCCCGATCACCTGAAAGCCGCCGAAGTTGAAATAGAACATGAACGGCGACGGGTTGGTGCGGCGCAGGGAGCGGTAGAGCGCGAAGGGTGGTTCGGCAAAGTCCTGCGTCCAGCGCTGCGCGGGCACGACCTGAAAGATGTCGCCCGCCTTGATATAGTCGCGCGCCTTTTCGACGGCCTCCATATAGCTGGACTTGGTGAAATTGCTGACCGGCTCGGCCACCGCACTGGCGTCACCCAGATTGCGGGTTTCGGATGGCATGTCACGTTCCAGATCGCGCACAGCGTCCATCACCCGCTCGGCGGCCTGCGTATAGGCCGCGCGCGCCGTCTGGCCCTGGCTGACCCAGGCCGGAGAGACAACCGTGACCTCGCCCTTGACCCCGTCCAGCACGGCAATCACCGAGGGGCGCAGCATGATGGCATCGGGCAGGCCCAGCACGTCGGGATTCACATCCGGCAGATGCTCGACCAGCCGGATCATGTCATAGCCCAGATAGCCGAACAGTCCGGCTGCCGATTGCGGAAGGTCGCGGGGCAGATCGATGCGGGATTCCGCGATCAGGTCGCGCAGGGTGTCGAGCGGATTGCCCGCCACATCCTCGAACGCATCCGCGTCGTAGCGGGCCTGACGGTTGATGGCCGAGGTCTCGCCCTGGCAGCGCCAGATCAGGTCGGGCTTCATGCCGATGATCGAATAGCGCCCGCGCACTTCGCCGCCGGTGACGGATTCCAGAACGAACGCATCCTTTTGGGCACCGGTCAGCTTGAGCATCAGAGACACCGGCGTGTCCAGATCGGCGGCCAGCCGTGTATAGACCACCTGATTGTGCCCTGCCGCGTATTCAGCGGCAAAGCTGTCGAAATCAGGAACCAGCGCCATCAGGGAAAATTCACGTGGACCGCGTCCAGCGCCTGCTGGTTGACCTTCGGACCCGCGCGCAGCACCACGTCCTCGCCGAAGACATTGAACAACTCGATGGCAACCGACTGGCCGATCTCATCGCTCAGGGTGGCCGTTTCGGTGCGCACCTCGTCGGTGTCAGTCACCGGGTTGATCGCATCCAGACGCACGATCAGAACAGAACCAAACCCCTGCACGATGTCGACATCGCCCACCTCCATCTCGAAGACGGCGGGCAGAAAGGCGGGCGGCGTGCCCTGAACGAAAGCCGAGCGGTCCAGACCCGTTTCGACGGTGGGCTCAAGACCCTGCTCGGCAAAGCTTTCGCCCGCTTCGAGGGCAGGGCGCACGGCCTCGGCCTGCGCGGTCAGGCGCATTTCTGTCTCGGCGGCTTCCCAATTGGCCTGCACGTTCAGCTTGGCCTCGTCATATGGGGCAGGACGGGCGGGCAGGACCTCATCGAGGCGCATGGCAAAGATACCGCCATCCTCAAGCGACATGATCTCGGGGAAGTCGTCTTCGCTCAGGGCGGCGGCGGCGTCGCGGAAATCGTCGTAGGCGCCGATGCCCTCGCCCTGGGCGGGGAACCAGTCGATCGTGCCAAGGGTCATGTCGGTTTCGGCGTCCAGTTCTTCGAGCGTGGCACCACCGGCGAGCATGTCGTCAAATTCGCTGGCGAGCACGGAAACCTGACGACGGGCTGCATCGCGGGCAAGGCGGTCGCGCAACATGACCGAGGCCTCTTCGAAGGACGTATTCTGCGCGGGCAACACGCCGTTCACCCGGAACAGGGCGGGGCCAAGGGTCGTGGGCAGGGGGCCGACCACGTCGCCGACCTCAGCCGCGAACACGGCCTCTCCCGCGGCGTCGAGTTCCAGACGGGACACATCACCGAGATCGACGTCCGACAACTCAAGCCCACGTGCCTGCACAAGAGCCTCAAATGTGGTGCCGTTCACTTCCAGTTGCGCAGCGGCCTGATCGGCGTCGGCGGCATCAAGATAGACGAGACGCTCGACCAGACGGCGTTCGGGCGCGTTGAACTCGTCCGCGCTGGCGTCATATTCGGCCCGCAAGGTCGCCTCGTCGATCTCCATACTGTCAATGATCATGTCCGGCAGCAGCACCGCATAGGTGATGCGCTTGGTTTCGGGCAACTGGAAGTCGTCCAGATTGGCCTCGTAATAGGCGCGCAAAGTGGCATCGTCGGGGTTCGGCAGTGGCTCGGACAGATCGGACTGGCCCAGACGAACCCAGGTAAAGTCGCGCGTCTCGCCAAGGAAGGATACCAGTGTTTCGGCATAGGTGTCGGGCATGGTCACACCCGACATGATCGCACCCTGCAAGAGCGAGCGGGCCACTTCCTCGCGCAGCTGGGTTTCGAATTCCGCTTCGCTGCTGCCTGAATTCTGCAAGGCAAATCGGTAGGCGTCGCGGTCGAAACTGCCGTCCAGACCGCGAAAGGCGGGAATGTTCAGAATCTCGTCGCGCAGTGTCTCGTCGCCGACACTCAACCCCATCTGGGCCGCTTCGTGATCAAGCGCACGGGCGCGCACCAGACGCGCCAGCACTACCTGATCGAGGCCGCGGGCCTCGGCCTCGGCAAAGGTCAACTGGCTGCCCCTCTCGCGGCTGGCCGCCTGAATTTCCTGTTGCAGGTTTCGTGCATAGCTGTCGATGCTGATATACTTGTCGCCGACACTGCCGATGGTGCGGATGGTGCCGCTGAGGTTGGTCGCGCCAAAACCGCCGAGGCCCAGGATGAGCAGACCCAAAAGGATCCAGACTGCGGTTTTGGAGAGTGAGTTCGAGCCCTTGGCCATGCGTGCCCTCTTTCGGGGAGATTTTCGGTTGATCGGTTGTCTATCCGCGCGCGCCCGGACGGGCAAGGGCGGTTGCAGCCTCAGAGGTCGAGCGCGGACAGTCTTTCGTAGAGTGTCCCGATTCCGGTCGCGTCGAGATTTGCAAAGGCGATGCGCAACTGGCGCTGTCCTTCGGGCGCGCCCTCGGGCCAGAACATCGTGCCCGGAAGACACAGGACGCCGGCCTCCTTCACCAAAAGCGGGGCAAGGTCCGCCGAAGACATCTGGAACGGATGCGCCAGGTAGGCGAAATAGGCCCCCAGCCCCAACAGTGTCCACCCCTTGACCGCAAGCGCCGGGAAACCGGCCTCGATCGCGGCGCGCCTCCCGAGGATCTCGGCCCGCTCGCCCGCGACCCACTGGCTCAGGTTCTCGATTCCCCACAGAGCGGCATATTGACCGATCTGACCGGGGCAGATGGCGACGGTATCAAGGAATTTTTCCGCCTCGGCCAACCGCGCGGGCGAAGTCACCAGCGCCCCGACCCGGTGGCCGGTCAGCCGGTAGGCTTTTGAAAAGGAATAAAGGTGGATGAACGTATCTTCCCAGCCGTCCTGCCGGAACAGGGCGTGCGGCGCGCCGCTGCGGCTGTCGAAGTCGCGATAGGTCTCGTCCACGATCAGTGCGATCCCGTGCGTGCGGGCCAGACCATAGAACGCCAGCACCAGTTCGGCGGGGTATTCGACGCCCGCCGGATTGTTGGGAGTGACCAGCGCAATCGCCCGGGTCCGTTCGGTGATCAGGGCCGCGGCGGCCTCGATATCGGGCAGCATACCATCCCCAACCGACAAGGGAACCGAGCGTACCCCCGTCATATCCAGCCACATTTTATGGTTGAAATACCATGGAGTTGGCAGGATAACCTCATCCCCTTCATCGCACAGGGTCGACAGGGCCGCGGCAAATGCCTGATTGCAGCCGGAGGTGATGCAGACCTGATCGGCGCGCGTTGTTGCGCCGTAATGGGCATTGATCTGGCCGCTGAGGGCAGCGCGCAGAGCGGGCATGCCCAGAACGGGGCCATAAAGATGCGCGTCATCACGGGTCAGTGCGGCGTCAGCCATCGCCTGACGCAACGCCGGCGGGGGCGGGTCCACCGGAGCGGCCTGGCTCACATTGCTCAGCGGGCGGTCCTGCCCGAACGTGACGCCGTAAAGCCAGCGGCGCGCCTCCATCACCGGGGGCGGGAAGGTGGCATGTGTGCGCGGCGGGGACATGGGGCAAGTCAAGTGGAGG
>CAZITF010000263.1:0-4161 GCA_964542095.1 uncultured Rhodobacterales bacterium
CCCGCTCAGCCCGTCCTTCATCCGCAGGGTGCGGATACGGGCGCGTCGTTCGGTGAGGATCTTGTGCGGATAGCACTGGTGGCCCACGTCCCAGATCAGCTTGTCCCGTGGCGTGTCGAACACAGCGTGCAGTGCCACGGTCAGTTCCACCACGCCGAGGCCCGCGCCGAGGTGCCCGCCGGTGACCGACACGGCGGACACGGTTTCGGCCCGCACCTCATCCGCGATCTGGCGCAATTGCCGGTCCGAGAACCGTTTGAAGTCGGCGGGGCGCTGGACCGTATCCAGCAGCGGGGTGTTGGGTGCGTCAGTCATATCCGTCTTTCACGTCTTGCGGGTCACGACAAAGCGGGCGGCATCCCGCAATATGTCCGCATCTCCCTGATACACACTTAAGGCATCACAGGCCTCGATCACCAGAGCCTCTGCGCGGCGTTTCGCCTCGTCCAATCCCAGAAGGGAGACAAATGTGGCCTTGCCCGCATCCGCATCCTTGCCCGTGGCCTTGCCCAAAGTGGCCGCATCACTGGTCACATCCAGCACATCGTCAGCGATCTGGAACGCCAGACCAAGGGCGCGGGCGTAGGCCTGGAGCGGGACGATATCAACCTGCGCCATACGCGCGCCAGCCGTGGCGGACCATTCGATCAGCGCGCCGGTCTTACCCCGTTGCAAGGCCGTGATGTCATCCAAGGTGAGCGGGGTCTTGGCCGTTTCGGCCGCGATATCAAGCGCCTGACCCAGCACCATGCCCTGCGCGCCGGATGCACGGGCCAGCGACCGGGCGAGGTCGGCGCGGACTTCTGCGCTGCCCACATCAGGTGCTGTGACCAGTTCAAAGGCCAGCGCCTGCAAGGCATCCCCGGCCAGTACAGCCGTCGCCTCGTCCCATTTTATATGTACCGTTGGCGCCCCCCGGCGCAGGTCGTCGTCATCCATGCAGGGCAGATCGTCATGAACCAGCGAATAGGCATGCTGCGCCTCGATTCCGCACGCGGGCCAGATCGCCTGATCGGGATTGATACCATGCAGGCGCGCGCTTTCCAGCACCATGAACCCGCGCAGGCGCTTGCCCCCGAGGGTCGCGTGCGCCATTGCGTGGATCACGGGCAGATCGCCCATGCCGCCAAGGACAGTGTCGAACTGTGCCTGAATGGCGCGGCCCGCCTCGGTCAGTCGGTCGTGAAACACGTTCAGAGGTCGCTGACCGGTTTCAGGCCGGTTGGGTTGCCATCGCCATCCAGCGTAATGGCGGCCACCTTTTCCTCGGCTTCCTTCAGCTTGGTTTCGCAGCGGGCCTTGAGCGCGGCACCGCGTTCATAAAGCGTGATCGACGCATCCAGCGCCACATCGCCCCGTTCCAACTGGCCCAGAACCTGTTCCAGTTCGGCCATCGCTTCTTCAAAGCTCATTTCGTCTACGGGGCGGTCAGTCATGGGGCGGCCTTTATCAGCGATTGGACATGGGCGCGGGCACAAACCGCCAGCGCGTCCAGATCATAGCCGCCTTCCAGCACCGATACCACCCGGCCCTCGCATAGCTCTTGTGCAGATTGCGTGAGCATGTCGGTGAGGTGTGCATAGGTGTCCGCCGTCCAGTTGAGTTGTGCCAGCGGGTCGTCCTGATGGGCGTCGAACCCGGCAGAGATCAGGATCAGTTCCGGGTGGTGTTTGATCAGCGCGGGCAGGACTTGCCGTTCGTATTCTGCGATGGCGTGCGCGCCATTGGTGCCGGGCGCGAGCGGGATGTTCAGCACGGTTCCATGCGGTCCACGGTCCGTCGCCGCGCCCGTTCCGGGCCAGAGCGGCATCTGCTGGGAGGTAATGACCAGCGCGCGCGGATCGTCCTGCAACAGGGCCTGCGTGCCATTTCCGTGATGCACGTCGAAATCGACGACGGCGACACGGCTCAGCCCGTGCACATCCAGCGCGTGCCTGGCGGCGATGGCCACGTTACCAAAAACGCAGAAGCCCATGGGCGTGGACTGCTCGGCGTGGTGACCCGGCGGGCGCATGGCGACAAAGGCGTTGCCGACTTCTTCGTTCAGCACCATGTCGACCGCCTTTACCGCACCCCCTGCGGCCCGCCAGACCGCGTTTTCGGAGGTGGGCGACAGGAACGTTTCGGCATTGAATTCGCGATCGAGACCGGCATAGCCTTCGGTTGGAATTCTGGACCGCACAAAGTCGATATAGCTTTGCGGATGGCAGCGCACGATGGCGGCGTCATCGGCCAGCGGCGGGTCAACGCGCAGCAGGTCGAGATCGTCCAGCGCGCGCTGGATGTAGGCCAGACGCGCCACCTGTTCGGGCATGCCCGGCGGGTTGACGTGCAACAGGCCGTCAACGTGGGTGAGGAGGGCGGTTGTCATGGTATTGAAAGTCCACACTTGGGCATATCGGTCGCTGTCCCGGATCAGTCCGGTGCCAGCATGTACCCCGCGCCGCGCACGGTCTGCAGATAGCGGGGCTGTTTGGGATCGGCCTCGATCTTGCGGCGCAGCCTTGTGATCTGCACGTCCACCGCGCGTTCCTGCGCCTGACCGCGGTCGCGGCCCAGATCCTCGACCAGCTTGGCGCGGGTGATCGCCTCGCCCGGGGTGGCCGAGAATATCTTCATCAACTGCATCTCGGTCGCGGTCAGGCGCACCAGTTCGGAACCCTGCCACATCTCGCCGCGCTCCATGTCATAGCGGATCGGGCCGAGGGTCAGGATCTTGGGCGTTGCCTCGTCTTCGGACACGTCCGGGACGCGACGCAGGATGGCGTTGATGCGCAGCAAAAGCTCCTTGGGCTCGAACGGTTTGGGCAGATAGTCGTCTGCCCCCGCTTCCAACCCCTCGATCCGGTTCGAGGTGTCGCCCTTGGCGGTAAGCAGCAGGATCGGGGTCGCATGGGTTTCGCGCAAGGCGCGGCACAGACTGAGCCCGTCCTCGCCTGGCATCATCACATCCAGCACGATCATGTCGAAATCGAGCCCCGCCAGAATGCGGCGCGCGTGTTCGGCGCTGCGCGCGGCGGTCACCAGAAAGCCGTGCCGCATCAGGAATTTTTGCAACAGGGTCCTGATACGCTCATCGTCATCCACGATCAGCAGGTGGGCATCGAATGTGCTCATGCGCCGCTCTCCTTAAGGCGTGTGTAGGCGCGCTGCATTTCGCTGTCCATCATCGCCTCGAGCACTTGCCGGAAACCCGCCACCGCCTCGGGGCCTGCATCGCGGAAGGCCGCGCGCATCCGCGCACGTTGCGCATCCGACAGGCGTCCTTCGAGGGTGCGACCCTCGTCGGTGAGGAACAAATGCCGCTCGCGCTTGTCGATGCGGCCCACCCGGCTTTCCACCAGACCGTCCGAGATCAGGGTGCGCAACACCCGGTTCAGCGACTGTTTGGTGACCCCCAGAATGTTGAGCAGATTGTTGACCGTGGTGCCCGGCGCGCGATTTATGAAGTGAATGGCACGGTGATGCGCGCGCCCATAGGCCATGTCCGCCAGGATGCGGTCGGGATCGGCGGTGAACCCGCGATAGGCAAAGAACATGGCCTCGATCCCCTGACGCAATTGTTCGTCCGTCAGGAACAGCAGGTTTTCCCCACTGATCGCGGCACCCGGGCGTCCGTCGGCCATGCTGTCCCCATTTCAATCGTGATCGTTTTGCGGGCAGTTTAAGTCAGCCTTGTTGACATTCCAAGAGCGAAGCGATATCGAATCGCAGGTTTTGCGCAACTTTATGTCCGTTTCGGACATACTTGCGCAATTTTCGCAAACCGGGGAGGCTGACATGGCTGCATATGATGATCGCGACGGGAAAATCTGGATGGACGGCCAGTTGGTCGACTGGCGCAACGCCAATGTCCACATCCTGAGCCATGCGATGCACTATGCCAGCTCGGTCTTTGAAGGCGAGCGGGCGTATAACGGCAAGATCTTCCTCAGCCGTAAACACTCCGAACGTCTGCATTTTTCGGCCGGGCAACTCGACTTTGAAATCCCCTATACGGTGGATGAAATCGAGGCCGCCAAACAGCAGGTTTTGACCGCCCAGGGATTGACCGACGCCTATGTGCGCGCTGTTGCCTGGCGCGGCGCGGGCGAAGACATGGGGGTCTCATCCGCGCGCAACCCGGTCCACCTGGCCATCGCCGCCTGGCCCGCCCCCCCG
>CAZITF010000264.1:0-4160 GCA_964542095.1 uncultured Rhodobacterales bacterium
CCGAGATCAGTTCGACATAGCGGTTGTTCAGGACCATGTTGACGGTGATGTCCGGGAAATCGGCCAGGAACTCGGACAGGCGCGGCGACAGGTGGTTGACCCCGAAATCCGTCGCAACCGAAATGCGCAGCAGACCCGAAGGCGCCGATTGCATCGAGGTGACCAGCGAATCCGCTTCGCCTGCATCGTTCAGGACGCGGCGGGCGCGGTCGTAATAGGCCAGGCCGATTTCAGTCGGCGACACCCGGCGCGTTGTACGGTTGAGCAGGCGCGCGCCCAGACGAGCCTCGAGCGACGACACGTGTTTGGAAACGGCGGACTTAGAAATTCCCATCTTTTTGGCGGCGTCAGTAAACCCGCCCTGGTCCACGACCATGGCGAATGCTTCCATCTCGGTGAGGCGGTCCATGCCCGTCCCTTTCTGCTCAGTGCTTCGATGGGCAGGTATCGCGGCCAATCAGGGCACAATCAGGGCAGGGATGGGATAATATCGGGGTGATTGTTGAATCGTTCATGGCATGGAAACGACCGGACCACGCTCAGATGGCGATATCCTGCGACCATTTCTGGAAGATTTCGGCCTCCCGCTCAAGCGGTTCGCCCTCTTGCCCGCCGATCAGCAGAAAGCCGTAGCCGGGCGTGTTCCAGCGCGCCAAGTCCAGGCCCTCGGCAGAGCCCATGTTCAGCCCCTGCGCCTCGGGGCCGGCGGGGATGATGCACAAGGCCACGGGGGTGCCATCCTCGCGCAGATAGGAAATCTGCACCAGTGGCTTGCCGGTGAAGCCGAGCAATTGCGCGCGTTTGAAGGTCAGCCCCTCGGTCTGCGGCAGATTGGTCAGGTCGATGCCGATCGCTTTGGACACGGCGGCCAGCTGCCGCGCGGCCTCTTGCGGGCTTGGGTTGACCTGTTCGAAGGTCGCGGACGTATAAAGGGTCTGATAGCTGGCGACAAAGCTGACCCAACCACGCGGCGCGGGTTCGGGTGTGCCAAGCCCCGTAAACAGCGCCACGGCCAGACCGGCGGCGAGTCCTGTGCCAAAGATCCCAAGACCCCAGGCCCAGCTGTTCCGCGCATTGGTGTTGGCAGGTTCCGGCAGCGCAGGCGGCAGGTCGGGCAGCGGCGGCGCGCTGGTCAGCAATTCGTCATAGGCGCCGACAATCGCCGCCATCGGCACCTCAAGCCCGGCCATGCGCTCGGCCAACGCCGCATCGGTTTCCAGCGCCTCCGCGATGGCCGCCTCAAGGGCGTCATCTGCCTCTCCGTCCAGAAAGGCCGTCAACTGTTCGTCGGAAAAGGCGCGCGGATCGCTCATGGCCGGCCTCCGGCGGGGTCAGCCATCAGGGCGTTCAGTTTCTTGCGTGCGCCAGCCAGCCGGCTCATCACGGTGCCCACGGGGATCTCCATTATTTCTGCCGCTTCCTTGTAGCTGAACCCCTCCACATAGACGAGAAGGACGGACTGTCGCTGCGCCTCGGGAAGGGCATTCACTCGGGACAACACCTGACGGGCCAGAATATTCACTTCGGTGCCGGGCGCGCTGTCGGCAAGGTCGATATCCTCGACCGGCATCAGGCCCGCCCCGGTGCGCACCTTGCGCGAACGCAGCTCGTTCAGCCACACCCGCTGGCACATGCGGAACATCCAGCGATCCAGATGGGTGCCGACTTCGAACCGGTCGGCCTTGTCCAGTGCACGCAGACAGGTCATCTGCGCCAGGTCATCTCCCCAGTCCCGCCGACCGGTCAGCGCAACCGCATAGCGCCACAGGCGCGGATAGATCGCGCCCATGCCATCGCGCACGGAGTTTTGGGCAGCTGTTGGGATGAAATTGATCCTGTTGGCTGAAGTCCTGACCGCACATTCCCTAACGACAAAAAAGATTCAACAAAACTGTTTGTGACGGCGCTAGGCACGACTTTGCCAACGGCAAAGGTCGGTTCGGGCCAAGACGGCTTCCGTCCGTGGATGCATGTCGCGATTTCCACAACGTGACGGGTGGTGGCGCGGTGACATCGCCGGTCATATCCGGCAACCTCGGCAGGCCGCCGCCCTGCCCGTTGCTCACAACCACCGCATGCGGCGCAGGACCAGGACCACCAGCGCGATCAGCACGACAAGCGCGGCGCAGAGGATGGCAAAGCCCCAGTCGGAGGACACCCCGGGCATGCCCCCCACATTGACCCCGAAAAGCCCGGTGATAAAGCCAAGCGGCAGGAATACGGCCGCCACCAGCGACAGCACGTACCCGTTGCGGGCCTGCTGTTTGGCGGTCTCGGCGTTGTGGCGATCCTGAACTGTGGTCATGCGGCTGATAAGGCTGTCCAGTTCCTCGACCGCCAGTTTGCCGATATTGGCCTGTTCGCGCAGGCGCGCGCGCTGCCCCTTGGACATCATGTCGGTTTTCACCTCGACCAGCGCCAAAAGTGCGTCGCGCTGTGGCCCGAGATAGCGGCGAAACCGGATCGCCATGCGCCGGTCTTCGGCCAGGTCGGCGGACAGGGCGCCGGTGTTCTCGACCACATCGTCTTCCATGTCATCGACCTTGAGGCCCAGCCCGAAAACAGTATCCCGCACCCGGCTCATCAGTGCTGTTGTCAACGCGCCGACAAAGCCCATCGGGCTGGACGGCGCGGACCCGGCCTCGGCCTCCTCGCGCATCGTGTTCAGTGCAAAGATCCTGCGCATCCTGACCGTCACCACCAGCGTCCGGGTGACCCACATGCGCACGGCGACCATCTGATCGGCAGTGCCTTCCTCGTTCAGGTTGACGCCCCGCAGGTTCAGCATCAGCCCGTCATCAAAGGCGTCACAGCGCGGGCGCGTTTCTGGCGCGGTCAGGGATGCAGCGGGGATTTCCGGCACGTTCGTGGACAGGAACCCCGGCAGTTCCGGATCGGCGAGGTCGAAATGACACCACCGGTATTGACCGTCCGGCACAGGTGCCGAAAGGTCCGCTGGGGTCGCAGCCCCGTCCGGGGAAATATCAAAGGCACAAATCGGCATCAGAACAACGCTAACCGCCCGGACCGGCCGCCGCAAGCAACCCTAGAGTGTCGCGGCCAACCGGGTGCCCTGATCGATGGCGCGCTTGGCATCAAGTTCTGCCGCCACGTCCGCGCCGCCGATGATGTGGTGCGAGATACCCGCCGCCGCGAGGGCGTCGGCAAGGCTGCGGTCGGGCACTTGCCCTGCGCACAGGATGATGTCGTCGGCCTCGATCAGCGTCGGGTTTTCGTGCGCCTCGCCAAAAGACACGTGCAGGCCGTCGGCGTCGATGCGTTCGTAGTTCACGCCGCCCACGAATTGCACGTCTTTCATGTTGAGGGCGGCGCGGTGTATCCAGCCTGTCGTCTTGCCCAGCCTTTTGCCGTGCTTTTCCGCCTTGCGCTGCAACAGGGTGACCGCGCGGGCCGGTGCCAGGGGTTTCGGTCCTTCGGGCGCGAGGCCGCCGCGGTTTACCGCCGGGTCGCTGACTCCCCATTCGGTCATCCACTCGGGCAGGTTTTCGGTCGGGCTGTCGCCTTCATGGACCAGGAATTCTGACACATCGAACCCTATGCCGCCCGCACCGACCACGGCTACCCGCTTGCCCGGAGTTGCGCGCTTTCTCAACACGTCGATGTAAGAGTGTACGTTGGCCCCGTCCTGCCCCGGAATGCCCGGATCGCGGGGGAGCACGCCGGTGGCGATAATGACCTCGTCAAAACCGCGCAGTATGTCCACGTTTGCTTCGGTGTTCAGGCGCACGTCTATGCCCATGTCCGCGACCATGGTGCGATACCAGTCGACCAGGCCCCGGAACTCTTCCTTGCCCGGCACCTGTTTGGCCATGTTGAGCTGCCCGCCGATCTCGTCCGCGCGGTCGATGATCGTGACCTTATGGCCGCGTTCCGCAGCGGTCATCGCTGCCGACAGGCCGGCGGGGCCCGCGCCGACAACGGCGATGGATTTGACCGTTTCGGCAGGGGCGATCACCAGTTCCGTTTCCGCACAGGCGCGCGGGTTCACAAGGCACGAACTCAGCTTGCCCGAAAAGGTGTGATCCAGACATGCCTGATTGCAGGCGATGCAGGGGGCGATCTGATCCGCCTTGCCCTCCATCGCCTTGCGCACGAAATGCGCGTCCGCCAGCATGGGCCGCGCCATCGACACCATGTCG
>CAZITF010000265.1:0-4159 GCA_964542095.1 uncultured Rhodobacterales bacterium
ACCATCCTGACCCAGCCCAAGAACGCGCTGGTCAAGCAGTACCAGCGCCTGTTCGAACTGGAAGACACGCAACTGACCTTTACCGAGGATGCGCTGACCGCCATCGCCAAGCGCGCCATCGAGCGCAAGACCGGTGCGCGCGGCCTGCGTTCCATTCTCGAGGACATCCTGCTGGATACGATGTTCGAACTGCCCGGCCTTGATTCCGTCACCGAAGTCGTCGTGAACGAAGAAGCGGTGATGTCGGATGCGGCGCCGCTGATGATCCACGCGGATGCGGAAAAAGAGCCTGCCTCGGCGGGCTGATCACGCGGCACAACCGAGAATCGGAAAGCAGGCCCTGGCCTGCTTTTTCTTTGCCTGCGCAAATAAACTTAGCCAAATGGATAAGTTATGTGTTGATCGGGCGGAGGTCACGCGTTAGTTATCCATATGGCTAATGAAACCCGGGACAACCTCAGCCCACTCTTTGCGGCGCTTGCAGGCGCGACCCGGCGGGCGGTGACCCATGCACTGAGCGACGGGCCCAAGCCTGTCTCGGTGCTCGCCGAGACTCACGCCATGGCGCTGCCCAGTTTCCTCAAGCATATCGACAAGCTGGAACGCGCAGGGGTGATCGTCACACACAAGGCAGGCCGCGTGCGCACCTGCCATCTGCACCCGCGCGCCCTGCGCCCCGCGCAGGACTGGCTGGCGCGAGAGGCGGCGCGTTGGGATGGGGCGATGGATCGGCTTGCCGCCCATCTCGACGCATTGGAAAAGGAGAAAAAGATATGACAACGGCCTTTGGTACTCTTGAATTCACCCGCGCGCTGGCTTCACGACCCGACCGCGTTTTTCAGGCATTGACCTCGGCGGCGGATCGGATGGCATGGGGTGCGCCGGACACGGACAGCGTGGTTGTCATCGAAAACCAGCCCGAGCCTGCACCGGGCGTGCGCGAAATCGCCCGCGTCGGGCCGCGCGACAACCCCTATGTCGATGTGGCCACCGACTGGATCGTGATGGAGGCGCCGGCGCGGTTGGTCTATGCCGAAACGCTGAGCGCCGAAGGCGAGACGCTGGGTTGCAGCCTTGCCACGTTCGAGCTGTCGCCGGATGGCACGGGCACGGCCCTCAACGCTCATTTCCAGATCGTGGGTTTCGTCGGGGCCGAGATGATGGGCGAGGTCGAAAGCGGCTGGACCAATGCCATCGACAATCTGGCACGCCTTGTCTGATTTTTCACGCCTTTGCACCCCCATGGTGATTGACCTTTGCGGCCTCCCGATGCCCGATGTCTGCAACGCACAGCGCACAGGGAAAGGCACGTCATGAGCATCAAACGCATCTCCTCGGGCGGGGAATACGAACCGAAAGTCGGCTATTGCCGCGCGGTCGTCGCGAACGGTTGGGTACATGTCGCGGGCACCGTCGGGCATGGCACCACGGCGCTTGAACAATGCGCCTCGGCGCTCGACATCATCGGGGCGGCACTGAAAGAGGCGGGCACCGATTTTGCCCATGTGGTGCGCGTCACCTACATGCTGCCGGACCGGAACGATTTCGCGCCCTGCTGGCCGATGCTGCGCGCGACCTTTGGCGACAACCCGCCTGCGGCCACGATGATAGAATGCGGGCTGATCACGCCCGAAGACCGGATCGAAATCGAGGTGACGGCCGTTCTGCCGGGTTGAGCCACCTTGTCCTCTGGACGAGGGCGCGGCGATGCGGCATAGACGGGGGGACTTGTCGGAGGCAAACCATGGGCATTTTCAACTCTCTGCTGCGCGCCGTGACGTGGTGGAACGGGCAGACGCTGAACACGCAACTCTTCACCTGGCGCAAGGGCGTCAAGGTGGGCGAGGACGGGCAGGGCAACCTGTTTTACAAGAATGCCGATGATTCCAAACGCTGGGTGATCTTCAACGGCGAGGCCGAGGCGAGCCGGATCGACCCGGAATGGCATGGCTGGTTGCACCGCACCTGGAACGAACCACCGACGGACAAGCCATTGAAACACAAGGACTGGGAAAAACCGCACCAGCCGAACCTGACCGGCACCGAGATGGCCTATGCGCCCGCGGGTTCGATCCGGCGCGCGCATCCCGCGGATCGGGCCGATTACGAAGCCTGGACGCCAGAGTAAGGCGCACCTGACATGGCGGAAAACACCACCGAAGTCCTCGTTGGCGGCGTCGTTCTGGCCGCGGCCATCGGTTTTGCCGTCTATGGCGCGCAAGTGGCGGGCCTGGGCAGCACCAGCGGCGACACATATCCCCTCACTGCCAGCTTTCGCAGCCTCGAAGGGGTCAGCGTTGGGACCGATGTGCGCCTGGCGGGCGTCAAGATCGGGACGGTGACGGATGTGGAACTGAACCCCGAAACCTTCCGCGCCGACACGGTTGTGTCGCTGCGCGCAGCCACGCAGGTGCCCGACGACAGTGCCATCATCATCAGCTCCGAAGGGCTGTTGGGGGGTAATTTCGTCGAGATCATGCCGGGCGGATCACCGTTTTATTTCGAACCGGGCGACGAAATCACGGACACCCAAGGGGCCGTCAGCCTGATTTCGCTGCTGCTCAAGTTCGTCTCGGGCGGAGAAGGCCAATGATCGCACGCGTGGCCCTTTTGGTCGGGCTGTTCCTGGCGGGCAGTGCCTTTGCCCAGCAGGAAACCGAAACGGCGACCGGCGCGGTGTTGCGCGGGCTCGACAAGATCAACGGCAAAGTGGTCGACATCGAATTGCCCGCCGGTGGCACCGTCCAGTTTGACCGTCTCAGCATCACTTTGACCGAATGCCGCTATCCGGCTGGCAACCCATCGGGAAATGCCTATGCCGGGTTGCAGATCACCGAAACCGGGCGCGAGGGTGTGGTGTTTTCGGGCTGGATGATTGCCTCGGCTCCCGCCCTCAGCGCGATGGAACATCCGCGCTATGACGTCTGGGTCATGCGCTGCACCACCTCCTGAAGGCTGGCGGGCGCGACGCTTGCGAACCGCCCCTGGCGCTCCAGCGCTTCGGCCAGATGGCGTCGATATGCGGTGCGGGGGATCTCGATGGCGCCGAGGCTGGCCAGATGCGGCGTCAGGAACTGCGTGTCGAACAGCACAAAGCCGGTGCGGCGCAGGTGATCCACTGTCGCCGCCAGCGCCATTTTCGAGGCGTTTGTCGCGCGTGAAAACATGCTTTCGCCAAAAAATGCGGCCCCCAGAGTGACACCGTAAACGCCGCCAACCAGTTGATCCTGATCCCAGATTTCGACAGAATGCGCATGGCCACTGCGATGAAGCGCACCATAGAGCGTGTAGATTTCCGCATTGATCCAGGTGTCGGACCGGTCCGCACAGCCATCCACAACAGCGGCAAAGTCGCTGTCCAGGCGCACCGTCCATGTGCTGCGCCGCATAGCGCGCGCCAGCGATCGCGAGATGTGCAGCCCATCCAGCGGCAACACGCCGCGCAGGCGTGGATCGACCCAGAAGATGTCCGGGTCATCCCGCGACTCGGCCATCGGAAAGATGCCGGAGGCGTAACCGTGCAGCAGCAGGTCAGGCGTCAGTGCGCTGTCGGTCATCGGGTGCCGTGTCCACTTTCAGGCCATCAGTCCGGGCGATGATACCGCGCATATGCGCCGGAACCAACCGGGCCTCAGCCCATGTGGGTTTCCAGCCAGTGCTCCAGCCAGTGGATGTTGTAATCCCCGCTCTGGATGTCGGCCTCGGCCAGCAGTTCGTGAAACAGCGGGATGGTCGTGTCCACGCCGTCGATGATCAACTCGCCCAGAGCCCGGTTGAGCCGGGCCAGCGCCTCTGTCCGGTCGCGTCCATGCACGATCAGCTTGCCGATCAGGCTGTCGTCATAGGGCGGGCTCCGATAGCCGTCGTACAGGGCCGAATCCATCCGCACCCCAAGGCCGCCGGGCGCGTGATATTGTGTGATCCGTCCGGGCGAGGGCGAAAAGTTGGGCAGTTTCTCGGCGTTCAGGCGCACTTCGATCGAATGGCCGTTGATTTGCAGGTCTTCCTGCTGGAACGACATATCCATGCCCGACGCGACCCGGATCTGCTCGCGCACGAGGTCCACGCCAAAGATGGCCTCGGTCACCGGGTGTTCGACTTGCAGGCGCGTATTCATCTCGATGAAAAAGAATTCGCCCTTTTCATAGAGAAATTCGAT
>CAZITF010000266.1:0-4142 GCA_964542095.1 uncultured Rhodobacterales bacterium
CCCTGAACTGCCGCTGAAGCGAAGATGTAGGGCGGGGTTCACCCCGCCACGCGCCGATGTGGCCTTCGATGGTGACGGGTGCGATCAGGCCGCGCATGTCCCCGGTGGCCAGATGGCTGCGGGTCGGATCACCGCAAGGTCCAGCTGTTCGCCAACGGACAATCCCTGAACTGCCGCTGAAGCGAAGATGTAGGGCGGGGTTCACCCCGCCACGCGCCCGCCCTCTCAGCCGTGATCGAACATCGCCGCGGAACGGTCCAGCATCAACTGGCCGATGATCGGGCCTGCCGCGGCCCCGATGCCGCGCGCATTCGCGCCGATGTGGCCCTCGATGGTGACGGGTGCGATCAGGCCGCGCATGTCCTTGGTGGCAAGATGGCTGCGGGTCAGATCGCTCAGCCTTTTGCGAACCACCTTTGGCAAGGCCCCGTCGATCACCACAGCCTCGAAATCGATCACCGCGCAACTGGCGGTCATCGCCGTGGCCAGCGCGCGGGCCGCCTGATCCAGCCACGGCGCGACATATACCTCGAGGTGCGACCAGTCCTGCGGCTGACGCCACAGCTGGCGCGGGTCTTCGCCCTCCATCCCCAGTCGCGCCTCAAGCGTGCTGATCGAGGCGAGGTCGATCAACTGCCGCTCGACCCCGTTCCGGTCGGCGACGGGCAGCGGACCAAAGGCCCCCGCATTGCGCTGGTTGCCCTCGAACACCGCATGATCCAGCACGATCCCTCCGCCGATGAAGGCACCCACAAAGAAATAGACATAGTCGCGGTATTCCCGCCCGATGCCAAAGATATGTTCGGCCCGGCAGGCCGCCGTGGCGTCGTTGACCATATGGACCGGCAAACCCGTGATGGCCTCTGCCTCGGCAACGAAATCGGCATCCTTCCACGCGGCGAACTCCTCGGCGGGGGCGCCGATCAGCTCGTGCCAGTTCCACAACTCGAACGGGGCGGCCACTCCGATCCCGCACAAACGGCTGCGCAGGGCGTCGGGCATGTCATCGACCAGACGGGAAAATCCATTGCGCAGGAACCCGAATACGGTATCGGGCAAGGGATAGTCATAGGTCTCGCGCAGCTGGTGGCGCACCTTGCCGGCGAGGTCCAGCACCAGCAAATCCGCACTGCGCCGCCCCACCTTGAGGCCAATCGAAAACACCCCGTCCGGGTTCAGCGCGTAAGGCACCGACGGCTTGCCCACCCTGCCCTTGACCGGATCGCCCTTGTGTAACAATCCATCCTGTTCAAGCTTGCGCAGGATGACAGAGGCGGTCTGCGGCGACAGGCCTGTCCGGCGCGCCAGATCGCTGCCCGGCAAGGCACCGTTGCGTTGCAGGATCGACAGCAGCAACCGTTCGTTATAGGCGCGCACACCTGTCTGATTGATCCCGCCGGACAGGCTGCGCACGTGGTCCAATGTCATGACCGTCTTCTCCCCGGCCCGTATTCAGACTCAGGTCAATTAATAAATCAAGTTTATTTATTAATTGACACCGACGCAGAATCACGCTTCCCTTACGTCAGTCGAGACCGGGTGAAATCCCGGATTGACCAACATTCTGGGAGGATACCATGAAGAAACTGCTTCTCGGCACGGCCTGTGCCTTTACAGCAATGGCCGGTGCCGCATTCGCGGACGGCCACGGCATCTCGGCCTGCCTGATCACCAAGACCGACACCAACCCGTTCTTCGTCAAGATGCGCGAAGGCGCTGCCGCCAAGGCCGAAGAACTGGGGATCACCCTCAATTCCTATGCGGGCAAGGTCGATGGCGACCATGAAACCCAGGTGCAGGCGATCGAAACCTGCATCGCCAACGGGGCCAAGGGCATCCTGCTGACCGCGTCCGACACATCGTCGATCACGCCCGTCGTGCAGCAGGCCCGTGACGCAGGCCTTCTGGTCATCGCGCTCGACACGCCACTCGAACCCATCGATGCGGCGGACATGACGTTCGCCACCGACAACTTCCTTGCGGGCGAGTTGATCGGCGCATGGGCCGCCGCGACGCTCGGCGCCGACGCCGCAAATGCCAAGATCGCGATGCTTGACCTTGCCACCACCCAGCCGCCCGTCGGCGTGCTGCCCGACCAGGGCTTCCTCACCGGGTTCGGTATCGACGCCAAGGATCCGAACAAATGGGGCGATGAGGACGATCCACGCATCGTCGGCAATGACGTGACCTCGGGCAACGAGGAAGGGGGCCGCAAGGCGATGGAGAACCTTCTGGCCAAGGATCCCTTCATCAACGTGGTCTACACCATCAACGAACCCGCCGCCGCCGGTGCCTACGAGGCGCTCAAGGCCATCGGGCGCGAAAACGACGTGCTGATCGTGTCCGTCGATGGCGGCTGCCCCGGCGTGCAGAACGTCGCGGACGGCGTGATCGGGGCCACCAGCCAGCAATACCCGCTGCTGATGGCGTCGCTCGGGATCGAGGCTATTGCCGCCTGGGCCAAGGACGGGACCAAGCCCGAAGCCACCGAAGGCAAGGCGTTCTTTGACACCGGCGTGTCGCTGGTCACGGACAAGCCCGCGGCTGGCGTGGACAGCATCTCGGTCGCCGAAGGCATGGATCGCTGCTGGGGGTAAATCCCTGACCGGACTGCGTCCGGCAATCGCCCCGGTGGGGCGATTGAGGGATTTACGGGCGGAGCCCAAGGGGTCACACTTCCGGTGCTCCGGTAAACCGCCACAACCACGCACATAGATCGGGGCGGGCCAAGCGCCTGCCCCTTTTTCAAACCCTTGGGAGGGGGACGCCCGATGTCACCATCTGACAACCACGAAGCCGCGGCCAGCGCGGCATCCGACGCCATCGCGCAGTTCGAGGACACGCGCACCGGCTTTGTCGGCCGTTTGCAGAACCGGCTGCACCAGACACCGTCGCTTGTGCCTCTGATCGTGCTGGTCTTTTCGGTCGTACTGTTCGGCATCGTGCTGGGTTCACGCTTTTTCTCACCCTTCGCCATGACGCTGATCCTGCAACAGGTGCAGATCGTCGGCGTTCTGGCCGCCGCGCAAACGCTGATCATCCTGACAGCGGGCATCGACCTGAGCGTCGGGGCCATCGCGGTGCTGTGTACCGTGGTCATGGGCAAGGCGACGTTCAGCTACGGCATTCCGCCCGCCATCTCGGTGGCCATCGGCCTTGCCGTGGGCACCGGCCTCGGGGCGATCAGCGGCTGGCTGGTCAGCCGGATGAAACTGCCCCCCTTCATCGTCACCCTTGGCATGTGGCAGATCGTGCTGGCGGCGAACTACCTCTATTCCAACAACGAAACCATCCGCTCCCAGGATATCGAGGCCGAGGCCCCCTTCCTGCAATTCCTCGGCACGCCGATAAAATTCGGCGGCGCGACGTTCACGCTGGGCGTGATCCTGATGATCGTGCTGTTTGTCGTGCTGGCCTACAGCTTGCGCTCGACCGCGTGGGGGCGGCACGTCTATGCGGTGGGCGACGACCCCGAGGCCGCACAACTCTCCGGCGTCGACGTGCACAAGACCTACATGTCGGTCTACATGGCCGCCGGGTTCATCTGCGCGCTTGCGGCCTGGGTGATGATCGGGCGGTTCGGATCGATCTCGCCCTCGGCGACCACCGGCGTGATCGGCAACATTCAGGCGATTACGGCTGTTGTGATCGGCGGCATTTCCCTGTTTGGCGGGCGCGGCTCGATCGCGGGTGCGCTGTTCGGCGCGCTCATCGTGGGCGTGTTCGAACTGGGCCTGCGCATGGCCGGGGCCGACCCGCAATGGACCTTCATGCTGATCGGCCTGCTGATCATCGCCGCCGTCGCGGTCGATCAATGGATTCGCGAGGTGTCGGCATAATGGAACCCATTCTCAAAGCACGCGGGCTGGTGAAACGCTATGGCAAGGTGACCGCCCTCGATCATGCCGACTTTGACCTCTATCCCGGCGAAATCCTCGCCGTGATCGGCGACAACGGGGCTGGCAAATCCTCGATGATCAAGGCGGTGTCCGGGGCCACCATCCCGGACGAGGGGCAGGTCTGGCTCGAAGGCAAGGAGGTCAAATTCCGCTCGCCCATCGAGGCCCGCGCCTATGGCATCGAAACGGTCTACCAGACGCTTGCCATGTCCCCCGCCCTGTCGATTGCCGACAACATGTTCA
>CAZITF010000267.1:0-4141 GCA_964542095.1 uncultured Rhodobacterales bacterium
GCCGCCGAGGGTCGAGACATAGATGCCTTCGGGGCCGCAATGGATGGTGTGGGGGCGGGAATAGCCCGTCTTGGCCATCAGCTCTTCGGGTTCGATGATCTTGTGGATCTTGAGGTCCATCGGATCCTTGACGTCGATGATGTAGATACGCGACGAGCGGATGCCGGGGATGATCAGGTAGCGCCGTTCAAGAAAGGCGTGGCCGGTCAGCGGCGACAGGGACGAGGAACAGGCATTCCAGCCGAAGTGGTGGAATTCGTCGCCAAGGTTTGGCACGAACAGCGAATTCACGATCTGACCGTAGGTGCCGGATTTCGGATCCACGTCGACAACGGCGAGGCCGTCGGGCTTGCTTCCGTCCGGGCTGAGCATCAGCGTGAATGCCAATGTCTCGACCGGGGCCTGCATGGCCATCTTGGGCGAGGGGTGAAATGTGGGGTCTGGTCTCAAATTCATAACGTCCTCCCTGACGTGTGGTTGAATAGTGTGGCCCGACCCCCGGCGTTCCTTGTCTGACGCTTGTTTACGGGTTCAGGCGGATTGGCGCTCCTTTTTCCTGTCCCGTTTGGCACGGGCGTTCACGACGCTTTGCGCCAGTTCCCGTGTGTAGGATTCGAGTTTGACGAGGGTTGCATCGGTTTGCGCCGCGTCCCGCGCCGTCAGCGCATCGGCCAGTTCGGTGTGCAGCGCCACGATCGCCTCGCGCGAGCGGGCGGTGAAGGTGATCATGTTCATCAGCGGCTGCATCGCCTCGACCGCACCGGCCAGTTGGTAGCTGAGCACCTTGTTGCCCGCCCCATCGACCAGCGCGCGGTGAAAGGTCACGTCTGAAGCGCAAAAGGCCTCGTCCGTCAGACCGGGCTGGCCTTGCCGAAAGATCTCGGTCCGCATGGTGGCCAGATGATCGGCGCTGCGCCGGTCCGCCGACAGTGGCGCACAGGCGCGTTCCAGCGCATAGCGCGCCTCGCAGGCGACATCGAAGCTGACCGCGTTCATGCTGAGCAGCAGGGTCGAGGTGGTCACCTGCTGGGCATAGGCCTCTTCATAGCGCAGCCGGTTGACGAAGGCGCCGCCGGTCGCGCCGCGTTGCGTGCGGATCAGGGATTGCGCGGCCAGACGCTTCAATGCCTCGCGCACCGTGGGGCGGGACACGTCGAACTGATCGGCCAGTTCGGCCTCGGACGGCAGACGCTGGTCCACGATCAGATCCCCCGCCACGATGGCATCGCGGATCGCCGTGGCGATCTGGGCCGAGAGGTCTTTGGGGCTGTTGGGATCAATTTTCATTTGTCTTACATATTAATGTCTGACATTTAATCTGGCAAGCTTTGAGTCGGCCAGTGTCAGGGAGGGCATATGTCGCATCTTGTTCGCTCAACCCTTTGGCTTGGGTTTTTCGGTGTTATCCTGGCGTCGTGGTGGGTTCTGTATTCGATGAGCACGTCCATGGGCGTCGATGCGCTGGGACGTCCCGGCGAGATGGCGGCGCGCATGGCGGCCATGGACCCGCGCATGGCGGCCGGCATGCCGATGACACAGTTCGCGACGCTGTTTGGCATGTGGGCGATCATGATGGCCGCGATGATGCTGCCGACCATGGTGCCGACGCTGCGCGCCTATGAGGGTCTGATGGCTTCGGCCAATGGCACAAGGGCCGGGTGGCTGGGCGTTCTGGCGGGCTATTTCGTCGTCTGGGTGGCGTTCGCCGCCTCGATCGCGACGCTTCAGCTTGGCCTGCTGCATGCGGGTGTGATCGACCTTTTGGGCATTCCGAAGTCACCCGTTTTCGCCGCCGCGCTGCTGATCGCGGTCGGCGCGTTCCAGTTCAGCCGGGCCAAGGAGTTCTGCCACGGCGTGTGCCATTCACCGATGATGTATTTTCTGGGCCATTGGCGCACCGGGGCGGCGGGTGGTCTGCGCATGGGCCTTGGCCTTGGCGCGTTCTGCGTGGGCTGCTGCTGGGGCTTCATGGTGCTGGGATTTGTCGGCGGGGTGATGAGCCTGGCCTGGATGGGCCTGGCCACGCTGTTCATGGTGCTCGAAAAACTGCCGCAGGTGGGGCATGTTGTAACAAAACCCATGGGGGTCCTGCTGATCCTGGGCGGTATGGCCGTCCTTGCAGCCCCCCTTGTCACAGGAGGATAAGATGGCCGTAAAGAAACGCCCCGACGCCGACAAACTGCCAATTAGTCAGCGGATTGACAGCCGCATGCCAAACCCAAGGCGCCGGCAAATGACGCCGACCGACTGGGCCATCAAGGGTGAGTTGTTCATGAACTGCTCTTGCGAAGTGGTATGTCCGTGCGGCATTTCTTTGGGCAAGCACCCGCCAACCTATGGCTATTGTCAGACATGGTTTGCGATGCAAATCGACGATGGGCATTTCGAAGGCGAAAGCCTCGCGGGGCTGAACGTCGCCTTGCTCATCGATATCCCGGGGCGGATGTGTGAAGGGAACTGGAAAGTAGCCGCCTATGTGGACGAACAGGCGACCAATAAGGCTTACAACGGTCTTCTGAAGATTCTCTCCGGACAGGCTGGTGGGAACACCGGCGTATTCAACTTTCTTGTGTCCGAAATTCTGGGCGCCGAGCGGGAAAAAGTGATCATCGAAAAGGATGGCCGCCGTCGCCGCATCATCGTCGGGCGCAAGATCCAAGGCGAGATCGAGATGATTCCGGGTAAGGATCCGGACGTTCCCGTTTCGATGCAAAACACCCAGTACTGGATGGGCCCGGTTATTTATCCTGCCGTCGGTTTGAAATCCAAGGTGCGCGACTATGGCCGCATCTGGGACTTCGAAGGCAAATCCGGGGATATCATCCCGGTTGATTGGAAAGGCCCCAGACCTTGATCGAGGCGGGCTATGTCAGAACGATGGCGCGTTACAACGCCTGGCAGAACCGTCAGCTGACCGAAATTCTGACGGGCGTGGATGACGATGTGCTGCGCGCGGACCGGGGGGCGTTCTTCGGGTCGATCATGGCCACGCTCAACCATATCCTGTGGGGCGATACGATCTGGATGAGCCGGTTCACCAGCGCGGTGAAGCCGCCCGCCGTTCCGGCCGCACAGCACAAGGAATTTACCCCGACCTTCGCGGTCTGGAGCGCGGAGCGGTTCCGGATGGACGGGGCGATCCGGATGTGGGCCGACACGCTGCGCACCCTCGATTTGAAGGGCGAACTTGCGTGGTATTCCGGCACCTTGAAAAAGGACATGCGCGCGCCTCTGGACGTGTGCGTTGTGCAACTTTTCAACCACCAGACACACCACCGCGGGCAGGTCCACGCGATGATGACCGCGGCAGGGCTCGATGCACCTGTGACTGACTTGCCCTTCATGCCGGAGGATGAATGATGGCTCTGATTTCCCCGTCGCGCCGGTTGCGCCGCACCCCATTTTCCGAAGGCGTCGAGGCGGCGGGCGTCACCGCCTACACCGTCTACAACCGGATGCTGTTGCCGACCGTGTTCGAAAGCGTGCAGGCCGATTACCGCCACCTCAAGGACCATGTGCAGGTCTGGGACGTGGCCTGCGAGCGGCAGGTGGAATTGCGCGGCCCCGATGCGGGCCGCCTGATGCAGATGCTGACCCCGCGCGATCTGCGCCGGATGCTGCCGGGCCAGTGTTACTATGTGCCGATCGTGGACGAGACGGGCGGTATGCTGAACGACCCCGTCGCCGTGAAACTCAGCGAGGACCGCTGGTGGATTTCCATCGCGGATTCCGACCTGTTGTTATGGGTCAAGGGCATTGCGCAGGGCTTTCGCCTGGATGTGCTGGTGGATGAACCGGACGTGTCGCCGCTGGCCGTTCAGGGCCCCAAGGCCGACGATCTGATGGCGCGTGTCTTTGGCGACCGCATCCGTGACATCCGCTTTTTCCGCTTCGACATGTTCCAGTTCGAGGGGCGGGACCTTGCCATCGCGCGCTCGGGCTATTCCAAGCAGGGCGGGTTCGAGATTTACGTGGAAGGGGCGGACATCGGCATGCCGCTGTGGGACGCGCTGTTCGCGGCCGGAGCGGACCTGAACGTGCGCGCGGGCTGTCCCAACGGGATCGAACGCGTCGAGGCGGGCCTGCTGTCCTACGGCAACGACATGACCGAGGACGACACGCACCATGACGGCGGGCTGGG
>CAZITF010000268.1:0-4111 GCA_964542095.1 uncultured Rhodobacterales bacterium
TTTCCATCGGATCCTTGGCGGGCAGCTTCTCGACCCAGTCGGGATGCACATAGACATGGCAGGTCGAACAGGCGCAGGCGCCACCGCAATCAGCTTCGATGCCGGGGATATTGTTGTCGCGCGCGCCTTCCATGACCGTCAGGCCATTGGCCACCTCCACCACATGTTCGGTGCCGTCGTGTTCGATATAGGTGATCTTGGCCATGAAATGCGCCCCTTCGGTTTTATCGCTCCGAGGGTTTTAGCGGTCCCTTTTTGGCCCCGCCAGCCCCTTTTGTGTCACATGCCTTTTCCCCTTGCGGGACGGGGCGTTTGTTCTATCTTTGTTCACATGCGTGTCGCCCAAACTCCCAGCCCCTCGCCGCAAGGGACAAGCCCCCGGTTCTGGCCGCGCCCGCCCGCGTGCCTTCGGGCCTGCGATCTGGATGCACCGCCCGTCAATGCGCGCGTCGCCGTCGCCGGGCTCGTGATCCTGCGCCAGCGCCCCGGCACGGCCAAGGGGGTGATTTTCCTGACGCTCGAGGACGAGACGGGCGTGGTCAACATCATCGTGTGGCGCCACATCTATGAACGTTTCCGCCGTGCCGTGGTGGCAGGCCGGATGCTGCGGGTAACGGGGCGGATGCAGCGCGCCCATGATGTCACCCATGTGCTGGCCGAAGAGATCGAGGATATCTCGCCCCTGCTCGACCAGTTGCTGGCCGAGGATACGGGCCGCCAGATCGCAGCCGAGGCACGCACCGAAACATGGGAAAGCCGCAAATAGCGGGGACTATGCAGATCGCGCCCCGCGCGTTATGCTCCGGGCAAAAGCCCAATCAGAGGCCCGAGCATGCGATCCATACCCATTGTCCCTGCCCTTGCGGCAGTTCTCTTTGTCACAGCCTGCGCTGAAAACGCGGTCGTGACGTCATCGAATGTCGACCCTGTATCGCTGGCAACATCCCCTCCGGGGGCCGCGCCCGGCACTTGCTGGGGCAAGACGGTCAGCCCCGCCGTGGTTGAATCCGTCACCCGCAAGGTGCTGTTGCAGCCCGCACAGATCAGCAGCGATGGCCGGGTACAGGCCGCGCCGATCTACAAGGACGAAACCTATCAGGAGGTCGTCAGGCCCCGCCGTGACACCTGGTACGAAGTGCCATGCGCCGCCGATCTGACGCCCGATTTCATCTCATCCCTGCAAAGGGCGCTCGCGGCGCGCGGTTATTATCGCGGATCTGTCAGCGGCGAGATGGACAGTGCCACGAAACTCGCTGTTCAACGCTATCAGCGTGACGAAGGGCTCAACAGCAAGACGCTGTCTGTGGCTGCCGCCCGCAAGCTCGGCCTGATCGCCGTGACACGTCCAGCCACAGGCTGAGCCGACCATCCGTCACCCGCGAAACGAAAAAGGCGCCCCTGCGGGCGCCTTTTGCCGGACGTTCAGAAAGTCCGGCCTAATCGGCGAGGCTCAGCGCCACAAAGCGCGGATCGCCGCCCCGACGCACAAGCAAGAGAAGCGACTTGCGCCCGGCATCCTTGACCTCTTCCAGCCGTTTTTCGAAATCGGCGATCGAAGTGACCTTTTGCTGGCCCGCCTCCGTGATCACATCCCCGGCGCGCAGCCCTTTTTCATAGGCCTCGGTGGACTCATCCACCGCCGTGACGGCCAGCCCGTCCTGATCATCGTTCAGGCCCAGTTCGCTGCGCATCTCGTCGGTCAATGTGCTGAGGGTCAGCCCCAACACATCCTTGGTGACCGGAGCATCGGGTGCTGCATCGGGCGCGCCTGCCACCGCAGGCACAGCCCCTTCGGCCTCTTCACGACGGCCCAGAGTCACGCGCAGCGTCAACGTCTCACCATCGCGGAACACCACGACGCGCACCGTTTCACCCACCGGGCTGTTGCCGACCTGACGCACCAGTCCGCGCGTGTCTTCGACATCCACACCGGCAAAGCTGAGGATGACGTCGCCGTCCTTCATACCCGCCTCCATTGCAGGGCCTTCGGGAACGGAAGTCACCAGCGCGCCTGCGGCGGGTTCAAGGCCAATCGCTTCGGCGATATCATCTGTCACATCCTGAATCCGCACACCCAGCCAGCCGCGGCGGGTTTCGCCGAACTCCTTCAACTGGTCGACCACGCGGGTCACCACGTTGGACGCCATCGAAAAGCCGATGCCGATCGAGCCCCCGTTTGGCGACAGGATCGCCGTGTTCACGCCGATCACTTCACCGTCCATATTGAGCAGCGGGCCGCCCGAATTGCCCCGGTTGATGGCCGCATCGGTCTGAATGTAGTCGTCATAGGTGCCCGACAAAGCGCGATTGCGCGCAGATACGATGCCTGCCGAAACCGAAAAGCCCTGTCCCAACGGGTTGCCGATCGCAATCACCCAGTCGCCCACGCGCGCTGTGTCGCTGTCACCAAAAGGCACGAAAGGCAGCGGGCCGTCCGCCTCGACCTTGAGCAGGGCCAGGTCGGTGTTCGGGTCGGTGCCAATCACCTTGGCCTCCAGTTCATCCCCGTTGAAGAATTCGATCTGAATTTCATCCGCGCCGTCGATCACGTGGTTGTTCGTGACGATATAGCCGTCTTCGGAAATCACGAATCCCGAGCCGAGGGCGGAGGATCGGCGCGGCCGGTTGCCTTGCCCGTTACGGTCCTGAAATTCGCGAAAAAAATCCTCGAAGGGTGAGCCGTCGGGCACGATGCCCTGCGGGCCGGTGCGCCCCTCGACGATGGTCGAGGTCGTGATATTGACCACCGAAGGACTGATCTGTTCGGCCAGCGGCGCGAAACTATCGCTGCGGGCCTGGGCCATCATGGCCTGCACCAGCACAAAGGCCAGCGCAAGAACGCCGAGCCAAAGTGCCCGCATCATGTTCGGGTTTGGAATCTGCTGTGATAGGGCAATTGCCTGTCTTTGCATCAGGTTTCTCCTGGAACGTCACTCGGCCGGAAATGGCCATTCTGCACATATTCATGCGTCATTGCGCACAAGGTGCATGTAGGGTTGCATCCATGCAACAATAAAGATGGGGCGCGCGTTCACGCTTTCAACATCCCGTTACCATCCTGTGAAGATTGCGCGATCAGAGGCCAAGGAAAAAGGCGAGCCACAGGCAGATCAGTCCGGTCACCGCGACGAGCAGCCCGAACTGGCGTCGCGCCGGGATCGGCAGGCTGCGCAGGGCCTCGAGCACCCTTTCGATGAGCGAAGGGGCCAGCGCATAGGCCAGCCCCTCCACAACCATCACCAGCCCGAGGGCCAACAGCACCCAAGCCATCAGTCGCCTTCGACGCTGCGCGTGCCCTGATCCGACCGCAGGTAGTTGAAGAACTCGCTGTCCGGCGACATCACCATGGTCGAGTTGCTGCCCTTGAGCGCGCGTTCATAGGCTGTGAGCGAACGATAGAATTCAAAGAATTCCGCATCCTTCCCAAAGGCTTCGGCAAAGATCGCGTTACGGCGGGCGTCAGCCTCACCGCGAATGATCTCGGCCTGGCGTTCGCTGTCGGACACCAATTCGACCACTGTACGATCCGCCTGGGCGCGGACACGCTGTGCCGCCTCATTCCCGCGGGCACGTTCGTCGGTGGCCTCGCGTTCACGTTCCGCCCGCATCCGCTCGAAGGTCGCATCGAGGTTTTCGGCGGGAAGATCCGTGCGTTTCAGCCGCACGTCGATGATATCGACACCCAGTGCGCGGGCTTGCGGGATGGACGCATTGCGAATACGCAACATCAGTGCAGCACGATCCGAACTGAGGATATCGTTGGACGATACCGACCCCAGCACCGCGCGTGTTTCCGAACGCAGGATCGAATCCAGCCGGTCCTCGGCAAAGGCGATACCACCCCCACCAACAGCCTGGCGGAATTGGTTCACATCCACGATCCGGTAGCGGGCAAAGGCGTCCACGACCAGGCGTCGATCATCCAGAGGCGTGACTTCGAGAGGGTCGATATCGCGGCTGAGGATACGGTCGTCATAGCGCACGACCTCCTGAATGAGCGGGATCTTGCAGGCCCGACCGGGGTCTTCCTTGATGTCCCAGACGCGCCCCAACTGAAGGACCAGCGCCTTTTCACGTTCATACACGATACAGATCGAGGCCAGAGAAATAG
>CAZITF010000269.1:0-4096 GCA_964542095.1 uncultured Rhodobacterales bacterium
GGCAGGGTGATCTGGATCATGTAGGCGTTGACCATCACGAAATCGCCCACTGTAAGCGCCCCGTTCTGCACGCCGATGGCCGCCATGACCATCACACCCACCAGTCCGCTGGTGATGATCACGGACTGGCCAAAGTTCAGAAAGGCGAGCGAATAGCTGGTCTTGAGGGCCGCAACTTCATAGCCCGCCATGGCATTGTCATAGCGGTCCGCCTCGCGCCGTTCGGCGCCGAAATACTTGACCGTTTCATAGTTGAGCAGGCTGTCGATGGCCTTTTGATTTGCGTCGGTGTCCTGGTCGTTCATCACACGGCGCAGTTTCACCCGCCATTCGGTCACCGCGAACGTGAACCAGACATAGAGGGCGATGGTGACGGCCACGATCAGCAGGTACCACGCATCGAACAGGATGGTCAGCACCACCCCGATCATCAAAAGCTCCAGCACCAGCGGCCCGATGGAAAAAAGCAGGAACCGCAGCAGAAAATCGACACCCTTGACCCCGCGTTCGATGATCCGGCTGAGGCCCCCGGTCTTGCGCGAGATGTGATAGCGCATGGACAGGCGGTGGATATGTTCGAAGGTTTGCAGCGCCAGCATCCGCAATGCGCGTTGCCCGACGCGCGCAAAGATCGCGTCGCGCAATTGCTGGAAACCCACATTCATCAGCCGGGCGACACCGTAGGCGACGGTCAGGCCCACCGCGCCCAGAGCCAGCGACGGCACCCCATCTTTTGCCAGCACATCCACGGCGTCCCGGTAGATGATGGGGGTGTAGACAGACACCAGCTTGGACAGGATCAGCGCCAGCATCGCCAGCACCACCCGTTTCTTGACCCATGGCATGTCCTCGGGCCAGAGATACGGGGCCACCTTGCGGACCGTGCGCCAGCCAGAGGCCCGCTGGACCGCGTCGACCTGGCTGCCGGGGTCCGGCTGCGGCGACGTCGGGCGCGCGGTGTCTGGCGTAGCGGTTGTGTCAGAAGGCATGGGAGGCGCGTCCTCGGTGATCAGACGCCCTTACCTAGTCCAGCATGTGGGGAAGTGCCAGTGCCCCGCCCTATTTTGGCAGGTCGAACACCTGTCCGGGAAAGATCAGGTCAGGATCGCGGATACGATCGCGGTTGGCCTCGAACACCTGCACATAAAGCCGCCCCTCGCCATAGCGGTCCCGCGCAATGGCCCAGAGCGAATGGCCCGCCTGCACGGTGATCTGGGTGGCGGGCGATGTCGCATCATCGCTTTGGGCCAGCAGCGCCGGGTCCTCGCGCCGGAACGGGGTTTCGATCCGGCTGGTCACCGTGCCAGCCTCGTTCAACTCGTCCACCCGCAGCGTGTAGACGCCGGTGTCGATCTCGGGCAGTGCGCCGCTCCAGTCGCCGTTTTCATCGACGTTCAGTTCCGCGACGGGGCGGTTGTTGACATAGACGCGCACGACCTCGGCCTCGGTCCGGGCGCGACCGGCAAGCTGGACGCCACCTGTCTGGGAATAGCTGATACTGTCGAGTTCGATGTTTTCGAGTGCTTCGGGGGGCGCGGCGTTCAGCACTTCGACCCCGTCGGCCGTGGATTTGAGGACGGTGACAGGTGCGGTCGGCCGGGCGAGTCGGGTGGTGGTTTCGACAGGTTCGGCACTGGGCACCGCAGGTGTCGCATCAGCCATTTGCGGCGCATCTGCGATGGGCGCGGGCGGCGGAGTTGCCTGTGGCGCTTGAGCCGTTCGCGCAGGTTTTTCGACCTCGGACGCAATCACCGGATCCCGGACGGGCGGGGTCCGCGACACTGGCGCTGTATCCGCGACCACCTGCTTTGACGTCGTTTCAGAGGCTTTGGCGGTTTGGGCAGGCACGCTTTCTTCCGGGGCTGCGGCTGTCTCTTCCGTGGCTGTCACAGACGGCGACGCCCGGGTGGTTCCGGCCACAACCGGGGCGGAAGGCCGGGGCACAACAGTTTGCGCAGGTGCCGGCGTTTGCGGCTCGGGGACCGCCGCGGCGGGTGCGTTGGATGCCACTTCGACCTCTTGCTCCGCCTTGTCGGTTTGCGCCGCAGCACTTGCCAGCGTTTCGGTTTGAGCGGCCTGTTCGGCCTGTGCCGGGGCTTTGGCAACCTCTGTCGGCGTGGCCATCGGGGCGACGATGATTTCGTCGACCGAGGATGTCTCGTCGTTTCCGACGCGCTGCACCACGGTCAGCACCTGCGCCTTTTGGCTTGGGGGCAACATCGTGATTGCCGCGAAACTGCCGCCGGGACCGGTGGTGACCGATGCGCTCTTGGTACCGTCCAGCAGGACCGAGACTTCACTGCCCGGTGCGGCGCGTCCTGCGATGATGGTCAGGCCATCCGGCTCCAGACGGACCTCGTCAATCGAGGGCGGTGGCAGACTTGGGGCCTCGGGTGCGGCGGAGGGGGCCTTTGGTGCGGGCAACGGGGCAGGTTCGGGCGTGACGGCCGCCTCGACTGCTGTTTGCGTGTCGGAGGCGGAATCAGGCGCAGTGCGCCCGTTCAGCCAAAACGCCACGCCCACCGCCAAAACAGCCACGACAAAAGCGCCCCCCACAATCGCGCCGTTCGTCCCGGCAAAGCCTGCGCGTTTCGACATTTCCTTGCACTCCTGCGCCCGCAGCGGGCCAGTTTCGTTGCGCCTGCATACCAGTGCGGATTAGAACGGTCAAAACACAGCTGATACATCCGATCACTTTCATCTTTCAATGCAGGAACTGTTGCCATGGCCCCAATGTCAGTTTGCGTCTTTTGCGGATCACGTGCGGGGGCCGATCCGGCATACGCAGCCGACGCCACACGGCTGGGAACAGGGATCGCTGCCAGGGGCTGGCGGCTGGTCTACGGGGCGGGCGATGTCGGTCTGATGGGCGCGGTGGCGCGCGCCGCCCAGGGCGGCGGCGGCGACACCTTTGGCGTGATCCCGAAACATCTGGTGGAATGGGAAGTCGGCAAGGTCGATCTTACCCGTTATGTGGTCACCGAAACCATGCACGAGCGCAAGAAGGTGATGTTCATGAACTGCAACGCGGTTGTGGTTCTGCCCGGCGGTGCCGGATCGCTTGACGAGATGTTCGAGGTGCTGACATGGCGCCAGTTGGGACTGCACGAAAAGCCGGTGGTGCTGGTCAATACGCACGGGTACTGGGATCCGCTGATCGCGCTGATCAACCATGTGGTGGATCAGGGTTTCGCGGATGCGAGCATCCTTGACTATTTCACGGTCGCTGCGGATGCGGATGCGGCGCTGACGGCACTGGGTTGATCTGAAACCGAAGCGGTTTCAGTCCCCTTTTCCGACGCGGAAAAGAACACAGCGCCCACCTTTCGGGGGCGCTGCCTCTGCAGGAGTGCGCGTCGCACTCCGGCCGGTTTTTGCGTCAAAAACCGTTCACATGCGGGACGCGACGTTTTCCCAGTTGACCAGATTGTCGAGGAAGTTGGTCAGATACGCGGGCCGCTTGTTGCGGAAATCGATATAGTAGGAATGCTCCCACACATCGCAGCCCAACAGCGCCGTCTGCCCAAAGCACACGGGATTCACACCATTCTCGGTCTTGGTCACTTTCAGGCTTCCGTCGGCATCCTTGACCAGCCACGCCCAGCCCGAACCGAACTGACCCGCGCCAGCGGCGGAAAAGTCGTCCTTGAATTTCTGGACCGACCCAAAGCTTTCGGTGATCGCCTTCTCCAACTCGCCCGGCATCGCACTGTCGCCCGGCCCCATCATTTCCCAGAACTGGTTGTGATTCCACAACTGGCTGATGTTGTTGAAGATTCCGTTCTGGGCAACGGCCTTGGGATCATAGGTGCCCTTGATGATCTCTTCGAGCGACTTGCCCGCCCATTCGGTGCCCTCGATGGCCTTGTTGCCATTGGTGACATAGGCGTTGTGGTGCAGGTCGTGGTGGTATTCCAGCGTCTCTTTCGACATGCCCTTGGATGCCAGCGCGTCGTGAGCATAGGGAAGATCGGGAAGTTCAAAAGCCATGTGTGGGCCCCCTTTCAAACAATTCGTCTTCTGACTGACAGATTGGTCCGATTATCGCAAGGTCAAGGAGGCGTTGCGAGATTATCCGCCAGCGACGAGGCCATCG
>CAZITF010000270.1:0-4093 GCA_964542095.1 uncultured Rhodobacterales bacterium
TCAAACACGGCTTCTTCTCGACCAACGTCAACGGCTGCTGCGGCACCTGCGCGCCATTCTCGTCCGGCTGCATCGCGTCCAGCAACGGACGCTTGATCAGAAACGCGTCCGAAAACAACTCGGCCTGCAACGCCTTGCGATCCGACCCTCCTGCCGCCTCGGCGGTGCGGATAGCGACCATTTGGGCGGGAAAGTTCCATTCATACACGGCCGAGGACGCATCGAGCCCCTCGTAGCATTGCAACCGGATCAGCCGCCGCCCGAGGGCCGCGCTCAGCGCCTTGGCGATCTCGGTCTTGCCCACCCCGGCCTCGCCTTCCAGAAACAGGGGCCGTCCCAGTTTGAGGCCAAGAAACACAACCGTGCCCAGCGCACGGTCGCAGACATAGCCCTGTTCGGCCAGCATGGCCTGAACGGCGTCGATCGAGAGGGGGATTTTCATGCGCAGTCCTTCTTTGTCCCCAACCTGCATCACGCAGTCCGGGCGTCAAGCCCCGGCCTTGCCACATCGTTGACGGGATTCTGCGGAAATGTCATGTTCGCACAACCGATTGGGGCATGTCCTGCCCGCACCGACAAACGAGGTTTCGCGCCACAGCGCAGGCGACACCCAAACACAGGCGGCACCGCATGACCCCCTTCCCGCACATCACCCGGGCACCCCGCTGATGGGCCACGTCGTCATCACCACCGTGCGCAACGAGGCGGCCTTTGTGCTGGAATGGCTGGCCCATCACCGGGCCGTGGGTGTCGATCATTTTGTCGTGTTTTCAAACGATTGCGATGACGGCACCGATGACATGCTGGATCATCTGGCCAGCCATGGCTGGCTGACCCATCTGCGCAACCCCGGCCCCTATGACAAGGCGGGTATCCAGTTCACTGCCCTGAAACAGGCGGCCAGGCTGGATGTGGTACGCGCCGCCGACTGGCTGCTGGTCATGGATGTGGATGAATTCGTCAACATCCACACCGGCGACGGCACATTCGCGGCCCTGCACGCCGCCCTGCCCGACGCGACGGCGATCACGCTGACATGGCGGTTGTTCGGAAACAACGGACAGGTGCGCTATGAGGACAGGCCCGTCACCGAACTGTTCGATCGCGCCGCCCCCGAGGTCCTGCACTGGCCCTGGCGGGCGGCGATGTTCAAGACGCTTTACGCCAATGACGGGACATACAAGAAACCCGGCGTGCATCGCCCACGCGCGCCCGACCCCGACCGGATCGATGCGGCGCAATGGTTTGACGGGCACGGGCGACGACTTGATCCGCAGTTCAGGACCAAACGGGTGTTCTCGAATTTCGGTCAGCCCGTCCACGGGCTGGTGCAACTCAATCATTATCCGCTGGGCGCAGTGGAAAGCTATGTGATCAAGGTCGACCGGGGCCGGGTGAACCGGACCGAGAGGCTGGGCGCGGATTACTGGGTCGAGCGCAATTTCGACAGCGTCGAGGACAGATCGATCCGGCGCTATGACAGCGCACGCGACACGCACCTGACCGCCCTGCGCGCCGATCCGACCCTGTCGGGACTGCACGCCGCGGGTGTCGCCTGGCGCAAGGCCCGATTTGAAACCCTGATGGAAGACGAGCAAAACCGCGCCCTCTTCGGCCGCTTGTTGATGACACCCCCTGCACGACCGCTGTCGTCCGAGGCCGCGCAACTCTTGATGACTTATGGGCGCAAGACACGCTCACAGGACACCTGACTTGAGCGTTTTGGCGCGCAAAAGCCGCTCAAAGTCTTCTTATTTTCGCCGTATTGCCCATCTAGCAAGGATCAAACCCGCGCGACAAGCTGCGGGAACATGAGGTATTGCGATGCAGGACGCAGACACAGTGTTTGACCCGGATCTGGCCGATCTGTCCTACGATGAATGGATGGCCGAAATCGAGGCCGTCAGCGAGGAACACGGGTTTTTCGAAGCTCTGGGAAAACGGCATTTCGCAGCCCATGTGCGCCGTGGCGATACGCTGCTGGTGACTTTCGAAACCGTTCAGGGCATCCGGTCGCTGGCCAGCAATGCCGAACCGCTGGGCTGGACCTTCGTGCGCCAGAACGACTGGTCGCATCTGTGCCTGGCCTCGGACGGCGACACGTGGTTTCGCGACGCGGACGTTATTGCGGAATTCGATGACCTGGTGGACGAAGGTTTCTTCGACGATTTTGAAACGGTGCTGTTTTATGGCGCCGGGTCGTGCGGCTATGCGGCGGCGGCCTTTTCGGTTGCGGCCCCCGGCGCGCGGGTGCTGGCCATCCAGCCGCAGGCGACGCTCGATGCGCGCGTGGCCGAATGGGACACACGCTTTGTCGAGATGCGGCGCACCGATTTCACCGCCCGTTACGGCTATGCGCCCGACATGCTGGACGCCTGTGACAGGGCCTTTGTTGTCTATGATCCGGCGGTACAGCTCGACGCGATGCACGCGACACTGTTTTCGACCGCAGGCGCGATTCCGTTGCGGATGCGCAGGATGGGCGGCGCTTTGCAGGGCGATCTGATCCGCATGCGCATACTGACGCCGCTGATCCTGGAGGCGGCTTCGGGCGACCTCGATTCCCTGTCGTTCGCCAGACTCTACCGGGCGCGGCGCGGCTTTTTGCCCTATCTGCGCCGTCTCATGGGCGCGCTTGACGGGGCCGGACGGACCGCGTTGACCTACCGCCTGACGTGCAATGTCACCTCGCGGATGAAAGCGCCCCGGTTCCGGCGCCGGAAAGAGGAAATCGAGGCACAGCGCGCCGCCGATCAGGGCGCGGCCGAAGATTCAGGCGCAGACGCGCAGCAGGACTAGAAACGCGCCCGCGCCTCGTGCTAACGCGCGGGTCATGAACACCCTCACGATTGCCCGCCCCGACGACTGGCACCTGCACCTGCGCGATGGCGCGATGATGCGCGCCGTCCTGCCCTACAGCGCGCAGCATTTTGCCCGCGCCATCATCATGCCCAATCTGGTGCCCCCGGTCGTGACGGGCGCGCAGGCGCTGGCCTATCGGGATCGCATCCTCGCGGCCCGGCCCGAGAGCATGGATTTCGAGCCGCTGATGACGCTGTATCTGACCGAAGACACCGATCCGGACGATGTGGCCGCCGCCCATGCCAGCGGCCTGGTCAAGGCGGTCAAGCTCTACCCCGCGGGTGCCACCACCAATTCGGCCTCCGGGGTGGCGGATTTTGGGAAAATCCGCGCCACGCTCGACCGGATGGCCAGGATCGGCCTGCCGCTCTGCGTTCATGGCGAAGTGACGGATGCGGATATCGACATCTTCGACCGCGAGGCGGTGTTCATCGACCGCGTGCTCGACCCGCTGCGCCGCGCCACGCCGGGCCTCAGGGTAGTGATGGAACATATCACCACGTCCGACGCGGTCGACTATGCGCGCGCGCAGGACGACACGCTCGCGGCGACGATCACCGTCCAACATCTCATGCTTGATCGCAATCACATGCTGGTGGGCGGCATCCGCCCACATTACTATTGCCTTCCGATCCTCAAACGCGGCACCCACCGTGCGGCCCTTGTCGCCGCCGCCACGGGAACGGACACACGTTTCTTTCTGGGCACCGACAGCGCCCCCCATGCCACCGACACCAAGGAAAACGCCTGCGGCTGCGCGGGCTGTTTCACCGCACCCATCGCCCTGTCCTGCATTGCCGAAGTGTTTGACGAGGCAGGCGCGCTCGACCGGCTCGAAGCGTTCACATCGCTCAACGGGCCTGCATTCTACGGCCTGCCACCAAACACAGACCGTATCACGCTCACGAAGGGTGCTCCGATTCCCATGCCCGGCCCCGTGCCCACCGACACCGGAACGGTCACCGTCTTCGACCCCGGACGGCCCGTGCACTGGCAGGTCCGATAACTTCTCTGTTTGAAAAAAAACCTCGCCGGAGGCTCCCGCCCCCTCCACCGGCCCGCACATCCGAAAGAACAGCGCCATGATCCCCACAAGCTACCCCACCCCCGAAGAAATGGCGCGCCTGACCGCACGGATGCTGCTGGAAATCAAGGCGGTGCATTTCAACGCGGCAGAGCCGTTCACGCTGGCCTCCGGCCTGCCCTCGCCCACATATATCGACTGCCGCAA
>CAZITF010000271.1:0-4088 GCA_964542095.1 uncultured Rhodobacterales bacterium
ATGAAGTGCTTGAAGGAGTTCACGCCCATGTCGACCGCATCTTTCATCTCGTTGAAGATGCTTTCGTCCCAACCGGTGATGGCCATGTGATAACCGACATCAGAACAGATCTGCGGCGCGGACTTGCGATGCCATTCGTTGATCGCGTTCTTGATCGAGCCATCGGCGCCGGGCAGGCAGAAATCCACGACCATCGTGGTGCCACCCACGGCAGCCGCCCAGGTGCCGGACTCGAAAGTCTCGGCTGCGGTGGTGCCCATGAACGGCATCTCGAGATGGGTATGGGGATCGATCCCTCCGGGAATGACATAGGCGCCCTCGGCGTCGATATACTCATCCCCCGACAGGTTCTCGCCAATCTGCTTGATCACTTCACCCTCGATCAGCACATCCGCCTTCCACGTCCTGTCCGCCGTGCAGACCTTCCCGCCCTTGATCACCTTGGTCATGTCATCTCTCCCAACTGCGTCCTGCATTCTCTGTTTTCAAAAAATCCCGGGGGAGGCGAAGCCGGGGGCAGAGCCCCCTCAAACACTCGCAAAACACCCCAACGCCGATCCATGCACCCCGATGTCCAGCGGGCCGAAATCACTCTCGACACACAGTGAAAAGTACCCCGCCAGAGGCAAGTATACCACCCGATAGGACCCGTCCGTGCGTGTCACGCTCCAGCAGCGCTGCGTGATGCCGCCGGAAAAGTTCACCGTGGTCTCGAACGGCGGCACAAGCGAGGTCTGGAACGCGACAAGCGTGTTGCACTCGGCCCGCGTGCCAATCGGGGCCTCGACGATTTCCTCGCCGATCATCGCCTCGATACGCTCCGCCACGCTCAGGTCAGGGTCCAGCATCACCGGCCCCGCGCCACGGACTGCGAGGCGCAGTCCGTCCCGTTTTCCGTGTCGGAAAACGCGCCGCTCATCCGACGATCTCCGCTGTCTCCACCACCGCATGCATCAGCACATCCGCCCCCGCCATGGCCCAGTCCTTCGAAATTTCCTCAGCCTCGTTATGGCTCAACCCATCCACACAGGGGCACATCACCATGGCGGTCGGGGCCACGCGGTTGATCCAGCACGCATCATGCCCGGCCCCCGAAATCAGGTTCATATGGCTGTAACCCAGACGCTCGGCTGCGTTGCGCACCGCCGCGACACAGCCCTCGTCAAACGCCACCGGATCGAACCCACCCACTTTCTCGAATGCGATCTCAAGACCCATCTCATCGGCGACCTTCTGCCCCTCAACGCGCAGGCGCGCCTCCATATCCTCGATCACGCTCAACTCGGGCGAGCGGAAATCGACGGTGAACACGACCTTGCCGGGGATCACGTTGCGCGAATTGGGATAGACGTCGATATGACCCGCCGCGCCCACCGCGTGGGGCGCATGGGACCAGGCGATCTCATCCACCTTCTCCAGCACCCGCGCCATGCCCAGCCCTGCGTTCCTGCGCATCGGCATCGGCGTCGATCCGGTGTGGCTGTCCTTGCCCAGAATGGTCACCTGTGTCCAGGACAGGCCCTGCCCGTGGGTGACAACGCCGATATCCGTGCCCTCGGCCTCCAGAATGGGCCCCTGCTCGATATGCAGCTCGAAAAAGGCATGCATCTTGCGCGCGCCCACCTCTTCGTCGCCGCGCCATCCAATGCGGCTCAACTCGTCGCCAAACTTTTTTCCCTCGGCATCGACCCGGTCATAGGCCCAGTCCTGGTCATGGATGCCTGCAAACACGCCCGAGGACAGCATCGCCGGGGCATAACGTGTGCCTTCCTCATTGGTGAAATTGGTGACCACGATCGGGTGCTTCGTCTTCACATCCAGATCGTTGAGGGTACGGATGATCTCGAGGCCGCCAAGCACGCCCAACACCCCGTCATATTTTCCGCCCGTCGGCTGGGTATCCAGATGCGATCCGACATAGACGGGCAAGGCATCCGGGTCCGTCCCCTCGCGACAGGCAAACATGTTGCCCATCTGGTCCAGCCCCATGGTGCAGCCCGCCGCCTCGCACCACGACTGGAACAGCGCGCGCCCCTCGCCGTCTTCGTCCGTCAGCGTCTGACGGTTGTTGCCGCCAGCCACGCCGGGGCCGATCCTGGCCATCTCCATCAGACTGTCCCACAGACGATCGCCGTTGATCCGCAGATTTTCGCCCGGTGCCGCCATGTCATCCCCCGTCTCGTCCGCAACCGGACACTTTTTGACCAATTGGTAAAGGTACGATTGCCAGTGGACGCTTTTCTGTCAAGAACTGCTTTGGACAGAATTGCCTATGGCGCACGCATCTGCCTAGACTTGCGGCACAGCGATCAAAGGTTTGCACATGCCCAACGGTCCCGAGAAAAAACCAAGCCGCATCCAGCAGCGCAACCGGCATATCATCCTCGATGCCGCGCTCGACGTGTTTTCCGCCCAGGGCTATAGCGGCGCCACGCTCGATCAGATTGCCGAAGCGGCGGGTCTGTCCAAACCCAACATCCTTTATTATTTTTCCGGCAAGGAAGAGATCCACGTCACGCTGCTCAACCAGCTGATGGAAACCTGGCTGGACCCGCTGGTCGAACTGGACGCCGAGGGCGACCCGCTGAGCGAGCTGCTCGACTACGTCCACCGCAAGCTGGACATGGCCCGCGACCTGCCCCGCGAAAGCCGCCTGTTCGCGGGCGAAATCCTGCAAGGCGCGCCGCGCATGCACCCGCATCTGGTGGCCGATCTCAAACCGCTGTTCGACGAAAAATGTGCCGTCATTCAGGGCTGGGTCGATGCGGGCAAACTGGCCCCCGTCGATCCGCGCCACCTGATCTTTTCCATCTGGTCCACGACCCAGCACTATGCCGATTTCGACACCCAGATTCAGGTCCTGTCGGATCAGGATCCGATGGAAGGCGCACGCCGCTACCTTGACCGCCTGTTCCGGCAGGTGCTGAGTCCCTAGACTACAATCGCACCCGTCGCACGTCCCCAAAAAAGCCTTTCCCCTCATTTCACAAAACCATTTCAGGACACCATCACAATGACCGACCGCAAGCTTTACCTCGGCCCGCTGACCGACAACCGCCGCTGGGACATGGTCGACATCCGCCCAGACGACGTGTTTGTGGTCACCCCGCCCAAATGCGGCACCACGTGGATGCAAACCATCGTGGCCCTGCTGTTCGCAGGCGATCCGGACGTCGAAACCGAACTGTCGGTGAAAATGCCCTGGGTCGACATCCGCATCCGCGAAATGCCCGAGATCGCCGCCCGGCTCTCCGCGATGACACACAGGCGCAGCATGAAAAGCCACACGCCGATGGACGGGTTGCCGCTGCATGATCACGCGCACTACATCTGCGTCTTCCGCCACCCGCTCGATGCGCACTTTTCCTACCGCAAGCACGTGCGCAACATTCCCATGTCGTGGTTCGATCACTGGTATCCCGAGGACGATCCCGACGGCATTACCTTCCGCCGCTTCCTCGATGGCGGGGCCGAAGGCTTTGATGCCGACGCCATGCCGTTGGCGCACATCCTTCACCATTACAAGGCAGCTGCCTCCCTGGCCGCCCGCCCGAACGTGTCGCTGTTTCACTACGCGGACATGAGCCGCGATCTGGCAGGCACATTCGAACAGCTCGCGGACCTGCTGAACATCTCCCATCCGCCGCACATCATGGATCAACTGGTGCAGGCCGCGACCTTCGACAATATGAAGGCCAACGCGATCCGCTATGCGCCCTCAGGCGGCAAGGGGTTCATGAAGTCGGACTCCGACTTCTTCCACAGCGGCACCAGCGGCAAGTGGGAGGGCCAGCTGACGCAAGCGGAGGTGGCTGGCTATGACGCGATGATGGACGCGCACCTGACCCCGAAGGAGCGGGCGTGGCTGGAATACGGATCAGAGGGGCGCACCTGAACACGCGCTCAACCTCACTCCGCCGCAGTCGCACTCGGGTTGTTGGGGTGCGTCGTCCAGTTGGCATAGTCCGGCTCGACCACCTTTCCGGTGCGCGGATCGACCGTACCGGGCGCCATCGCCTCCATGGTGATACAGTCCTCGACCGGGCACACGTTGACACACAGGTTGCAGGCCACGCATTCCGCGTCGC
>CAZITF010000272.1:0-4083 GCA_964542095.1 uncultured Rhodobacterales bacterium
CGACGCGCGCTTTTTCTATGCCAACCGCTGCATCATTCCTTACGTGAACGAAGGCGCGCGGATGGTCACCGAAGGGGTTGCACCGGCACTGATCGAGAACGCGGCCAAACTGGTCGGGATGCCGCTGGGCCCGCTGCAACTGACCGACGAGACCGCCATCGACCTTGGTGCCAAGATCACGCGCGCCACCATGGCGGCGATGGGCGATGCCTATCCCGAAAGCCCGTCGGACGATCTGATCTTTTGGCTGGAAGCCGAGGGGCGTCTGGGACGCAAGGCCAACGCGGGCTTTTACGAATACGACGACAAGGGCAAGCGCGTCGGCCTGTGGAAGGGTCTGAACGAAAAGTACCCGCTGGCCGCGGACCAGCCCGAGGTGGTCGAGGTCCAGCATCGTCTGCTGTTTGCCCAGGTGCTTGAGGCGGTCCGCGCGCTGGAAGAAGGCGTGTTGATGGACATCCGCGAAGGCGATGTGGGCGCGATCCTCGGCTGGGGCTTTGCCCCTTGGTCGGGCGGGCCGCTGTCATGGCTTGATATCATCGGTGCGCCCTATGCCGCCGAGCGCTGTGACCAGCTGGAAGCAAAGTACGGCGAACGGTTCAAATGCCCTGCCCTGCTGCGTGAAATGGCCGACAAGGGCCAAAGCTTTTACGGGCGGTTCGGCCCGAAAGAGGCCGAGGCCGCCTGAGGCGCACCGGATTACGGACGGCAAAAAGGGCTCCGCGCTGCGGGGCCCTTTTTTCGTTGTGCTTGCGCAAGGCGGATAGTCCTAAACTACCCTCAGGCAATGCGCGCCTCCAGATCGCGCACCGCCGGGGTGTTCAGGCGGCCATGCCGTTGCGGTCCTCGACCATCATGCATTCCACCAGAAACCGCGCCTCGTTGACCGGGATGACGTCATAGATGTCGTCGTTCTGCCCGATATCGGACAGGCGCACCTCGGCCGGGGGACAATGCACGAGGGCGCCGCCCTGGGTATAGATCACTTCGGAGCCTTCAAAAATCAGCGTGATCACCTCGACCTGAGCCGGACAGACAGACCGCGCGATCCCGCGAAAGCCGACCAGCGCCTTGGCGGGCACGATGGCAAAGGGGTCGCCATGGGCATCGCAGGCCGCTTCGCTTTCGATCAGTACCCCCTGATCGGGCAACAATTCGAGGTCCTGCGAGTTCCCCAAAGCCCCCGCAGGCACCATCACCGACGCATAGGACGCAGGTGCCATCATGTCCGCCACCCGGAACATTTCGCGGCGCACCTCGAGAACGGGGCGCAGGCCGTTATCGAACGTCAGAACCAGATCGCCCGCCGCCATCGCCTCGACCGGGCGCCATCCCATGGCGGTCGCGACATGCCCACCGGCCAGCAACCCGCGTGTCTTGAGCGCGGCGCCATCACCGGCCGCAGAGGTATCTGCCATGTAGCGTGGCGCGGTTTTTGTCGTCCATCCAAACATCTCATCCATCCCCATGGTGACAGCGCCATTCTGTGCGCCGGTTGCATCTGATGAACCCAGTTGGGGTGATTCTCGGGGCAATCACGCGCCGCGATTCAGGCGGAAATCGGGCACTGTCGCCGGTCAGGGCGGTAATATCGGTGGTTTGCGGAAAACTAGCCACGCTTTCGCGACAATGTTTCGACAAATTCTATTTTGACGCGATCAATCGAAGCTGTAGCCGAATCTTGCGATATCCACCGCACAAGCCTGCGCGACCGCCTCGCGGGCGGCATCGGTGTAATAGCTGCGATAGTCCTTCGCCCGTTCGGAGGCGTTCGCCCGAGGCAACTCAAGCCTGAAACCCAGATGGTCCCACAGCGGGGCCGCATCGGTCTGAAAGGCTTCAAGTCGGATATAGAGGTCGCAACGCTCAACGCCGCGTGCATCCGTCATGTAGAACTGCGCCGGCGCGGCCCGCATCGTGGCGCCGGTCTGCGGCGCACGGGCGAAATCGGCGAAATCCATCTGCGCGGCCAGATGCACCGCCGGGTGTTCAAAGCTCTGATCCTTGAGCCAGTGGTAATAGCTGACCATCCGGTCCCACGGATTGCGCACGAGGGTAAAGGCAAAAAGGCTATCGAGGCCGGGCACAAGCCCCTCGATGTCGGCCAGCGTGGAATGTTTCCATAACCGGCCCCGCGCCTGCATGTTCCTGACCCTGTGGCGGCGCCTGCGGGCCTTGGGCGTGTCGCCCAGCATGATGTCATCCTTCATCGCCCGTCCTTCGAGCGCGAGCGCCATGGCGGTGCCCCCGGTCTTGGGGGCATGGATAAAGACGTATTTGCGGCCGGGGCTGAGTATCATGGGCGCAGACTAGCCGGACCTGCGCGGGCGTCCATGTGGCATTTGCATATTTTTCGGAACACTGAAGGGATGCACGCCCTCCGTTTCAAACCTTGCGCCTGCCAGCAAAAGGTCACACCATCGTCGCGCGAAAAACTGCTGCGCGGGGAGAAGCATCATGGGTTGGATGGCGGACGAAACCGGTCTGGACAAGACACCGGCGAACTATGTGGCGCTGACGCCCCTGTCGCATCTGCGCCGCGCGGCCCATGTGTTCGCGCAACGCACGGCGGTGGTCTATGGGGCGCATCGGGTGACCTATGCGCGGTATTTCGAACGCTGTACACGACTCGCCTCGGCCCTGACCGCGCGCGGTGTGGCTCCGGGCGATGTGGTCGCGACGCTCATCCCCAACCTGCCCGCGCAAGCCGAGGCGCATTTCGGTGTGCCTGCCTGCGGCGCAGTCCTGAACACCATCAACACCCGCCTGGATGTGGACACGGTCGCCTATATCTTTGAGCACGGCGGGGCAAAGGTGGTTTTGGTCGACGCGCAATTCCTTGACCTGGCCGAGGCCGCCGTCGCCACGATGAAGGGAGCAAAGCCCGAACTGATCGAGGTCGCCGACGAAGCGGCGGGCTGGCCGGCCTCGGGGCGCCACGCGGTTTACGAGGATGTGCTGGCGGGGGCCGATCCGGAATTCGACTGGATCATGCCGCAGGACGAATGGGAAAGCCTTGCTCTGAACTACACCTCTGGCACGACCGGGCGCCCCAAGGGGGTCGTTTATCACCATCGCGGAGCGTATCTGATGACGATGGGCACGGTGATCAGCTGGCGGATGCAGCTGAACCCCGTCTTCATGGCTATCGTGCCGCTGTTTCACTGCAACGGCTGGAACCACACCTGGATGATGCCGCTGCTGGGCGGCACGCTGGTCTGCTGCCGGGACATCGCGGCCAAACCGATCTATGACCATAGCCGACGGATCGCTGCCCCCTTTGGGTGGCGCGCTCATCGTGCTGAACATGCTGGTCAATGCCGACGCGAACGACCGCCGACCGTTCGACCACGTGGTCGAGGTGTTTACCGCCGGTGCCCCCCCGGCCCCGGCCACTCTGGGCAAGATCGAGACCCTCGGGTTCAACGTCACGCAGGTCTATGGCCTTACCGAAACCTATGGCCATGTCACCGAATGCATCTGGCGCGGTGAGGAGTGGGACGGTCTGGCGCAAGCCGACAAGGCCGCGATCAAGGCCCGTCAGGGCGTCGCCATGCCGATGATGGAGCATATCACGGTGATGGGCGCCGACATGGGCCAGGTCCCCATGGACACCACCGCGCAGGGCGAGATCATGATCCGCGGCAATGCCGTGATGAAAGGCTATTACAAGAACCCGACAGCCACCGCCGAGGCGTTCGAGGGCGGTTATTTCCATTCCGGCGACATCGCCATCCAGCATCCTGACGGATATATCCAGATCGCCGACCGCGCCAAGGACATCATCATCTCGGGCGGCGAAAACATCAGCTCGGTCGAGGTCGAAGGGGTGCTGATGGGCCACCCGGACGTCAACCTCGCCGCCGTCGTGGCCAAACCGGACGAGAAATGGGGCGAAGTGCCCTGCGCCTTTGTCGAGTTGAAACCGGGAGCGGCCCCGACCGAAGCCGACCTGATCTCCTTCAGTCGCGAAACGCTGGCCGGGTTCAAGGCCCCCAAGAAGGTGGTGTTCCAGGACCTGCCCAAGACATCGACCGGCAAGATCCAGAAATTCGAGTTGCGCAAACTGGCCAGAAGCCTTTA
>CAZITF010000273.1:0-4079 GCA_964542095.1 uncultured Rhodobacterales bacterium
GTGCCATCCCGGTCCACCTGTTCGCGGGCATCTGGGGCACCATCGCGGTTGCGTTCAACACACGCACAGAGATTTCTGAAGGTGTCGAGCGCACCTTTGCCCAGCAACTCGGCGTACAAGTCACCGGTATTGTGGCCTATGGTGTGTTCACCTTCGTCATTGCCCTCGTGCTCTGGTTCATCCTGAAGGCTGTCGTTGGCATCCGTGTCAACGAAGAGGACGAGATCAACGGCCTCGACATGTCCGAACTGGGCATGGAGGCCTATCCCGAGTTCTCCAAGGGCTAAACCGGACCAACAGAAAGACAGAAAGGCCGGGCACCGCTGCCCGGCCTTTTTCGTTGAGCTTTGCGCGCTTCAGATACCCGCAGCGATGATAGCATCGGCAAGGATCGGCACAGTCTGCGCATTGAGACCCGCGATGTTCATGCGGCTGTCACCGACGATATAAACGCCGTAATCCTCGCGCATGGACTTGACCTGTTCGGGCGTCGCGCCGATGCGGGAAAACATGCCACGGTGTTCGGCGAGGAAACCGAAACGATCCGACCCGGCCCGCTGCTGCAATTCCTGCGCCAGTTGCGCGCGCAGACCCAGCATCGACAGCCGTACCTCTTCCAGTTCAGCCATCCAATCCGCGCGCAAGGCGTCATTGTTCAGGATCATCGTGACCAGTCGCGCCCCGTGATCAGGTGGAAAGGAATAGTTCTGGCGATTGAGGTACGCCAATGTCCCCTGAGATACGGCCCTTTCGGTCCCATCCGCCACCATCATCAGAATGCCAGTGCGTTCGCGGTAGATGCCAAAGTTCTTGGAACAGCTCGCCGCAATCAGGCATTCCGGCACCGCGGCCGCCACGGCGCGGGTGCCCGCCGCATCCGCGTCCAGCCCGTCGCCAAAGCCCTGATAGGCGATGTCGATCATCGGCACAGCGCCGGTGTCTTGCAGCACATCGATCACTTCTTGCCACTGCGGCATCGTCAGGTTCGCGCCTGACGGGTTGTGGCAGCACCCATGCAGCAACACAACGTCCCCGGCCCGCGCCGTCTTGAGGTCGGCCACCATCCCATCGAAATCGACGCCGCGCGTTTCTTCATCGAAATAGCGGTAGAGCACCTTTTCGAGTCCGACATGATCCAGAATGGTCAGGTGGTTCGGCCAAGTCGGGTTCGACACGAAAACCCGCGCCTTTGGCCTCGCCAACTTGATCAGCTCGAACGCCTGACGTACCGCACCCGTGCCACCCGGCGTGGCCGCCGCCGACACCTTGTCTCGGGCAACCGCGTCACCCAGTACCAGCTTGATCATCGCATCCGAATAGGCCGGGTCGCCCACCAGACCGACATAGGATTTCGTCGTCTCGGCCTGCCACAACTGCTGCTCTGCCGCCTTGACCGCACGCATGATCGGCGTATTGCCGCTTGCGTCCTTGTAGACACCGACGCCAAGGTCGATCTTGTCCGACCGCGGGTCTTCGCGAAACATCTGCATCAGCATGAGAATGCCATCGGGCTTCTGGGCGGGAAGGTGTTCGAACATCATGCGTCTCCCGTGGCGACAGGCACGGTGGGGAACATGCCCCATTCGGCCCATGATCCGTCGTAAAGCGACCAGCTGTCATGCCCTTGCCGTTCGAGGGCAAGGGCGAGGATCGCCGCCGTGATGCCCGAGCCGCAGGTGGTGATCATCGGTTTGGTGACATCGAGGCCCGCGGCCTCAAAAATAGCCCGGGTTTCGACAGGGGGTTTCATTGTCTTGTCGTCGTTCAGCAGGCTTGTGTAAGGAACATTGCGTGCGCCCGGAATGTGACCCGCCCGCAAACCTTCGCGCGGCTCGGGCGCATCACCGCGGAACCGCTCCGCAGCGCGCGCATCCACGATTTGCGTTGTGCCCAGTTTGGAGGCCTGGGAGACTTGCGTGACGTCGCGCACCAGCTGGTTCTGAAAGCGCACGGTCAGGTGACGGTCCTTGACGATCGGGGCCATATCTTCAAGCGGGCGATCCTCGGCCCGCCACTTGGGCAGACCGCCATCCAGCACAGCCACATCGCGGTGTCCCATAAGCCGGAACAGCCACCAGACGCGGGCCGCGCTGAGCAGACCCGCACCGTCATAGACAACGACCTGATGGCCATCGCCCACGCCAAGGCTGCGCATCCGACTCATGAACTTTTCCGCGGGCGGGGCCATGTGCGGCAGATCGGACCGGGCATCGCTGATCTCGTCAATGTCAAAGAACCGCGCGCCGGGAATATGGGCCGCCTCGTATTCAGCGCGGGCATTGCGGCCAGAACCAGGCAGGTACCAGGACGCATCCAGCACGCGCAGATCGGGATCCTTGAGATGGGCGGCAAGCCACGCGGTCGACACAAGTGTTTTGGGATCGTCGGACATCGGCATGCTCCGGAGGCTGCAAAAAACGCCCTTGGGTAGCGCCCAATGCGCGCTCTGGCAAGCCGAAGAGACGGTCAGCCCTGTTTCAGAAGACGCTGTTTTTGACGCCCCCAGTCGCGCTTGGCCGAAGTGTCGCGCTTGTCGTGCAGCTTTTTGCCCTTGGCGATACCGATTTTGATTTTCGCCATGCCCTTGTGGTTAAAATATAGGACCAGCGGAACCAGCGTCATGCCTTTGCGCTGCGTTTCGTTCCACAGTCGCGACAACTGTTTTCGGCTGACGAGCAGCTTGCGGCGGCGGCGTTCCTCGTGCTTGAAGGATTTTGCCTGGAGGTAGGGGGCGATGTAGGAATTCACCAGCCACAGTTCTCCATCCTCGACGGCGGCGTAACTTTCGGCGATATTGGCCCCGCCCTGGCGCAGCGATTTGACCTCGGACCCTTCAAGGATGATGCCGCATTCGATATCATCCTCGATGGCATAGTCGAACCGCGCGCGCCGATTCTCGGCGGCGATCTTGTAGTTGGGGTCAGATTTACCTTGCGCCATGGGTTTGGGATGTAGGGCGTGGAATAGAGGGGCGCAAGTGGGCGGCGTGTTTCACCATTCCTGAATGGTCTTGCGCGATGCCATGTGCGGCGTGATGAGTGAAGGGCAGCGATGATACGTATCTGGTTGAGTATGTTGGCGTTGATCGCCCTGTCTGGATGTACCGAAACGGTACCGGCCTCGGGAAAGGCGCGGATCATCGCGACAGGCGACAGCATGCTGGCGTGGAACTCCGGGTCAGGGCGTTCCGTGGTTGCCGTCTTGGAAAAGCGATTGGGCGCCGAGATTGTCGACCGGTCAGTCGTCGGCGCGCGTTATCACTATGCCTTGCCCATCAGCGGCAGTCTGGGCGTCCGGATCGGGGCGCAGTACGTGCCTGGCGCATGGGACTGGGTGGTGATGAACGGTGGCGGCAACGATCTGTGGCTGGGTTGCGGGTGCGGAAAATGCGCGAAACAGCTGGATCGTCTGATTTCGGAGGATGGCGCGAGCGGGACGGTGGCCGAGGCCGTCGCGCGGGCCCGTGCCGATGGGGCACGGGTCGTATACGTCGGATACCTGCGCACGCCGGGACAGCCTTCGATCATCGATCACTGCAAAGGTTGGGGCGATGCCTACGAGGCGCGGCTGGCCCGGATGGCCGCGCGGGACAAAGGCGTGAGTTTTGTGTCAGTGGCCGACTTGGTGCCCTACGGCGATCTGAGCTTTCATGATGTGGACCGCATCCATCCCTCGCCCAAGGGCAGTTTTGCGATTGCCGCACGGATTGCAGAGGTCGTGAACAAGACGCGCTGACACCCAGGGTGCGAACCCGGTCTGCAATCAATCCCCGAGTTTCTTGTGGACCTCGTCCAGATCGATCTCGGCGATGGGCATCTTGTTGCCCGGGTTTTCAAAGTCGTATTTGAACAGATCGAAATCCCGTTTGTAGATTTCGCGGACCAGATGCATCGACAGGTCGTCAAAGTAGTCCTCGACCGGGTGCGCGCGCTTGGGTCCGTGCCCTTCGCTTTCATTGAAACGTGGGATTTCGGAGATGTCGACCGCATGAGGAGTCTTGATCGCCTTCATGACGTCCTCCATCCCCTCGTTGAACTTTTCGGTCCAGATGATCTTGTCATAGGTGCCGCCGTTCACGA
>CAZITF010000274.1:0-4049 GCA_964542095.1 uncultured Rhodobacterales bacterium
GTGTACGCGGGGTGTACGGGGGGTGACACCCCGTTTGCCCCCTTTTCGCAGCCCGCACAATCGGGCATATGACGGCTCAGATTTTCGGCCCCAAAGGACCAGACCCATGCACGACATCCGCCGCCTTCGCGACAATCCCGCCGCCTTCGACGCCGCCCTGGCGCGCCGTGGCGACGCGCCGGTGTCGGCCCGGCTGCTGGCGCTGGACGAGGCGCGCCGCGCCAAGATCCTCGCCGCCGAAACCGCCCAGGCCGAACAGAACAAGGCCAGCAAGGAGGTCGGCGCCGCCAAGGGTCGCGGCGACGAGGCCGAGTTCGAGAGGCTGCGCGCACTGATCGCGGAAAAGAAAAGCGAAATCAGCGTGATGCAGGACGAAGCTAAGGCTCTGGATGCACAGCTCAGCGACGCCCTGTCGCGCATTCCCAACCTCCCCGCCGACGACGTGCCCGACGGCGCGGACGAGAATGACAACGTGGAAATCAACCGCTGGGGCACCCCCCGCGCCTTCGATTTCAAGCCCCGCGAACACTACGACCTGCCCGCCGTCGCGCCCTCCATGGACTTCGAAACCGCCGCCAAGATCTCCGGCAGCCGGTTTGTTCTGCTCTCCGGCGCGGTCGCCCGCATCCACCGCGCGCTGGCCCAGTTCATGCTCGACACCCATGTCGACAGGAACGGCCTGACCGAGGCGAACCCCCCCGTCCTCGTCCGCGACGAGGCCATGTATGGTACTGATAAGCTTCCCAAATTTGGCGATGAAAGCTATCGCACCGAGGACGGAATGTGGCTGGTGCCGACCTCCGAAGTGCCGCTGACCTACATCGCCGCCGACCACGTGATCGACGAATCCGACCTGCCCCGCCGCTTCGCTGCGCACACGCTCTGCTTCCGCTCCGAGGCGGGCAGCGCCGGGCGCGACACCGCCGGCATGTTGCGACAGCACCAGTTCGAAAAGGTCGAGATGGTGTCGATCACCCATCCCGACGCCAGCGAGGACGAACAGAAACGGATGCTGCGATGTGCCGAAGGGCTCCTCGAAGCCCTTGAAATCCCTTACAGAACCGTTGTGCTCTGCACCGGCGACATGGGGTTCGGCGCGCGCCGCACCTATGACATCGAGGCGTGGTTGCCCGGTCAGGACGCCTATCGCGAGATCAGTTCCGTCTCGACCACCGGCGACTTTCAGGCCCGGCGCATGAACGCGCGTTTCCGGCCCGCCGACGGCGGCAAGCCACAGTTCGTGCACAGCCTGAACGGCTCGGGCCTCGCGGTCGGGCGCTGTCTGATCGCGGTGCTGGAAAACGGCCAGCAGGCCGACGGCTCGGTCACGCTGCCCGGCGTTCTGGCCCCCTATCTGGGCGGCAAGACCACGCTGGCTGCGGACGGAAAACTAGTTTGAAAAGAACCGCTTGAGGCTTTCCGGGCGATAGTCCGGCACGTCCCGCAGACGGTTCAGGGTGGTTTCGTGCAGTTCCGCGTCCAGCGAGGGACCAACCCGCCAGGCCAGCAGGTTTTGCGCGATCCGGTAGAAGGTTCCCGGGTCGGTCAGTCGCGGCGTCGCAAAGCGGTAATCCGCCCCGTCCGTTCCCGGCGGCTGCCCGGCCCGATAGGTCAGGCCCGCCGCCCCTTCGGCAATCCAGTGCATGGTAAAGCGCGACAGCGCGTCGGTCTGCGCACTGCCCCCGATGATCGCGTGATCCCCCACGAACCACTTTTGCTGATAGGGCGGCCCCTGCGGCCCTTCGGGGCGTCCGGCGTTCAGCGTATCAAGGTTGCTCCACAGGGTCGGTTCAAAGAACTTGCGCCGCTCGTCACAGGCCACCGCATGGCGGGCCGAGGCCACAAGGTGCGACAACTCCATGTCATGGAACTGGTACTGCCGGTTCCACATTGCCGCCACACCGCCAAACAGTGCCACCGGGATGCCGCGCGCACCCACGGTGTCCCACACGCCCACATAGGCGATTTTCACGATCGGCACCGGAGTGGGGCGCGCATCGCGGTCCGCCACGGACGTTGCGAACCGGGTCGAAATCGCCGCCCGCTCCTCCTGTACGTTGGGGGCGTCAGGGCGCTGCCCCTCTCCGGCCTTGCGATACAGGCGGAAGGCGCGCTTGATCCCGCGCGGCGACGTGTCATCGATGATGCCGCATTTGCGGATCATGCCCGCAACAGACCGGGCGGTGAACGCCCCGCGCGAAAAGCCGAAGAGATAGATCTCGTCGTCCTTTTCGTAGATGTCGGCAATCTCCTTGTAGGCCGCCTTGACCTTGGCGCCGAGTCCCCAGCCCGTGGCCCCGCCCAGCACCTTGTTGACCCCGCGTCCAAAGAAGGTTTCAAACCGCTTGTCGTCGCTGACCCCGACTCCGGAGAAATATTTGACCACCTGCCGAGGAGAGGTTTCCAGCGCAACCGCCAGTTCCGGCAGGTGCGTCGTATCCTCGATATCCGGCGAATTCCAGGTCCCGTCGCACAGCACAACAATCCGTTTCATGCGCGTAAATCCTTGAGAATTAAAGGTTGGGCGTTTTGGTAAATACATTAAGATCATAGAAGCGCGCGCCCGCGCGGTAAAGCCTGTGGAGGGTCCGGAATACCATGCCTTTGATCGTCTTATTGTGTGCGATTGCCTTTGCGGCCTCGCCTTTCTGGGTGCCCGGTTTTGGCGGATTCGAGGCCGATCAGTTCCCGGTGCCGCAGGTCGACCCGCCGGTACAGCCCGCGGGATACGCCTTTTCGATCTGGGGTCTGATCTATCTGTGGTTGATCGTCGGTGCCGGGTTCGGCGCGTGGAAACGCTGGAGCGATCCGGACTGGGCCGAGATGCGCCTGCCCTTGGCGTTGTCCCTTGCTGTCGGCGCTGTGTGGTTGCCTGTGGCCGTGCGCAGCCCGATCTGGGCGACAGTGCTGATCTGGGTGATGCTGCTCACCGCGCTGTGGGCCCTGTGGCGGGCACCGCGCAAGGATGCCTGGGCGGCAGCCTGGCCCGTGGGCCTCTATGCCGGGTGGCTCAGCGCGGCGAGTTGCGTGGCGCTGGGGCTGATGCTGGCAGGATATGGGTTCACCGGGCAGTTGCTGGCCGCCTGGCTCATGGTCAGCATCGCCATCGTGCTGGCCTGGGCCGTGCAACGGGCGCTGGGACATGCGCCGACCTATGGCATCGCCGTGATATGGGCGCTGATCGCGGTGGGTCTGCAGAACAGCTTTGCCGGGGTGGGCCTGCTTGCGCTGGCGGGTGCGGGTGCGCTCATCTCACCCACGCTCAGGGCCGGGCGCGGAAAATGACGCATTTTCCGCTCCGGAAACCGTTTCGGTTTCCGCCCTGCTCCTAGCTGCGCCGCCCACTCGTGTGTTTGCGCAGTTTCGATGGCGGAGCCTTCTTGCGCCCCTTGTAGGGGTTGGCATCGTTCTGCCCGCGCATCCAGATCCGGATCGGCGTGCCTGGCATGTCAAAGTCGAGCCGCAAGCCGTTGACAAGATAGCGATTATAGCTTTCGGGCATCTTGTCGGGATGGCTGCACATCACCACGAACCCGGGCGGGCGCGTCTTGGCCTGCGTCATGTAGCGCAGCTTGATCCGTTTGCCTTGAGGTGCGGGCGGCGGATGCGCTTCCAGCATGCCCGTCAGCCAGCGATTGAGCTGGGCGGTGCTCACCCGCCGGTTCCAGACCTCGTAGGCGCGCATGATCGCCTCGTGCAGTCGGTCCATCCCCCGCCCGGTCTTGGCCGACACGGTGATCAGCGGCGCCCCCTTGAGTTGCGGCAACAGCCGCTCGAAGCTTTCCTTGAGGTCGCGCAGCTTGGCCTGCTTGTCCTCTTCCACGTCCCATTTGTTGATGGCGACCACGACCGCGCGACCCTCGCGCTCTGCCAGATCGGCAATACGCAGGTCCTGTTGCTCAAACGGAATCGCGGCATCCAGCAGCACCACGACCACTTCGGCGAATTTGACCGCGCGCAATCCGTCCCCGACGCTCAGTTTCTCCAGCTTTTCCTGCACCTTGGCCTTCTTGCGCATACCGGCGGTGTCAAATATCCGCATGGGCACC
>CAZITF010000275.1:0-944 GCA_964542095.1 uncultured Rhodobacterales bacterium
CCTGCAACTCGCCCACAAAGGCAAACGAGGAATAGGGGCGCAGATCGGCGTCGATCAGCTCGATCGAAATCGCGCCCAGCAGATCGGAATCCTTGGTATCGGTGCCGGACAGGCCCCGCCCCGCATTGCCGCCGATTTCGGCGATCACGTAGTCGATGGGATTGCGCCCGTATCGCTCTTCAAATTCTGCCCCCAGCGCTTCGGTCGCGCGCTGCATCTCGCGCATCATGGCCAGCGTATCCGCGCGGCTGGCCCCTTCGACCATGGCAAAATTGCCGGTGACGGAGCCGCGCTCGGGCGCGTTGAAAAACCGCCATTGCACATCGCCCTGAATGAACAGTGCAACCTGACTGGCCAGCACCACGCAAACGCCGGCCAGCACCGCATAGCGGCAGGCGATGACCCCGGCCATGAAGGGGCGGAACAGGCGTTCGCGCATCCATTCAAAGCCGCTGTTGATGATGGCCGACGGGGTATCAAGCCCCTTGCGGCCCATCGCGGCGACCCAATCGGCCTTGACGCGACGCGGTGACAGCAGGAACAGCGCCGCCGCGATGGCAGGACCCGCAGCGAGATAGGGCAACGCACTGCGCCAGTCGCTCAATGTGCCGGGCCATGCCACAAAGCTGACAGCGCCCGACAGCACCGCCGCCAGCACCGCGACGCTGCCCAGCGCAAGGGCCAGCCGCGCACGGCTGAAATGCGTCTTGCCCGAGGCCGCAAGCGCATGGGCCATGTGATGGGGCAGGATCAGGAAACACTCGACAAGCGAGGCCAGCAGCACCGCAATGACCGTGAACGGAATGTCGCGGATCAGATCGCCGAAACGCCCCCCCACGGCGATCAGCCCGAAAAAGGCGATGACCGTGGTCAGCGTCGCGGCAAAGACCGGCATGGCCATGCGCCGCGCGGCGTTCTCCGCCGCAACCTGCGGCGCTTCGCCA
>CAZITF010000275.1:954-4014 GCA_964542095.1 uncultured Rhodobacterales bacterium
GTGGCGGTGATCGGCATGTTCGCCCACCACGATGGCGTCATCGACAACGATCCCCAGCGTGATGATCAGACCGAACAGCGAGATCATGTTGATGGTCAGCCCGCCCGCATACATCAGTGCGATGGCGGCCATCAGCGCCACCGGAATGCCCGCCGCCACCCAAATGGCGGTGCGCGCATTGAGGAACAGGAACAGCAGCGCCACCACGAGGCCAAGACCGACCAGCGCATTGTCCACAAGGATGTCGAGCCGCGCCGAAATCGCCTCGGCCCGCGTGCGGATCAGCTGCACGGTGACGGCGGGGGGCAACGTCGCCTGCAAGGCATCCGCCGCCTCCTGCACCTGGGCCTGCATCTCGATGGCATCGCCCCGGTTCGAGCGGTCCACGCGGATCGACACGGCCGGGTTGTCGCCCACGAAATAGCTGCGGTCACGGTCCGCACCCAACTGCTCGATGCGGGCCAGATCGCGGATGCGCAGCTTGGACCCGTCCGGGTTCGAACGCAGCACGATGCCGCCAATGGCATCCGGACTGCGCTTCTGGGTGCCGGTGCGCACACGGGCATTGGCGCCGGTCACATCCCCTGCGGGGTCGGTGTCGACCTCGGCGGCGATGGCGGCGGCGATCTCGGCCATGGTGACATCATTGGCGATCAGGTTCAGCGAGGGCACCTCGATCAGCGTCTGCGGCGCGGCGATGCCCCGGATCGAGGTGCGGGTGACGCCCCTGGCAAACAGGCGCACCACCAGCTCGTCCGCGAACAGACCCAGCTGCTGGGTGTCCACCGGCCCGGCGATCACCACATCCGTCACCCGATCCCGCCACGCGCCCCGGCGCACGTCGGGTTCGTCGGCATCGTCGGGCAGCGTGTTGACCTGATCCACAGCCGTCTGCACATCATCCGCCGCGCGGCCCATGTCCCAACCGGGTTCGAACTCCAGCGTGATGGTCCCCGACCCCTCGCGCGAGGTGGAGGACGAGGATTCGACCCCTTCGACGGCCAGCAGACCCGGTTCCAGCACCTGCACGATGGCGGCATCGACATCTTCGGCCCCGGCCCCGTCCCAGGACACGCTGACGGTCACATTGTCGATGATCACATCGGGAAAGAACTGGGCGCGCATGTTGGGCATCGCCGAAATCCCGGCGGCCAGCATCAGCAGCAAAAGCAGGTTGGCGATGGTGCGATGCCGCACAAAGTAACCGAGCAATCCGCTCGCGGCCGCTGGAATGGCGCGTACCATGGCCTAGCCCCCCATCCGGCTTTCGATGCGCTCGACCATGCGGGCGGGCACACGGGCCTCGCCCAGCTGGGCCAGCACACGGGCCTTGGCCTCGGCGGGCATGCGCTGGTTGGCCTCGACAAACGCGATCAGCCGGGCGCGGCGCTCGTCGCTCAGTTCCAGCATCGCGGGGGTGTCGGGCATCGCCGCCGCCTCCGGGCGCAGCGGGCGGACCGAAATGCCGGGGCCCAGCAGGGGCGAGCGGGTCTCGACCACATCGCGGCCCGCGATCTCGGGGCTGCGCACCAGTACATCATCCCCCTCGCGGTGCAACACGCGTACCTTTAGCGCCTCCAGGCGGTTGTCCGCGGTCAGCACCAGCACCGTGTCATTGGCGTCCACCGCCGAAGCAGGCAAGCGGACCACATTCTCAAGCGGCGGCTCCTGCACCGTGACGGTGACAAAATCGCCGGGCTTGAAACCGCGCGCGCTGTCCAGACGGGCAAAGATCAGACGCCCGGTCTGCATCTCGCCCGATCCGGCACTGGAGCGGTTGATCACACCCTGCGCGCGCAGATCGACACCCGACACGTCCAGCGTGGCTGTCACCGGGGCGGCCATCACCTGACCGTCCGGGTCCAGAAGGCGGGCATATTGGGCCGTCGAGACGCGAAAGGCGACCTCGAGCGCGTCGGGGTCAATCAGCACCGCCAGCTTTTCATTGGCCGAGGCAAGGCGGCCCGCCACCACATCCGTCTCGCTCAGCGTGCCGTCAAAGGGGGCGATCAGCGTGGTGTCATCCAGCGCGCGCTGCGCCTCGCCCTGCGCGATGATGGCGCGGGCCAGCCGGGTCTGGGCCTGATCGATGCGGGCCTCGGCGGTGGTGACGGCCTGTCGGCGCGACAGCACGGCCTGACGGGCGGCGGCGGCGGCCAGTTCGGCGGCTTCGACCGCCGCCGCCGTGCCCACGCCTCGTTCGGCCAGACCCACCTGGCGTTCATAGGCGCGTTGTTGCAGGTTCGACTGATCCTGCGCGGCGGCCTGTTCGTCCAGCGACAGGGCCAGACCGCGTTCGGCATCGCGCACCTCGGCTTCGGCATCCAGAAGGTCGGCCTTGGCACGGTCAAGGGCGGCCTGCGCATCGGCGGGGTCGATGCGCACCAGCACCTGACCCGCCTTGACGACGCCACCATCCTCGAACCCGTCCGCCAGTTCGATGATGCGCCCCGACGCGGCAGAGCGCAACTCAAGGCGGCGGCGGCTCTCGACTTCGCCAAAGGTTTCCAGCACAGGCGTTTCGGTGCCCGGCTCGGCACGCATCACGCCCACTGCGAACACACGTTCGCGGGCGGGCGGTGCGCTGGTCTCGCGCGCAAGCCGTTCCTGCACCGCACTGCTCACCAGTTGCCCGGCATAGGCCAACAGCCCCAGGCTGATCGCCGCCAGCACCAGTCCGATCAGGCTTTGTCTCAGAAATCGCATGTATCAACGCTCTCAGCTACAGTCCGCAAGTATAAGATAGCACGGCATAACGCCTTTCCATCCACCATAAAACAACAATGCTGTTACGACGCCGCGCGTCATTTCCGTCGCTGATGTTCGTCCAATCGCGGCAAAATCTCTACGAAATTGCAGGGGCGATGGCGAAAATCGAGCTGTTTGCCCAGGATTTCATCCCAGGCATCCTTGCAGGCACCGGGACTGCCGGGCAGCGCGAACAGATAGGTGCCGTTGCGCACACCGCCTGTCGCACGGCTTTGCACCGCGCTGGTGCCGATCTTTTGCATCGACACGATGGTGAACACGGTGCCAAAGGCGTCGATCTCTTTCTCATAG
>CAZITF010000276.1:0-4004 GCA_964542095.1 uncultured Rhodobacterales bacterium
CGAACGGATCGAGGACAACATGATGCGCGCCATCGATCGCGTGCCCGCCGTGGGCACCGCCGGGATCAAACGGGTGATCAACGGCCCGATGATCTGGTCGCCGGACGCCAACGTGCTGTTCGGTCCGGTGCCCGAACTGACAGGTTACTTCTGTTGCAACGGCATCATCCCCGGCTTTTCCCAATCGGGGGGTATGGGGCTGCTGGCGGCACAGTGGATCATCGAAGGCGAAACAAGATACGACATGTTCGCCTGGGACATGGCGCGGTTTGGCCCCTGGGCCTCCAAGGCATTCACCAAGGCGCGGGTCGGCGATCAATACGCCAACCGGTTCAAGATCCACTTTCCCAACGAGGAACGCAGCGCAGGCCGCCCCGTGCGCACACGACCCGCCTACGAGACGCAGCGCGAGATGGGCGCGGTCATGGGGTTGAACTATGGCTGGGAACACCCGCTATGGTTTGCAGATGGGCCGGGGGTCAGGGACACCGATGGCTTTACCCGCCAGAACTGGTGGGGGCCAGTGGGCGCGGAATGCAAGATGCTGCGTGCGCGCGGCGGGATCATCGATATATCGAACTTTGCCAAATATGTCTGTCGCGGGCCAGGGGCCGAGGACTGGTTGAATGCCGTGTTTGCCAACCGGATGCCAAGGGCGGTGGGGCGGTCATGCCTCACGCCGCTGATCTCGAAACGGGGCGGAATCGCGGGGGATTTCACCGTTACGCGACTGGCAGAGGACGAATTCTGGATCATCGGATCCGGGATGGCGGAACGCTATCACCAGCGGTTCCTCAAACAGGTGCCGCTGCCCGCCGGCACAACGTTCGAAAGCCGCACAGAGGCGATGTGCGGGTTCAACGTGGCCGGGCCGGACAGCCGCGCGATGTTGCAACGGATGACCAATGCCTCGCTTGCCAACGACGATTTCCCTTTCATGCGTTCGGCCCGGATCGAGTTGGCGGGGGTGGAGGTTCTGGCCCTGCGCGTCTCGTTCACCGGTGATCTGGGCTGGGAGTTGCACTGCGCCGTCGAGCATCAGGCGCAGCTTTACGCCGCGCTGATCGAAGCTGGGCGGGACATGGGGATCGGTCCCGTGGGCAGTCGCGCCTTGATGAGCTTGCGTATCGAAAAGGGATATGGATCGTGGAGCCGCGAATACAGCCCCGAATACTGGCCGCAGGAAGTGGGCCTCGACCGGCTTATCAAGATGGACAAGGATTTCCTGAACAAGGCGGTTGTATCCGAAGTGCTGGCACAGCCTGGACGCGAATCATTGGTGCTTTTGCACCTCGATGAGGGCGATACCAGGGCCTCGAACGCGGATGCGACAGGAGGTGAGCCGATTTTTGCCGGTAACAAGGGTGTCGGGCGGGTGACGTCGGGAGCCTATGGCTACTCGGTCGGGATGAGCCTTGCACTGGCCTATGTCAAAGGCGTCGGGCCGGGCGACCGCGTCGATGTCATGGTGCTGGGACGGCCCCATAAGGCAACAATACTTGACGCGCCGCCATTCGATGCGGATGGGACAAGGCTGCGGGGCTAGGGTTGGCGGGGGCGTGGTCGGGCGACATGGACTCATCGTTTCAGGCCTGTAACTGATACCGATTGGTCGTTTCACCACACCCCCCTTCAGGCCGTCGTGGTCCGTTTACTCTAGTTGGCGTCACATGGTAGGTCTTTGGGATGTTCGCGAAGTCCCTTGATCATCAAGTGCACGTTTATGTCTCAAATGGCAGTATCGTGCATTTCACGTTGCGTGAAATGCACGAGCTGTACCGATCCTGGCAGATGTGGGTCCTGATCTCGGTCGGCTTTTTCATCATGTCGACGGGCCATCCGATAACCCTGCCGCAATTCGACAGTTTCGGTCTTCGGATGGCGTTCTGGTGGGTCGCGCTGTGCATCTACATGCTGACGTCGGATCTTTATTCGCAACTGACAGGCAAGATGTGGCATCGGCTCTTTGGCAGGGCGATCCCGCTGATCTTGTTGTCCACGCCGCTGGTGCTGGCCTCGACCTATCTGGCCGGTGCCATCCTGAGCGTGCTGTTCGAGCCCGAGCGCGCGCCGTTCAGCATCATGACCTGGCAGATGAATGTGCGTAACGTGCTGGTCGCCCACGCCTTTGAAACCGTCGCCTTGCTGTGGCTGATCCCGGCCCAACGGCAGCGCAAGCACAAGCACGCGGGCAAGCGCACCGTCACATTGGCCGGGCGCAGCTTTGTTCTGGCCGATATCGGGCGTGTCAAGGCGGCCGAACACTACCTCGAAATCCACATGGAAAGCGGGGTCGAAGTGATCCGCGAACGCATGTCCACCTTTCTGGAACAGGTCACTCCCGAGGACGGCATACAGACGCATCGCTCGCATTGGGTGGCCGGGTGCCGTGCCGCCACGCTCAGCGGGGCCAAATTGCGCCTGACCTGCGGTGACAAGGTGCCCGTGGCACGCGGACGGCTGGAAGCCGTGCGCAACTGGATGCAGGCGCGCGGCGAACCGGGCGAGGTCGCCTGAGCCTTATTCGAGCTGGTTGATGCGCAGCATGGTGATGCGGTTGCCGTCGCGTTCGCGTACTTCGAAGCGAAAGCCGTGAAAGCTGAACACTTGACCCACTGTGGGGATCATCTGGGCCTCGTGGATGACAAGCCCTGCAATGGTGTTGGCTTCGTCATCCGGCAGGTTCCAGTCCGTGGCCCGGTTCAGGTCCCGGATCGTGGTGGCCCCGTCCACAAGGTAATGGCCTTCCTCGCTCTGAATCACGGGCTGGTCGGCGTCGGGGTCGAATTCATCCGTGATCTCGCCCACGATCTCTTCGAGAATGTCTTCGAGTGTGATGAGACCCTGCAATGTGCCGTATTCATCCACGACCAGTGCGAAATGACTGCGGATGCGCAGGAACTGGCGCATCTGTTCATCCAGCGTCGTGGTTTCCGGTACAAAATAGGGCCGCATTGCAACGGCCGTTATGTCAAAGGACTTGAGTGCGGCGGCGTTGCCGTCCGGACCGCCCACCACCTCGTACATGGCGCGCAACAGATCCTTGGCGTGGATCACACCGGTGATGTTTTCCTGCTCGTCCTTGTAAACCGGCAGGCGGGTGTGGCTGGATTTCAGGCATTGTTCGAGAATGGTCTGCGGGTCGTCATCTGCATTGATCATCTCGATGCCGGATCGGTGCAGCATGATCTCCTCGACAGTGCGGTCGCCCAGGTCGAGCGCGCCCAGGATGCGATCGCGGTCTTCCTTTTCGACCACCCCTTCGGAATGGCCCAGTTGCAGGGCGCCCGCGATTTCCTCGCGCACGGCCATGATGTGGCTGTCGGGATCGACCTGCAGGCCGAACAGGCGCAACAGTCCCCGCACCAGCAAGCGCACCGCTGCAACGACGGGGGAAAAGACGAGGATCACCAGCGAAATCGGGCGCGACACAAGCGCGGCTGCCTTTTCGGAATTGGTGATCGCGTAAGTTTTGGGCAGCACTTCGGAAAAGATCAGCACCAACAGGGTCATCACCAAGGTGGCCATTGCCACGCCGCCTTCGCCAAATGCGCGTGTGAACAGGCTGGTGGCCAGTGACGCGGCGAGGATGTTGACAAGGTTGTTGCCCAGCAGAACCGAGCCGATCAGCCGCTCGTTGTCTTCGGTAATTTCCAGTGCCCGCTCGGCCCCGCGCGAACCCTTGTCGGCCTGAGCGCGCAGCTTGCCCCGCGATGCCGCCGTCAGCGCGGTTTCAGAGCCGGAAAAGAAGCCCGACATCACCAGCAACATCAGGATGAACCCCGCGGTCGTCCAGAACGCGGCATCGAATACGGTAGAAGGGTCGTCCATTCGTGATTTATCCTTTGATCAGGACAGGGTTATGGGGGTGCGGCGCGGCGCAATCAAGGGATCACGGGCGCGCAGGGCGTTGCATTTCTGCCCGCGCCGGGACCTTTGGGCGCTTTTTAGTCGCCCTTGCCGGGCCGGGTGGTGTTGGCGGGGCGCGTGTCGGCCTTGGTCAG
>CAZITF010000277.1:0-4000 GCA_964542095.1 uncultured Rhodobacterales bacterium
AGCGCAATCTGGCGCAGATCAAGGCGGATCGCGTTGCGGTTGTCGGCCCCGACAAGGGCGATATGGCCTGCGGTGAATACGGCCCCGGACGCATGTCGGAACCGCTCGAAATCGTTGCGGCGGTCGAGGCGCATTTTGGCCCGCGCCCTCTGTCGGGCAAGCGGGTTCTGGTGACGTCTGGGCCAACGCATGAACCGATCGATCCGGTGCGCTATATCGCCAACCGCTCGTCGGGGGCGCAGGGGGCGGCTCTGGGCCGCGCATTGCTGGATCTGGGGGCGGAGGTGGTCTTTGTCACCGGTCCGGCGGATGTTTCCCCTCCGGTCGGGTCGCAGGTGGTTCGGGTCGAAACCGCGCAGGAGATGAAAGAGGCGGTCATTGCCGCCCTGCCCGCCGATGCCGCCGTTTTTGCCGCTGCCGTGGCCGACTGGCGGGTGGACGGCGCAAGCGCGCGCAAGGTGAAGAAAGAGGGAGGCAGATTGCCCACCCTACGGTTCGCCGAGAACCCTGACATTCTGGCCCATGTGGCGCAGATGGGGGCGGGTCGGCCCGGTTTGGTGGTCGGCTTTGCCGCCGAGACCGATGACGTGGTCGACAACGCCACTGCCAAGCGATTGCGCAAGGGGTGCGACTGGATCGTGGCCAGTGATGTTTCGCCCGAAACGGGCATCATGGGCGGGTCGGAGAACGCGGTGATCCTGATTTCGGATTCAGGGGCCGAGACCTGGCCACGCATGTCCAAAAAGGACGTGGCAGTGCAACTGGCGCGGCGCATTGCGGAGGCTCTGGTCTGATCGTCTCTGGTCAGGGCAGGAATTGAAGTTATCTGGCAGGGTGAAGATGGAACCGGTGGCTTTGAAACTGATGCGGGTTGCGGGGTCGGATGTGTCGATCCCCCTGCCTGCCTATGAAACCCCCGGGGCCGCCGGGGCGGATCTGCGTGCGAATTTTCCGGACGGCAGGGCCGTTGCGCTTGCGCCGGGTGCGCGTGTGCTGATCCCGACGGGGTTGGCCATGGCCATTCCGGTGGGGTTCGAGGTGCAGGTGCGTCCCCGCTCGGGTCTTGCGCTGAAACACGGGATCGCGCTGGTCAACAGCCCTGGCACCATCGACAGCGATTATCGCGGCGAGGTCGGGGTGATCGTGTTGAACACCTCTGATGCCGCATTTGAAGTCACCCATGGCATGCGAATCGCGCAGATGGTGCTGGCCCCCGTGGTACAGGCGGCTTTTGCCGAAGTGGACAGCCTGGATGAGACCAACCGGGGTGCGGGCGGTTTTGGTTCGACGGGGCGCGGCTGATGGTTCTGGTCCTGGGTCTGGCGGCGGTTCTTTGGGGGGTGGGGGCGATGATGAAGCTGCCCACCCGCGCCCGCTGGAGCATGATTGGTCTGTTATTTGTGCTTGTACTTGCCTTGCAGGTGGCGTTGCCAGATGGGCATCCGGTGCGCCTTGCCACCGGCGAAAGTCCTGCATTCTGGCTGATCCTTGGCGGCTTTGTCGCGCTGGTCCTTGGCTACCGCGCAATCCTGCGCCGTCTGCGGGGCCGCGCCGCGGCGGCCGAGGCGAAGACAGCCCCAAAGCCTTCGGGCCCGTTTTCAGACACCGAACTGAACCGCTATGCCCGTCACATCGTCTTGCGCGAGGTCGGCGGCACAGGCCAGAAGGCGCTGAAGGAGGCTCGTGTTCTTGTCGTGGGCGCCGGAGGCCTTGGCGCGCCGGTGCTGCAATATCTGGCGGCGGCAGGGGTCGGCACCATCGGGGTGATCGACGATGATGTGGTGGAAAACGCGAACCTGCAACGGCAGGTCATACATACCGATGTGCAGATTGGCACGCCCAAGGTGTTTTCCGCCCAGGCGGCCATGCAGGCGCAGAACCCCTTTGTCACCGTGCGCCCCTATCATCGCCGTCTGACACCAGAGATCGTGGACGATCTGTTTGCCGATTTCGATCTGGTGATCGACGGGACGGACAATTTCGACACCCGATACCTGGTGAACGCCGCCGCGGTGCGCGCGGGGCTGCCGCTGATTTCGGGCGCGTTGAGTCAATGGGAAGGGCAGGTGAGCGTCTTTGATCCCGCACACGGCGCGCCATGCTATGCCTGCGTCTTTCCCGAGGCTCCGGCCCCGGAACTGGCCCCCAACTGCGCCGAGGCGGGTGTGATCGGTCCGTTGCCGGGCGTGGTCGGGTCGATGATGGCCGTCGAGGCGATCAAGCTGATCACCGGGGCGGGCACGCCCGTGCGCGGCGAAATGGTGATATATGATGCGCTTTACGGCGAAAGTCGCAAAATCGCGCTGAAACGCCGACCCGATTGCACAACCTGTGGATCGGCGGTAGCGGCGGGTTGAGCGGCACCCTACATAGGGGCAAAGGAGTTTGCCCATATGACCAACGTGCTATTGCAGGACTGGGACACGCCGTTCCAGATCGCCCCTTTCGATGCCATTTCGGACGAGGATTTCGCCCCGGCGCTCGACATAGCGCTGGAGCGGCACCGCGCCGAGATCGATGCGATTGCTGGCGCGGATGAGCCTGCCGGTTTCGCCAACACGATCGAGGCGCTCGAGGCGGTGGGCCGGGACCTCGATAAGGTGTTGGGCACGTTCCATACGGTGGCGGGCGCTGACAGCAATCCGGCGCGAGAGGCATTGCAGCGCGACTTTTCCCCAAAGTTGGCGGCGCATTTCGCCGAGATTTCGGGCAACAAGGCTTTGTTCGCCCGTGTGGATGCGGTGCATGACATGCGCGCCCAACTTGACCTGACGGACGAGCAGGCCCGCGTACTGATGCTGACCCATCGCGGCTTTGTCCGCGCCGGGGCGGCGTTGGAGGGGGCCGACGAGGCGCGCATGAAGGAGATCAAGGGGCGGTTGGCCGAACTGGGCACCGCCTTCACCCAGAACCTGCTGGCGGACGAGCGCGACTGGTTCATGGAACTGGGCGAGGACGATTTGGTCGGGCTGCCGCAATTTGTCATCGACACAGCCCGCGCCGCTGGCGCGGAAAAGGGGGTCGAGGGCCCGGTGGTGACCCTGTCGCGGTCCCTGATCGTGCCGTTTCTGCAATTCTCGACCCGGCGCGACTTGCGCGAACAGGCTTACAAGGCGTGGACCGCGCGCGGGGCCAATGGCGGAGCGACGGACAACCGCGCGATTGCCGCCGAAATCCTGGCCCTGCGCGAAGAAAGGGCGAAACTGCTCGGGTACGAGAGTTTTGCCGCCTACAAGCTGGAAACCGAGATGGCCAAGACGCCTGAGGCGGTCCGCTCGCTGCTGATGGCCGTGTGGGAACCCGCCAAGACCCGGGCCGAGGCGGATGCCCGGGTGCTGGAACAGATGATGGTGCAGGACGGGGTCAACGGCCCGCTCGCACCGTGGGACTGGCGGTTCTATTCCGAACGCCGCCGAAAGGACCTGCACGATCTGGATGAGGCGGAGGTCAAGCCGTATTTCCAGCTTGAAAAGATGATCGAAGCGTCGTTTTCCTGTGCGTCGCGCCTGTTCGGACTGGAGTTCAAACCGCTGGACATCCCGCTTTATCATCCCGACTGCCGGGCGTGGGAGGTGACGCGCCGCGGCGCGCATGTGGCGGTGTTCATCGGTGACTATTTTGCCCGCGGTTCCAAACGGTCGGGCGCGTGGTGTTCGGCGATGCGGTCGCAGGCCAAGTTCCCCGAAGTGCAGACCCCGGTCGTCATCAACGTGTGCAATTTTGCCAAGGGCGATCCGGCGCTGTTGTCCTATGACGACGCGCGCACCCTGTTTCACGAGTTCGGCCATGCGCTGCATCAGATGCTGTCGGATGTGACTTATGAATCCGTGTCCGGTACTTCGGTGGCACGCGATTTCGTGGAACTGCCCAGCCAGCTGTATGAGCATTGGCTGGACGTGCCGGAAGTGCTGCGCGCATTCGCGGTGCATGCCGAAACGGGCGAGGCGATGCCTGCTGCGCTGTTGCAAAACGTTCTGGCGGCGGCGACCTATGACATGGG
>CAZITF010000278.1:0-3991 GCA_964542095.1 uncultured Rhodobacterales bacterium
GCGCCGCCCCGAACCCGAAGACCTGGCGTGGGGGCCCGAAGAAGAACCTGATCAGGCCGATGTGATGGCCCTGCAACAGGAAAGCGAGTTGCTGGGCCGCGCGATTGCTGAACTGCCGACGGCCCAGCGGGAATTGATTGAACAGGCATATTTCGGGGACATGTCCCACAGCGAAATTGCCGAAAAAACCGGTCTGCCTCTTGGCACGATCAAAAGTCGAATACGTTTGGCGCTGGAACGTTTGCGCCATGCAATGAAGTGATGAATGCGATGGAACAGAACATTAAACACCACCTGACGGATGACATCCTGATGGGCTATGCGGCGGGCACCCTGCCCGAAGCGTTCAACCTGATGGTCGCCGCGCACGTGTCGCTGTGCGACGATTGTCGGGCCGAGGTCGAAAGTTACGATGCGGTGGGTGGCGAGATGCTGGCGCGAGAACCCGCGAGAGACATTGAGCTGTCCCCCGGCAGCTTTGCCGCAACCATGGCGCTGATTGCGGGCGGTCCGACCGGGGACGCACCCAAGACGCGGTCCAATGGCTCAATTCTTCCCGGTCCGCTGCAAGACTATGTGGGCGGCGATCTTGACAGCGTCAAATGGCGCGGCATCGGGCTGGGCGTGAAGCAGGCGATATTGCCGACCTCGCGTGATGCGTCCGCTCGACTTCTGTTTATTCCTGCGGGGGCGGCGATGCCTGATCACGGTCACCGAGGCATTGAAATGACAATGGTCTTGCAGGGTGCGTTTCAGGATGAAGGTGACTATTTCGCGCGCGGCGATGTCGAGGTTGCAGACAGCGACATGCATCACAAGCCCGTTGCCGACATTCACGAGGATTGCATTTGTCTCGCCGTCACCGATGCGCCCTTGCGGTTCCAGGGGCTGATTCCGAAAATCGCGCAGCGCTTCGCCCGAATCTGATCGGAGCACACAGGGTCGAGTTGTAAGGCGGGGGTGTCCCCCGCCTTCTTCATATTTGCGCCAACGCCTGATCGAATATCGCCTTTGCCCGGCCCCACACACCTGCGCCCAGATCATCAAGGGTCAACAGGCTTGGCAGCAACTGATCCGCGTAATCTTCGGAGGATTCCACCGGCAACATCGAAGGCAGGTTGTCGATGGCCGTCACATCCAGCGGCGGTGTCTTATGCACGCGCAGCGCCGGAGCCTCCCAAGTCGTCGTGCGATCATAGACCTTGATCGGGGAAAAGTCGCTGTCCGGATCACACGCGATATCGCCGATGACGCTGAGGCGGCGGGGCTGACGCCCCGCGTTTGCCGGAACGAAGACCGGCGTTCCGGGGCGGGCGAGGATGCAGTTGAAAAAGATGTCATGGGCCAGCACTTCGGGGAAAGGGCCGCCATGGGCGGTTTCGGCCATGTCCCAGCGGGTGGTGGGCACGCCCATCGCGGTACATAGGTCCGCAGCACCCGTGCCCACCCGCCCGAGCGCACCGATGATCAGCGCGCTTGGGCGCTGCGCGCCGATTGCGACCAGGTCCGATTGCAAGTCGACGAGCAGGTGACTTGAACCGGGGTAGGGCGCCACCGGCCCCGCCACGTGGCCGCGCTGCTGGGCGATCCAGCATTTCAACGCCACCGCCGCCCCGGCATAACCGGCCCAATAGCCAAAGGCAGCGACACGGCGGTTGGCCTCGTCCACCAGATATTCAAGATCATAGAGGGTGCCAGCCGCCTCCTTGAATCGCGCAAGCAGGCGCTGACCTGCGGGCTGGCCCTTGAACGCATGGCCGAACATGATGTGGCGGTGCGGCAAGGGTGTACCATCCTCGGGCAACTCCTTGAGGCCAAAGATGATCGCGTCTCGTGGTGCGTCAGGCCAGCTGTTACGGCGTTGGATCTTTGCCCCGGCGGCCGCGTAGCGGTCGGTAGGGATACAGCGAGTCGGGCTGTCTTCGACGCTGACCGTGATGCCGTCGGCGATCAGCCTGGCCGTCCCTTCGGGTGTGAGGCCCACGCGGGTTTCGTTGTTGCGCTGTTCGGCGCGCACCCACAGATGGGTCACGGCAGCATTCCGTTGGCGCGAACGGACTGAACGCTTGGCCGGGCCTCCATCGCTTTCATGAAAGCGCGCAGTTTGGGGAATGGAACGAGGTCGACCCCATCGCCCTCGAGCCAGTTGCAGACCACAAACAGGTAGGGATCGGCGATGCTGATGTGATCGCCCAGAACGAAGAGGCCGCGCAGGCATTCGGCCTCCACAAAGGCGGCCGAGGCTGTCATCGTTTCGGGCACCTTGGATGCCATGTCGGCCCAGCTTGCCTCGGTGTCCGCCCAGCGGCTGCCGCGCATCTTGTGGGCGTGGTTCACGTGCATGGTCGAGGCCAGGTAGTACATGACCGACCGGGCATGGGCCGCATGCAACGGGTCGGCAGGCATCAGGCGCTTGTCCAGAGCCGCGATGTAGTCGAGGATCGCGCCGGTTTCGGTGAGGATCGTGCCATCTATGTCCAGTGCGGGCACGCGCCCCTTGGAATTGATCGCCGCATAGCTGTCGCCGCGTTGCTCGCCAACCGCAAAGTCGATGTGTTGGGTGTCATAGCTGATCCCCGCCTCGTGCAAGGCGATGGCGACGGCGATCGAGATTGTCCCGGGTGCGAAATAGAGTTTCATGTCAGGCCTTTCAAACATGGGTCTGGGCGTAGTGGCGGTCCGGCGATTCCAGGTGCGGAACGGCGTTGAACATAACCGGCGACCAGGTGCCGCCGATGGGATACAGTCGGTGGATCGAGGTGTTCATGATCGCCAATGCGACATTGGCCATCGCCTCGACGGTGAGGCCCAGTTGCTGGCGCATCGCCATCGAGATCAGCCCGCCCGAGGTGACCACAAGCGCGGGACCGTCCCCCGCAGCGATTTCGGTGAGGGCGGCCTGAACGCGGGTCTCGAAGCTTTCAAAGCTTTCGGGTGCGCCTTTGAGGATGCCGTTCTGCCAGGCGGCAAAGACTTGGGGCAGGTGTTTGGTGAAATGGGCCTGTTCGGTCGGGATCGGGACACCGTGTTCGTCACGCAGCGCGGCGGCGAGGGTGAAATATTCCAACTCGTTCAGGCGCGCGTCCTCGATCGGTTTCAGGCCAGTGGCCATCGCTGACGCGGTTTCGCGGTGCCGCCGCAACGTGCCTGTGTACAGGCGAATGTGGTGCTGACGGGTGGCTTGCAGATGCTCGCCCAGCCACGCGGACTGCTGATGGCCAAGGGGGCTGAGCTGGTCATAGCTCACCTCGTCTTTGGCCGTTGAGTTGGCCTGACCGTGCCGAATGAGGGTGATGTGGGACATGGGTGCCTTTGGCTGGTGCTCGCAATCTTCTAGGCCACTGCCGGGGTTGTGGAAAGCGCAGGAGCCTCCGGCGGGGATTTTTTTGAAACAGAGAAGGGGACGCCGTGCGGTTTATCGGAAACATGCGCGCCGCGAAAACCGGTTTGTGTGTCGGGATTGGGAGTCCCCCCGGTGCGCGCTCTGGTCTAGGTTGGCCACAATTGCAAGGAGTTGTGCGCGATGACGGACATGGTGACTTTTACGCTGAACGGAACGCAGGTCGAGGCCGAAGCGGGCACGACCATCTGGGAAGTGGCCAATGGCCGCGGCGTCGTGATTCCGCACCTGTGTCACAAACCGGCCCCCGGCTATCGCCCCGACGGCAATTGCCGCGCCTGCATGGTCGAAATCGAGGGCGAGCGTGTACTGGCGGCCTCCTGCATCCGCGAACCGGTCGAGGGGATGGTTGTCACCACCAACTCCGCCCGCGCCGAAACCGCCCGCAAGATGGTGGTCGAAATGCTGCTAGCAGACCAGCCCGAACGCGAGAAAGCCCACGACAAGTCCGCCCATCTGTGGGACATGGCCGAAGCCAATGGTGTCACCTCCAGCCGCTTTCCCAAGCTGGAAGAGGGCCGCATTCCGCTGCTCGATGACACCCATGTGGCGATGTCGGTCAACCTCGATGCCTGCATCCAATGCGGGCTT
>CAZITF010000279.1:0-3980 GCA_964542095.1 uncultured Rhodobacterales bacterium
GGCGCAGGATCTCGCCCTGGTTCATCTGGATGCCGCCGTAGATCTGCCAAAGGTATTCGCCGAACGCGATCTGCAGGATCAGCGCCTCGACCTCGCCGAATCTGGACCGCGATTCGAGAGCCGTCGCCCATTTGTGCATCTGCCGCAGCGATTGGGCATAGGTGGCGAGCCAGGCAAGGCCATGGGCGGCGGTCTGGTTCTGTTCAACGCGGGCCGAGCAGACCCGCCCGTCCACGCTCAAGTCTTCGCGCAGGCGGGTGCGGGCCAGTTCAGTGATCGCCTCGACAGGGGCGAGGGCGGCACCGGTCAGCGCCAGCAGATCGTCCAGAAGAACCGGGGCTGGTGCGCTCATGTCCTGTCCGTCATGTGCCATGGTTTTCGTCCTCATTTCGGGTTGGCGCACTGGTATCTACTTTGCAGGTGCAGCGCAACAAATATTCATTTGACTGCGTCTATTTGTTCTATTCTTGCGCGCAGTTCTTTTGCAGAGCCGCGTCGACACGCGTAAGAGGGCGGAATGGAAATGTTTTTCGACCTTCTATCTCCGCAGCTCTGGTTGATCGCCCTCAGTATCGCGGTGCTGGGGGGAATCGTCAAAGGCGTGGTGGGATTCGCCATGCCGATGGTGGTGATTTCCGGCCTGTCCTCGATCATGGAGCCAGAACTGGCGCTGGCCGGATTGATCCTGCCGACGCTGGTCACCAACGGAACGCAGGCACTGCGGCAGGGGATTGCGCCTGCGTGGGCGTCGGTGCAGCGATTTCGGGTCTATCTGGTGGTCGGTGGGATTGTGCTGGTGGCAAGCGCGCAGCTGGTGCGGGTGTTGCCCATCAGCGTGCTGCTGGGCCTGATCGGCGTGCCGGTCGTGCTTTTCGCGCTGATGCAACTGGTCGGCATACGATTGTCGCTGAAGCGCCAGCGCAAGGATGTCGAAGCGGGAATCGGGGCCTTTGCCGGATTTCTGGGCGGCGTTTCCGGCATCTGGGGCCCGCCCACCGTGCTTTATCTGACGGCTCTCGACACGGAAAAGACCGAGCAGATGCGCGTGCAGGGCGTCATCTATGGCCTCGGCGCGGTTGCCCTTGCGGGCGCGCATATCGGGTCGGGAGTACTCAGGGCGGAAACACTTCCGCTCAGCCTTGCGCTGATCGCGCCGGCCCTTCTGGGCCAATGGCTGGGCGGAAAAGTGTTGGACCGGATCGATCAGGTGGTTTTCAAGAAAGCCACGCTGTGCATTCTGCTGATCGTAGGGCTGAACCTGATCCGACGGTCCCTGGTGGCCTAGGACGCGCGGCGCGCGACTGTCAGACCCGAGACGTCTTCGATGAAGGTCACGATCCGTGTCTTGATTTTTTCGTCCTCGATGGCCGCCAGCGCGTTGACGATATCAAGGCTGTTGTCCCGGCGCGACGCCGCATCAGGTTCGGCAATGCCCTCGAAGAAATACGATGTGGGAACATCGAGGATGCGCGACAGTTCGAACAGACGACTGGCCGCGATGCGATTCGAACCGATCTCGTATTTCTGGATTTGCTGGAAGGACAGGTTGAGCCGTTTGGCCACATCCGTCTGCGACATACGGCGCAGGGTGCGGATTTGCTTCAGGCGTTTTCCAACGTGGACATCGACGGGATGGGACATGAACTGGTTACCTCTGGTTGTTTCAACCAAAGTGATCCGCGATCCGCCAATTCGGTTCAATTGAGTAGATTTTTACAAATACTACACGCCAATGTTGCATTATTGTATGATTTGTTTAACCGTAACGTATTATTTATCACCCAATAGATCGCCCCGATGACCGATTCGAATGAAAATCTAGCGACTCTGAATCAGCCGCTTCTGTTCGAGATGATCCGTTCATTCACGACCTTGGCGGAAACGCTGAACTTGTCCCATGCCGTCGCCGAACTGAACAGTACCCGCCAAACGGTGCGCCGTCACATTGCCCAGTTGGAGGCAGTGAAAGGCGAGCCGCTGTTTACTCTCGAAAGTCGCCAGTACCATTTGACCGAGGCCGGGCGCCGTGCCCTGCCCGAGGCGCTTGATCTGCTGGCTCGGGGCCGGTCGTGGCTGTTGGGTCAGATCACTCACCGCAACGGGTTGGAACATGTCCATGCCGAACTGCCCGAAGGCCGGTCGTTCTGGATGCAACAGCGCCCAATGGGTGATTTGTGGTCGCTGGAGCGGCCCCTGCTCAAGGCTGCATTCCGGGCATGGGCCCTGTCGGACGGAGAGCTGGAATCGAAAATCATGCAAGAGGTGCGCCCCTTTTTCATGGTTTACCGTGATTCGCCGAATGGCTGGATCTGCATCGAAATCGGGGATCAGTCGTCTTACGTGACGTGGTCGGGATGGGTCGCGGCGCGCTCAAGTCTGGGCCGCAATATGAACGTTTTGCCCGGCGGGGACGATTTCGCACATCTCATGGTTTCGCCTTTCGAGGATGCGGCGACCCATCAGAATACCCGCCTCGATCACGTCTATACCCAGCTGAAACGAGAGGACGACGGGCCATATTTGCCCATTTATTATCAACGTTTGCTGCTGCCCGGCCGTTTTCCGGATGGTACATTTGCCCTGATTTCAGTGGTCGACAGACATCATGACGTGGAAATCATCGGACTGGACATGGACGACCGGCCCCGTATGCCGCAGGACGCGATCATGAAAGAAGCCTCAATTTAGCCAAAATTCGACTACAAATTGAAATTCTGATTTATAGTTATCTCTGTAGGTTGCCACGGAGAATAACCATGACGTTCCAATACAATTCAAAAGCCCACTTCCTTTATGCGGCCAGTCACAACGAACTGCAGAGCATGGGCGTGACCATCACCAGCGGGTCCGATTTCGAGGAATATCGCGAATTGCTTGCGTCCGCGCGACCCGATCATGCACTGGGAGAGCCGTTCGAGCCGACTAAATACGAGCTGACCGAGGAGAACTCGCTTTGGATTGTAGGCCACGACGAGGGCGGCGAGATCGTCCATACGCAGGCGATGAAGACGCTGCCAACCCTGCACCTCAGCCTTGCCGAATACCTCACACGCAACCTGCGCGAGTTTGAACCCTCGGGCATGGACATCGATTATGGCCGCACAGTTTATCGTGCCGGCCCAGGTGCCACGCGCATGAAGGGCACGATCGTCTATCATGGAGAATTCTGGGTCGGCGGATCACCCCGTCGCGGCGCGTTGCTTTCTCCGGTGCTTGGAAAACATGCGTTCCTGACCGCTCTGGATCACTGGCGTCCGGACTATACCTTTGGGTTCATCGCGAAAAGCCTGGCCTTCAAGGGCTTTTCCGCCCGCTTCGGTTTCATGCACAACGAACCCGACGCGATAAACTACGCGATGAAGGGCTCGGACGAGATGTTCGCGGGCACAATGGGCTACATGTCCAGCGAAGACCTGCACTATGCGCTCGATCTGCCCTACGCCGAACAGGTCGCAAGCGCTGCCTGACCCCTTGTATCAGCGGTCAGCCAATGGCTGCCGCTTTTACATCATCGTCGATATGGGGCAGGTACTGTTCGAAATTGTTCGAGAACATGTCGACCAGCTTGGCAGCCTGTCGGTCATAGGCCTCGGCATTGTCCCAGGTGCGGCGCGGATCCAGCAGGATATCGGCCACACCGGGCACGGACACCGGCACATCGAACCCGAAATTGGGATCCTTGCGGAATTCTCCGGCCGCAAGCGTTCCATCCAGGGCCGCTGTCAACAGGGCACGCGTGGCGCGGATCGGCATCCGGCTGCCGGTCCCATAGGCGCCACCCGTCCATCCGGTATTCACCAGCCAGCAGGACGCACCGTGCTTGGCGATCTTGTCCTGCAGCAACTTGCCATACTCTTCGGGCCGGCGCGGCATGAACGGCGCACCAAAGCAGGTCGAGAACGTGGGCTGAGGTTCGGTCACGCCGCGTTCCGTGCCCGCCACCTTGGCGGTGAAGCCTGACAGAAAGTGATACATCGCCT
>CAZITF010000280.1:0-3715 GCA_964542095.1 uncultured Rhodobacterales bacterium
CAACCTGCCCCGCGGCACGATCTGTATCGAAGACATCGAGATGGGCATGACCCGGCATCTGCGCAAAGAGGTCACCGACCGCGATATCGTACTCTTTGCCGAGGTTTCGACCGATCACAACCCGGTCCACATGGATGATGACTATGCCCGCGACACGATCTTTGCCGGGCGCATCGCCCATGGGATGCTGACCGCCGGTCTGATCTCGGCGGTGATCGGGGAACAACTGCCCGGCCACGGCACGGTCTATATGGGCCAGTCGCTCAAATTCCTCGCCCCGGTGCGCCCCGGCGACATGGTCCATGCCGAGGTCAAGGTGATCGACATCGACGTTGGCAAACGCCGGGTCAAGCTGGACTGTCACTGCGCGGTGGAGGGCAAGAAGGTGCTGGTCGGCGAAGCCACAGTGCTCGCGCCCTCGCGCAAGTTCGACTGATCCAAAGGCCGCCTGTCGGCGACACCGTTTCATGACGGGGCTTTGCCCCCGGCCTCGCGGCCTCCCCCACAGTATTTCTGGCCAAAAGAAGCCAAGGGCACCGTCTTGCCCTTGGGCTGACGCGCGGCTAGGCATGGCCCATGAAGATCATCCGCGATTACCAGTTTGTCGCGCCCGGGGACCGGGGCGCAAGTGCCGCCATCGGCAATTTCGATGGCGTGCATCTCGGCCATCGGTCGGTGATCGAACTGGCGCGGGCCGCCGCACCGGATGCGCCGCTTGGGGTGATGACGTTCGAACCCCACCCCCGCGTCTATTTCGCGCCCGACGCCCCTCCTTTTCGCTTGATGAGCCGTGCGGCGCGCGCCAGTCGTCTCGCCAAGCTGGGGGTCGAGTTCCTGTATGAGTTGCCGTTCAACGCGGGCCTCGCCAGTCTGAGCCCCGAAGAGTTTGCCGCCCGCGTGATCCGCGACGGGTTGGGGCTCGCCCATGTGGTTGTGGGGGCCGATTTCTGCTTTGGCCACAAACGTGCGGGCACCGCGGCGGACCTGGTGGCATTCGGGGCCGGGATGGGCTTTGGCGTGACGATCGCGCCGCTGATCGAGAAAGGGGCGGCCACCGTCTCCTCGACCGCGATCCGCGAGGCACTGAGCGCCGGGCGCACCCGCGAAGCCGCCGCCATGCTGGGCCACTGGCACCGGATCGAGGGACCCGTGATCGGCGGTGAACAACGCGGCCGCGAATTAGGATATCCGACCGCCAACATGTCCATCGACAATCTACACCCGCCCGCTTTCGGCGTTTACGCGGTGCTGGTCGAAGTGCTGGAGGGACCACACAAGGGCCAGTATCACGGGGTGGCCAGTCTGGGTGTGCGCCCGATGTTCGGGGACAACCGGCCCAATCTGGAAACCTTCCTGTTTGATTTCTCGGGCGATCTTTATGGGACGCCGCTATCCGTGGCGCTGGTAGAGCTCCTGCGCGGCGAGGAAAAATTCGATAGCGTCGAGGCGCTGATCGCGCAGATGGATGCCGACAGCGCCAAGGCACGCGCCGTTCTGGACGCGTTATGAGCGACCCGATCGAGCGACGCGGCCTGGCCCCGCGGTTCTGGGAAACAAAGCGCCTCGATCAGATGAGCGAAGCGGAGTGGGAGGCGTTGTGTGACGGCTGTGGCAAGTGCTGCCTCAACAAGCTGGAAGACGAGGACAGCGGTGACGTGGCCCTGACCCGCGTGGCCTGCCGCCTGCTCGATGATGCCACCTGCCGCTGCGCGCAATATGACATCCGCCACCGGTTCGTGCCCGACTGCATCGTGTTGAAACCGTCCAACATCGAAAGCCATCTCTACTGGATGCCGCAGACCTGTGCCTACCGGTTGCTTTACGAGGGCAAGGGGTTGGCCGACTGGCACCCGCTGATCTCGGGCACGCCCGAAACGGTCCATGCGGCAGGCGTTTCCATGCGCGGGCGCACGCTCAGCGAATTCGACGTGGCCGATGAAGAGTGGGAAGACCATATCATCGAAGAGCCGACCTAGACCCGCCCGAGGAAGTCGCGCACCGGGGCGGCAACGGTGTCGGGATGGGTGATCGGGCCCATGTGTCCAACCCCGTCCAGACAGATTTCCCGCGCATCGGGCAAACGCCGCGCGATGGCGTGGCTGACCGGTGCTGCCCAGGGCGAACCGGCACCGCGCAACAACAGCGCGGGCATGGTCGCCGCATCGAACCGCCCCGGGGCAAGCAGGTGCGCGCAATCGTCGATCAGAAAGGGGCTTGAATCCCGAATGAAGTGAATGCGCGCCGCCATGTAGTCGCGGGTCGCCTCGGGGATGTCACCCCAATCGGTCGCATTGCCCCAAAGCCTGTTGAACGCCCGCGCCGCGCCCTCGAGATCGCCGGCGTCCAGCGCGGCATCGAACGGCGCGGTATCGCGGGCATAGCCTGGGCCAAACCCGGGATCGTCCGCCATGACAGGCGCAAAATAGACCGGCTCATACATAACCAGGCTGCGCACCCGTTTGGGGTATTCGATGGCCAGGCGCAAGGCCACGGTGGCGCCAAAGGAATGGCCGATCACATCGACGGGCCCGGCATCGATGACGTCCAGCACGGACAGGGCCATGGCGGTGGCGGTATCGTGCATCACCCCCTGCCCGTCCCAGTCTCCGGACTGGCCGTGACAAGGCAGATCAAAGGCGTGCAGGGTCGCCAGATCGCCCAGCGCAGCGCCCATCCCCCGCCACGCGCCGGAGTGGGCCAGCGAGCAGTGGATGGCGAGCGTGGGCCGCGCGCCGGACCCGAAGGTCCGGCAGTGGATATGTGGGATCAAAGCTTGCCGGAGAGCAGCAGGTCGATATCTTCGATCTTGTCCTGCCCCCAGAACCGCTGATCGCCATCGACGATATAGAACGGCGCACCGAACGCGCCCTTGTCCACCGCCTCTTCGAGATTGCGTGCATAGGTTTCGGCCCCGCTCAGCAACCCGCTGTCGGCAAGGCCTGGGTCAAACCCGGCCCCCTCAAGGCATGCCTTGACCACCGCGTCCTCGGCGATGTCCTTTTCCTCGGCCCAGACGGCACGCAAAACGGAATGAACCAGCGCGCCCAGATCGCCACCGCCCGCAGCCTGCGCGGCGATGATGGCGTAAGAGGACGGCGCGGCATTGGTGGGCCAATGGGCAGGCTTGAGGTTCAGCGGCATGCCCAGTTTCTTCGCCAGTCGTGGCAGTTCCTGCGCACGGTAGGCGACGCGGTTGGGGTGGCGGTCCTTGGGCGGGGTTCCACCGGTGCGGGAAAACAGCGCCATGATGTCGAGCGGTTTATAGGTGATTGTCGCACCGTGTCTGACTGCCATCTCTTCCAGCCGGGTCCCCGCAAGGTAGGTGTAGGGCGACAGGGTCGCAAAATAATAGTCGATATGGGGCATTTCTTTACTCCGGGTGGGTGTCTTTGGGTTCGCGCGACCGTACGCCCGTGCTAAGCGGTGTCAACATCACGAATCTGTCACAAATCGTGCTGCGCGGGGACACGACATGCCGAATATCCAGGAACCCAAGTTGATCTCGGGCAATGCCAACCTGCCACTGGCCAAGGCCATCGCCCGACGCATGTCGCTGCACCGGGGGGTCAATGTGGGTCTGGTGAACGCGCGGGTAGAACGGTTCAACGATGGCGAGATTTTCGTCGAGGTGTTCGACCCGCACGTTCTCGAACACCTCGACGAAAATCTCCCCATCGTTGAACCGTTCTACCCGCGCGTTCACCAGACCCACATT
>CAZITF010000280.1:3725-3961 GCA_964542095.1 uncultured Rhodobacterales bacterium
CCCGGCCAATGACAACCTGATGGAACTCTTGATCATGTGCGACGCACTGCGCCGGTCCTCGGCGGCACGCATCACTGCCGTGATCCCCTATTTCGGCTATGCACGGCAGGATCGCCGCTCCAAGGCGCGCACGCCGATTTCGGCCAAGCTGGTGGCGAACATGCTGGTGGGCGCAGGGATCGAGCGGGTGCTGACGATGGACCTGCACGCCGCGCAGATCCAGGGCTTCTTCGACA
>CAZITF010000281.1:0-3957 GCA_964542095.1 uncultured Rhodobacterales bacterium
CCGCGAACGGCTCGACCTGCTGACGGTGCTGACGGTCTGCGACATTCGCGGCGTCGGCCCCAATGTCTGGAACAACTGGAAGGCCGTGCTGATCCGTGCGCTCTACCGGCAAACCAAACGCGCGCTCGAAGACGGGATGGAGGCGCTGACCCGCGACAATCGCGGCACCGTGGCCAAGAAAGCCCTGCGCGAGGCGCTGTCGGACTGGCCGCGCAAGGATTTGCAGATCGAAACCGCGCGCCATTACGAACCCTATTGGCAGGGGCTGCACGTCACTGCCCACGTGGCCTTTGCCAACCTGCTGCGCGACATCGGCGAGAACGAGATCCGGATCGACCTGCACCCGGACGAAGACCGCGACGCCACGCGGGTCTGCTTTGTCATGGCCGATCACCACGGCATTTTCGCGCGCCTCACCGGGGCGCTGGCGCTGGTGGGGGCCAACGTGGTGGACGCGCGCAGCTATACCACCAAGGACGGGTACGTGACCGATGCCTTCTGGGTTCAGGACGCCGACGGCAACCCCTATGCCGCGGAACGCCTGCCCCGCCTGCGCAAGACCATCGAACGCACACTGGCGGGCGAAGTCGTGACCACCGTGGCCATGCGCGACCGCGACAGGATCAAGAAACGCGAAAAGGCATTCAGGGTGCCGACACACATCACTTTCGACAACGAAGGGTCCGACATCTACACCATCATCGAGGTCGACACCCGCGACCGCCCCGGCCTGCTGCACGATCTGACCCGGACTCTGGCGGCCAGCAACGTCTATATCGCCAACGCGGTGATCGCGACCTATGGCGAACAGGTGGTCGACACGTTCTATGTCAAGGACATGTTCGGGCTGAAATACTACTCCGAAAGCAAGCAGGCGAGCCTCGAGAGAAAGCTGCGAGAGGCGATTGCCGCAGGGACCGAACGGGCAGAGGGGTAAAGGCGTGCGATGCCGGAGGCCCGCTGCCCGAACCGGCACGAAAAAAGCGCCGGCGTTGCAGGCAACGCGGCGCTGTTTCAAATCTTGCGGCTGTCAGGGCACCTGATCGCTCGGCCCGACGTATCGCGCGTCACCGCAATCCAAAAAAGGAAAGAACGGCGATGATGACGACAACCAAGCCGATGATGTAAATCAATCTGTTCATGACCAAGGGACCTTTGCGTTTGTTATGTTTTTGTGACGGCTCAACGCCGCATGGCGCAAATGGTTCCATCGAAACACTGACCTCGGCAACGGCGCCGCATCCTGCGGCCTGCGCACCACCTGCACATCTGCCCAGTTGCACCGCCCCCCGCCAGACGCTACGGCACAGTTCATGAAACCGATCCGCCTCATGTCCGGCTTTTTGACCGTGGGCTTCTGGACGCTGGCAAGCCGCGTCCTGGGCTTCGTACGCGAGATCCTGATCCTGTCGCTGATCGGGCCGGGGCCGCTGATGGACGCTTTTGTCGCGGCCTTCCGCCTGCCCAACATGTTCCGCCGCTTCTTTGCCGAAGGGGCGTTCAACGCCGCTTTCGTGCCGATGTTCTCGGCCAGGGTCGAGGGCGGCGAGGATGCGGCACGCTTCGGGCGCGATGCGCTCAACGGGCTGGCACTGGTCACACTCGGCCTCACCGCCCTTGCGATGATCTTCATGCCCGCTCTGGTCTGGGCCACCGCCGGGGGCTTTGACGCCGAACGCTTCGATCTGACCGTCGGCTTCGGGCGGATCGTCTTTCCCTACATCTTCTTCATGTCGCTTTCGGCGCTGTTTTCGGGCGTGCTGAACGCAACGGGGCGCTTTGCCGCCGCCGCCGCCGCTCCGGTGCTGCTCAACGTCTTTGTCATCGCGGCGATGGGGCTCGCCTGGGCCACGGGGGGCGAGGTCATCACCTGGCTGATCTGGGTCATCCCCGCCGCAGGGGTGGCGCAACTCGCGCTGACATGGGGGGCGGCCGCACAGGCGGGCTTTGCCCTCAAACCCGGCCTGCCACGCTGGACCCCGGACATGCGCCTGATGGTACGCACCGCCGTGCCCGCCGCCCTTGCCACCGGCGTCATGCAGATCAACCTGGTGGTCGGGCAACTGGTCGCCAGCCAGTATGACAGCGCGGTCAGCTGGCTGTTTGCCGCCGACCGGCTCTACCAGCTGCCCCTTGGCGTGGTGGGGATTGCCGTGGGGATCGTGCTGCTGCCGGACCTGTCACGCCGGCTCAAGGCAGAGGACATGACCGGTGCGCGCGACGCCTATTCGCGGGCCAGCGAATTTGCCATGGCCCTCACCATTCCTTCCGCCATCGCGCTGATGGTGATCCCGCTGCCGCTGGTGTCGGTGCTGTTCGGGCGCGGCGAGACGGGGGCGGATGACGTGGCCGCCATCGCCTCTGCGGTGGCCGTCTACGGGCTGGGCCTGCCCGCGTTTGTGCTGCAAAAGGTGGTGCAACCGCAATATTTCGCTCGCGGCGACACGCGCCGACCCTTTCACTTTGCCGTGGTGGCCATGGTGATCAACGCAGGGATAGCGGTGGGGCTGGCCCCCATCGTGGGCTGGATCGCGCCTGCGCTGGCCACCACAGTGGCGGGCTGGGCGATGCTGGGGCTGCTCTACTGGGGGCTGCGGGGCATGGGCGAGACGGTCGCGGTCGATGCGCGATACCGCCGCCGCCTGCCGCGCATCCTTGTCGCCGCCCTTGCGATGGGGGCGGTGATGTGGGTTGCTTCCGCTCTGCTCAAACCCGCACTCGGGACAGACTATATCCGCTACTTCGCCCTGCTGGGCCTGATCGCGCTGGGGGCCGCAAGCTATTTCTGGGCGGCGCGCAAGTTCGGCGCGTTGCAACTGTCCGAGATCAAGGGCGCCGTCAGGCGGCGCTGACCTCGCGCACCCGCCCGGATTCAAGGCCGCCTTGCGGCCGCCGGGCTGCGACAAGGCTATCCGTTGTGCCGAAGCGCCGGTCCGAGGGGTGGCGCAATCGCGCCGCCCCGTGGGGGCGGACCGGCGCGGCCCGACGATGCCGTCGGGCGGGTCGTGGATTCCAGGCGAAGGTCCTCATAAGAAAATCGGTGCACACAGCCCGGCACCCTACCGCCGCCGCACCACCGCCATCACCCGCGTCATGCCACCCGGCACAACAAAGGCGGTGAGGGCAAATCCCGCGACAAAGCCCGCCAATTCCCCCACCCACTCGTAACCCACCTGAAACAGCACGCCAAAGATCAGCTGGATGCCCATCAGCACCCCGATCAGCATGAACGCCTGCGCCTGCGGCCCGCCACTGACCACCTGCCGCTGCCAGTAGAGAAACGTATAGGTGCCGATCAGGCCATAAACGCCAGGATATGCGCCCACCAGCCACGGCTCGTTCGTGACCAGCCCGAACACCAGCGCACCAAAGATGCCCGACAGGAAAAACATCAGCACAACCGCCCAGCCGCCAAGGACTTCACCCACCATCTTGCCCATGGCCAGCAGGATGACACCCGCAAACAGCGCCGAGGTAAAGGAGGCAAAGACGAACGGATACGTCACGAACCGCATCAGGTGCTCGGGCAGCAACCGCCCGTTCTCGACCATGAAATCGAACGCATCCCCGGAAAAGGAAAAGGTGTTCAGCGCATTCAGCCGCCAGCCCACCGCCCCCGGCCCACCGGCCAGACCGGCCTCGCCCGCACTGAAAATCAGCTCGGGGATCGCCAGCGCGATGAACAGCAGCCACACGGCGGGCGGCAATGGATTGACGGGGCTGGGTTCGCGGTGATCGGACATGGGCAGGCCTGCTTGACGGGTGTTGCCCCCATGGGTAAGCCAGCCGGACAGATTTGCCCAGAGGGTCCAATGACGAACAGCACTTTCACGCCCCGTGTCTTCTCCGGAATCCAGCCCTCGGGCGGGCTGACCCTTGGCAACTATCTCGGTGCGATCAAACGGTTCGTGTCGATGCAGGACGAGGACTACGAGACGATCTATTGCATGGTCGACC
>CAZITF010000282.1:0-3947 GCA_964542095.1 uncultured Rhodobacterales bacterium
ATTAGCTACAGCCACAGAGATGCTAGCTACCTAGAGCGGCTCATGGTTCACCTTAAGCCATTGGAAAAGGAAGGACTTGTCGATACATGGGTTGATACTCGGCTACGGGCTGGGGATCGCTGGAAAGACACCATTGAATACGAACTGCAAAAAGCCCGAATTGCAATCCTATTGATCACAGCAGATTTTTTGGCTTCGGACTTCATAGTAGACAACGAACTGCCGCCGATACTCTTGAATGCAGAGGCACGAGGGACCAAAATCGTTCCGGTTATCCTCAAGCCTTGCAGATTTACTCGTGATCCAAATCTGAGCGAATTTCAGGCCATAAACGATCCAAGTTCGCCTTTGATCTCACTCGCTGAAGCTGACCAAGAAGCTATTTATGACGCGATTTCTTCCGAGGTCGAACGCGCAATGAGCAGAATTGTTTGAACTTGATAGTCTAAGCCCGAGGCGCTGACGTGGCAGCGTAGAGCGGTCCTTCAACCCCCATATAACCAATGTCGGCTTCGTCCGCAGAGCGGAGCTCAATGTGGTTTTTAGCTTGATCGCTTTGCGGGCTGAAGCCCGCCCTACGGGGTGTTTCCAGAGGCCTAAAGTTGCGCGTCTGAACCGACGGGAGCTGGGCCATCGACAGCCCGTGGGAGGGCGATCAGACGTGTCCGCTACTGCGCTTTATGGCTGCCGCGTACATCCTCCCGTTCGGCTGTTCGATAGGGGTGTCATATCGCCATCCCGCCGGACGGGCTGACGATTGCCCGGCGGCTTCGCCTTGATTCCGGGCTGGGCGGCGCGTTGTTCGTAGGTCGATTTCGTCTCGCCAAGCAGACTTTGAAGGGGTGAAAGGTTGGACTGGTTTGGCGGACTGAAGCCCGCCCTACGATATTTTTCGACGGATGCGCCTGGATGATCTGAGATGCTGCATCGCGTGCAACACACATGTTAAGCGTCTGCAAATGCACCTTTCCACAACGCCGAAAGTCGCGGCGCGAGATTGACGCGCGGGCTTATCCATAGATTGATCCGGGCAAATCCAACCCCGGGAGGGCACCCCATGAAGACCCAGACCAGAGCCGTTGTGATCGGCGGAGGCATTGCCGGTTGTTCGACCCTGTATCACCTGACCCACGCCAAGGGTTGATAGGCGCACGCTGGCACGACGTCGTGCTGGTCGAGCGGGACGAGTTGACCAGCGGCACCACTTGGCATTCAGCCGCGCAGGTGACGAATTTCGGGATGACGCAGACAATGGTGGGCCTGAAAAGCCATTCCATCAAACTGTATCAGGAATTGCGCGACGACCCCGATTACCCGGTGCAGTACAATCACGGCGATGGCGGCATTCGGCTGGCCAATACGCAGGCGCAGATGGATGGCTATCGCCATTTTGCGTCGATGGCGCGGGGCATGGGGGTCGAGTTCGAGGTGATCGACGCCGCGGAATGCGCCCGCCGCCATCCGCTGATCTCGACCGACAACCTGCTGGGCGGGTTGTGGGACGGCAATGATGGTGACATCGACCCCGCGTCCTTGTGCCAGGCGCTGGCCCGTCGCGCGCGCAAGGCGGGGGCCGAAGTGTATCGCCAGACAGAGGTGACCGGGTTGACGCAGCGACCCGATGACAGCTGGATCGTGCATACCAGCAAGGGCGATATCGCCTGCGAGGTGGTGGTGAACGCCTGCGGATACCGCGTCAACGAGGTGGGCGCGATGATGGGCGTGCAGCACCCGGTCGCGTCGATGGAGCATCAGTATTTCGTCACCGACGAGATCCCCGCCATTGTCGCGGCAGGCCATCGGATGCCCCTGCTGCGCTGCCCGATCAGCGACTATTACTGTCGGCAGGAAAAGAACGGGTTGCTGCTGGGGTTCTACGAGCAGGGCTGCAAGACATGGGGCATGGACGGGATTTCGCCCGATTTTTCCAATGATCTGTGTCCGGACGATCTGGACCGCATCACCGATGTGCTGGAGGGCGCGTTCGAGCGGATGCCTGCGCTGATGGAGGTCGGCATCAAGAATGTGGTGAATGGCCCGATCACCTATACCATCGACGGCACGCCCCTGGTCGGGCCGATCCCCGGCAAGCGCAATGCGTTCTGCATCATCGGGTTGCGCGCGGGCCTGGGCGAGGGCGGTGGCCATGGCTGGTTGCTGGCGCAGCAGATCGTGCGTGGCGAGGCGTGTTATGACACCTGGGTGATCGACCCGCGCCGGTTCACGGGCCATGCCAACGTGGAATTGACCGCGCTGAAGGCGATCGAGGATTACCAGAACGAATTCCGCTTTCATTTTCCTCACGAGCATCGCCCCGCCGGGCGGCCTGCCAAGACGACCCCTCTGACGCCTGTGCTGGCCGCAGAAGGTGCCGAATTTACCGTGGTGAACGGGTGGGAGCGGATGGAGTACATCAAGCCCGCGCCGGAGTTCGAGGTCACCCACGGGTTTCATTTTGACGCGGCGTTTGATGTGGTTGCCGCTGAAGTGGCCGCTGTGCAGACGGCAGTGGGTTTGTGCGAGGTCAACGGGTTCAACCGGATCGAGATTGACGGGCCGGATGCCCATGATTTCCTTGATCACGTGATCTGCGGGCGGGTCAGCCGCAAGGCGGGCAAAGTGGGGCTGGGCTATCTGTTGAACCATCACGGCTGCATCAAGGGTGAGGCGACGGTGGCCAACATCCCCGGTGGCCCTGTCTGGTACGGGTCGGCGGCGGCCGCCGAATGGCACGATCTGGACTGGTTGCGCGCCCATGCAGACAGCTTTGACGTGACGCTGAAGTCACTGACCAACGATCACACTATCCTTGTGCTGGCAGGTCCCAGGGCCCGCGATGTGCTGAGCGCCGTCAGCCGGGGCGACTGGTCAAGCGCGGCGTTCCCGTGGCTGTCGGTGCGACGGGCCTTTGTCGGGATTGCCCCTGCGGTGGTGATGTCAGTGAGCTTCTCAGGCGAACTCGCCTATGAAATCCATGTGCCCAATGCGCAGCTTTATGCCGCCTATCTGGCCCTGCGCGCGGCGGGCGCGGCCCATGGCCTGCGCCTGTTCGGGGCGCGCGCGGTGGAATCGATGCGGATGGAAAAGGGGTATTTGCACTGGAAAGCGGACCTGATCACCGAATTCGATCCGTTCGAGACAGGGTTGGAGCGGTTCGTGAAGATGGACAAGGCCTTTGTCGGCAAGACCGCGCTGGAGGCGCGTCACGCCAAGGCGCCAGGCGCAAAGCTGGTCAGTTTGCGTGTCGCATCGACCACCACGCCTGCCCGTCCCGGTGCGTCGGTGATGCTGGATGGCGCGGTTGTTGGCACGGTCACGTCGGGGGATTGGGGCCACCGGTTGGGCATGAATATCGCCTATGCCTTTGTCCGTCCCGATCAGGCCGAGGTCGGCACGCCGCTGTACATCGACATGCTGGGCGCGCTGGTCGGTGCGGAGGTGATCGCGCCCGGTCCCTATGATCCGGCCACGATGCTGCCGCGCAGCTAGCGGGCGGGGTGGAAAGTTACAAAGGCGCGTGACAGGACTGTTGTGCTTGCATAACACTTCCGGTGAAAGAACGAGTCAGGCGCGCAATGTCTGGCCGCATGACGGGAGGAATTCACATGTCACTCACACGCAAATCGTTTCTGAACATGGTGGGGGCGGCGGCCCTTGCGATCACGGCTGGCAGCGCCGCGCAGGCGCAGGAGGTGGTATTGTCGCTGCACCAGTTCCTGCCTGCGCAGGCCAATGTGCCCAAGCTGATCCTCGATGTCTGGGCCGACAAGGTCGAGGCCGCGAGCGACGGGCGCATCAAGATCGACCGCTATCCGTCGATGCAGCTGGGCGGCAGCCCGCCGGAACTGATGGATCAGGCGATTGACGGTGTGGCCGATATCGTATGGACCGTGGTGGGTTATACCCCCGGTCGCTATCCCAGTACCGAAGTGTTCGAGCTGCCCTTC
>CAZITF010000283.1:0-3929 GCA_964542095.1 uncultured Rhodobacterales bacterium
CAACCGCGCAGGGCGCAGGTGCCGCCATAGGGAAGTGCATCGACGATGGCCACGCGCCAGCCCGCAGCACCGCATTTGTTCGCAGCCGCGACCCCGGCCATGCCCGCGCCGATGACGATCGGGTCATGGGTCTCACTCATATCTCTCTGCGCTACAGGTGTTCTTATCCGGCGCAGCAGCTGAGTTTGGCCACGTCCATGTCGAAGGTCTGCGCCGCCAGCTTCAGCCCTTCGACCGTGGTCAGATAGGGAAAGATCGTCTCTCCCAGTGCCTTGGTCGTCATGCCGAACTTCAGCGCCATCACCAGCGTCTGGATCGTGTCGGACCCCTCGGGCGCGATGATCTGGCCACCCAGCAGCCTGTCGGTCTTGCGGTCCGCCACCAGCTTGATCAACCCGCGCGTATCGCGGGCGGCCAGTGCGCGCGGCACCTGGTCCAGCGGCACGACGGAGGTTTTCACATCGAACCCGGCATCCCGCGCCTGTTGCGCACTGAGGCCGACCCTGGCCACCTGCGGATCGCAGAACACGACCCAGGGCATGACGGCATTGTCATAGCGGTGCGCCTCGCCCAGTACGGCGTTTTTTGCGGCCAGTTTCGCGCCGTAGGCCGCCATGTAGACGAACTGGTCGCGGTCGGTCACGTCGCCTGCCGCATAGATACCGGGCACCGTGGTCTGCATGTCGTCGCCGATGACGATGGCGCCGCGCGCGTCGGTCTCCACGCCGATTTCTTCCAGTCCTATGTCATCGGTATTGGCCCGCCTGCCTGCGGTGGACACGAGGTGATCCGCTGTCACCTCGACGGGTTCACCGTTCTGGATGACCCGCAGGGTCACGCCTGCCGCATCGCGGCGCACGCTGTCATAGCGCAACCCCGTCATCAGGGTTATCCCCTCGGCCGTGAAGGCATCGGCAAGTGCCGCGGACACGTCCGGTTCGGCACCGGGCAGCAGGTGAGACCGCGCGACCAGCGTGACCTTCACGCCCATCCGGCGCATCATCTGGGCCAGTTCCGCCCCGATGTAGCCTGCGCCGACGAAGATCAGGCTGTCCGGCAGGGTTTCAAGCTCCAGCAGGCTGGTGCTGTTCAGGGCGCCGATCTGTTCGATCCCGTCGATGGTCGGCAGGACCGGACGCCCGCCGGTGGCGATAATCACCTTGGGCGCGGTCAGGGTGCGACCGCCGACGGTGATACCGCCCTCGATTAATTGCGCCGGGCCGGCGTCGATGTAGTCGACCCCGGCATATTCCGGCAACAGATCGGCGTATTTCTTCTGGCGCAGGGTCGCCACCAGATCGTCCTTGGACTGGATCAGCGTTTTCCAATCCTCGACCTCGGCGCGACCGGACAGGCCGGGAAACCGCTTGGCTGCATGTGCGCCGTGGATCGCCTCGGCGGCACGGATCATCGCCTTGGACGGCACGCAGCCGACGTTCACACAGGTGCCGCCGATGGTGCCGTGTCCGACAAGGGCCACCCGCTTGCCCGCGTCCGCCGCCGTGATCGCGGCGGAAAAGCCAGCCGATCCGGCACCTATGACAATCAGGTCGTAGGTTTCGCTTGCGGTTTCATTCATGCTGGAGGCCGTCATTTCAGTGCATGTCCCTTCGGTTTCGAACGGTTGAGAAAAAGGGCGTAGATGCCGACTACCGCGAAAGCGGCGATTGTGATGCGCAGGGCAAAGCGGAACTCGATCCAGATGATGACGACCGACAGCAAGGTCGCAAGGACCGTCGCCCAGAGTTTCGGGCTTGGCCCCGGCCGACCGGCCCGCAACCAAAGCGCCTGCGCCACGACAGCAAGGCAGAAGAACATGAGCGGGAACAACGCGTAGTCGAGCCAGCCGGTGAAAGCCGACAGGCCGACCCCGGCCACCACGACGACCAGCAGGGGGGTAAAGCAGCACAGGGCCGCGAACAGAGCGCCGCCCAGCCCCCATTTCAGCAAGCGGTCGGGGTTTTCAGTGGTTTGGGTCAAGTCGCCCTCTTTCTGTCTGAACGGTTTCAAGCGACCGCGAGTCGTTTGCATCAGGACGCGGGGTCGGAAACAAGCTGCGCGGGATACCCGTTCGCTTTCACCGCCTCGATGATGCTGTCAACCGTGGTCTGGGTATCGTCGAAGGTCACGTTGTAAACGCCATGTCCCGACTCCGGACCGTCCACGAAGTCGTTGATCTGGACAGACGGGATACCGCGCATGGAACTGGCAACGATGAAAGAGCAGGAGGGGCAAGTCAGCTCGCTGACAGCGATCTCGACGGTACGCTCCTCCGCAAGGGCGGCTGAGGCAAATGCGGCGACAGCCAGTACCGATGATAGCAGTATGTGTTTCATGGGTGTGATCCTTGCTCAGAATTTCAGGATGACCGGGGTGATGTAGGGAAAGGCCATCGCCACGGCGACGATTGCGGTGGCACTCCAGAGGGTCGCGCGCATAACCCTGCGGTTGATTGGGCGGGCACAGGTGCCATGAGCACAGGCCTCGGCTGCCACGGGCTTGTAGGCCTTGTAAAAGCCGTATCCGAGGAACGCGGCACTCAGCGCGAAGTTGTACCACTTGTAAGCGTAAAGCGCGCCAAGCTGGGCTATGAACACGCCCGTCACGCCGAAACTGACCAGCACGAGCGGCAGGATGCAGCAGGATGTCATCGCCAGTGCCCCCAGAACGCCGAACCCGGTCGCGGCCCAGCCTTTTGCCGTGTCGTCATCGACCTGGCGCGTCTGGCTGGAGGTCTGTGCTGTAAAACCCTGTTCCATGGAATCGTCCTTGCCCGGATATTTCTGACGTTCTACGGTCTGTAGCTGATACAGGCTCAAGGGATATTTCGAAAAAAATGGATAACAGAAGCGTGAACACACTCCGGCGGGTCGATCTGGCACGCGCGACAGGCTGCAACCTTGAAACCATTCGCTACTACGAGACGGTCGGCATCATGCCGGACCCGCCCCGCACGGCGAAAGGGTATCGAAGCTATGACGATGCGCTTGTCAGACGATTGAAATTCGTCATGCGGTCCCGCGACCTCGGCTTCTCGCTAGAGGAAATCCGGGATTTGCTCGGATTGGTCGATGACCGAACGCAGACCTGCGCCCAGATTCAAACCGTTGCCGAAGCACATCTTGAAGATGTGCAGGCCAAAATTGCCGACCTTGTGCGGATTGAACGTGTTCTGTCAGAGACGGTCGCCCGTTGCACAGGCGACGCCGCCCCCGAATGCGCAGTGATCGACGCACTTCTGGAAGCGTAGACCCACTTCAGAATCAACGATGCCATTTCGGGGAATGCATAAAAAGCAGTCATTCGTCGCCCCGCTGAACGTCAGTTGTTTTTTGTGCTCCGAGCCGACGATCGCCGCGCACGGCCTCAATGTCGGGTATGATGGCTGAGGGTCCGTTTTCAGCACCCTGGTCGTCCCGTGGCATAGAGATATTGGGCGGCTTGTGGTAGCGAACACTGGACTGTTTTGTCCGATCAATCCTGTAGCGGGGTATCCCAGGCGACACGTTCGAAAGATGACCAGAAAGCCGCAGGCAAAGAAGCGTCACCCGAGCTTTCTTTCCCTCGGTACGTTGTTACCCGCAGGCTTTCGGTCCGACTTCCCCCAGGATGGTCAGCAATGCCGTTCCCAGATTACGACGTTCCGCCAGGGGATCCGTCGCGCTGATAAAGATACAACCGAGCTTTTTGTCCTTTGGAACTCAGACCCTGATCCAAAGGAAAATCGCCATGACCAAGCCCAACCCGCAAAACCTAGCTCTTTCAGTCGCTCATCCTGACCTTATCAGAGCCCTGACGCAGATCGGAGCGGAGGTCGACCACCAAGCCCTGCGCAGCTCAGCGCTCGCGCGCGTAATGCGCGAGACGTTTCATGGCAGCGCTGCTGGCGGTGCCTGGGACTGGCGCATGGCCTACGAACGGGTGCAGGC
>CAZITF010000284.1:0-3912 GCA_964542095.1 uncultured Rhodobacterales bacterium
CATTGAACTGACCAAACCCGCCGCCGAATGGCTGGCCGAAAAAGGCTATGACGACAAGATGGGCGCGCGCCCTCTGGGCCGCGTGATTCAGGAACACATCAAGAAACCGCTGGCCGAGGAGTTGCTGTTCGGCAAGCTGATGAAGGGTGGTGTGGTCAAGGTCGGCGTCAAGGGCGGCGAGCTGGACCTGAAACTGGAAGGACCGGACAAACCCCGCCTTTCGGGCAACAAACCGCCATTGCTGACAGCGGACTGATGCGACCGGGCGCGGTTGCGTCCCCTTGCCTTGCCCTTGCCGCAACGCCGCTTGCGGCAAGGGATATCCTGCTCACATACCCATTGCCCGCGATCAGGCGACGGACTGCTTTCCACGGCACTATGTCGATCACGATCCATGAGACGGGGCGATGGACTATCGCCGCGCCCCACTCGGCCACGACACCCATTCCGGCACCGACTTCGCCCTGACAGCGCGCGCCCGGATGGCGCGTGACGTGGACGTGCCGCCAGCCACCCCCGGCACGGTGCGCGGCGCGCGAGACGGTATCCGCGATGTGGTGTTCACAACTGATCAGACCGACGCTCCGGGCGGGCGGGATTGCGGCAACGGGGTCGCCATCGACCATGGCGGCGGCTGGACCACCCGGTATTGCCACCTCGAAAAAGGATCGATCCGGATCAAGACGGGCGATCGCGTGCGCATGGCAACCGTGCTCGGCCAGATCGGCCGGTCCGGGCGCACCCGGATCCCACAGCTGCACATGACCCTGCGCAAGGATGGGCAAGCGGTCGGCCCGTTCGACCCGGATGGCCGGATCACCTGCGACACACCGGGCACAGACATCCTCTGGCTCTCACCGCCACCCGGCCGCCCGGGCGGCCTTCTCGACGTCGGCTTTGCCGATGCGGTGCCGGGCTTCGACGCGATCAGGGCCGGAGAGGCCGGAGCCCGGACACGTCCGGTTTCGGCCCCCGCAATGGTGCTTTTCGGCCCTGCCTTGATGGGCCTGCGCGTCGACGGCCCCGACGGGTCGATCCTTGACCGGACGATGACCTTCGACAAGGATCAGTCCCGCTTCTTTCGCGCCGCAGGCAAGAAAAGGCGCGGCGTCTGGGCGCGCGGAACCGACACGGGATCAGTCGACCCGATCCGTAACGGCGCGGTGATTCAGTCGAAACAGGGCGCGGTCGCCATCGAACAAGGCGCCGCCGTGCGGTTGCCTATTTCTCTGTGAATTTCAACTCGATCCGCCGGTTCTGCGCGCGGGCCTCCGGCGTGTCGTCGGGGTTGATAGGCTGGTACTCGCCGAACCCGTTGGCAGACAGGCGGTTCGGAGGAATGCCGAGGGAATTCACCATGTAACGCACCACCGACAGGGCCCGGGCCTGACTGAGCTCCCAGTTATCCGCGAATTCGCCCGTACCAGAGAGGGGCACATTATCCGTGTGCCCATCGACCTGAATGACCCAGTCGATCCCAGCCGGGATGTCGTCGGCCACGTTGCGCAGGATGGACGCGACCTTGGCGATCTCGCCCTGCCCTTCTGCCGACAGGCCGGCTCGCCCCGGCGGAAACAGCACTTCGGACGAGAACGCGAAGCGGTCGCCAACGATGCGCACCCCCTCCTGCGCGCCCAGAACGTCGCGCAAACGGCCAAAGAACTCCGAGCGATAGCGCGCCAGATCCTGCGCCTCGGCCTCTAGTGCCGCCCGTTCGGCCTCCAGGCGCGCGCGCTCGGCCTCTTCCAGCTGACGGCGACGCCGCTCCTCGGCGGCGACACGGGCAAGGGCGGTGTTGAGTTCGGACCCCAGCGATTGCAACTGGATTTCGCGCGAGGCATCGCGTGCCACCGCATCATCCAACAGCGCCTGCAACTGGCCCAACTGGTTGCGCAGGGCCGCGACCTGCTGGTTCAGCAATTCGGTCTGGCGTTGTGCCTCAAGTGTCGCGGCCTCCTCCGCGCTCAGGGCCTCGCGCGCTGCCGCCAAAAGGGCTGCGCGTTGGTCCGCCGTGTCGCTGGTCTCGGCCAGCGCCCGTTCGGCTGCCGCTTTCTCTGCAAGGGCGGCGGCCAGGGCGGCACGCACTTGGGCAGTGTCCGACCCGAGGGTCTGCACTTCGTTCTCCGCTGCCAGCTTGGCGGCCAGCGCGGCGGCCAGTTGGGCACGTACTTCGGCATTGTTGCTGCCCGCCGCGTCCGCATCCGCCAGCGCCGCATCACGGGCGGCAATGGCTGTGGCAAGCTGCGTGCGCAAATCGCTCAGGTCGGTACTCTGGGCCGCCAGCGTGCCTTCGGCGGCGGTGCGCGCCGCGACAGCGGCGGCCAGACGATCCCGAATGTCCGTCAGTTCCAGATCAGAGGCGGCAATGCGGGCCTCAAGCGTGGTAAGCCGCGCCTCCAACTCCGCAACCGCCTCGGCAGAGGCGGCGCGCTGGCCTTGGGCCGTGTCAAGCTGCGCCTGCAACTCCGCCACCTGCGCCACACTCCGGGCCAGCGCCTGTTGTGCGGCCCCCAAATCGGTCTGCAACGCGGCACTGGTCGATGTACCCTCGTCCAACGCCGCTTCGGCGGCCTCAAGTCGCGCTTCGAGCGACACGGCGCGCTCCGTGCGTTCGTCCAGCTGGCTCAGCGCGCGCGAGAGTTGCGATTCCAGATCCGCCGCCGCCGCCGCACCGTCCTCGGCATCCAGCAGGGCCGCCGCCAGTTGCGACTCAAGGCTGGCGCGTTCGGATTGTGCCGACAGGGTTTCGGCCTCGGACTCGTTCAATCGCGCCAATGCCGAGGCAAGATCCGCTTCGAGCTGTTCCAATCGCGACTGCGCCGCCGCCGCACTGCCACTCGAGGTTTCGACCGCCAGCAGAGCTGCGGCCAGCTGTGCGTCCAGATCCTCTTCGGCAGCGCGCGCAGCGGCAAGCAGGGTCAGCGTGTCTTCGGCCTCCTGCCGCTGCGCCTCCAGCGCCAGCGTCATCGCGGTCAACTCGGCATCCGCATTTTCCAGCCGGGCGCGCAGGGCCTCGGCGGCAGCCGCTTCGGCCAGACGCGCGGCCTCTTCGGCGCTCAGGGCCTCGCGTGCGCTTTCCAGATCGGACTGCAGGGCCGCGGCCTGCGCACTGGTGTCCGCGTTGCGGTTGCGCAAATCCGCGATCAGCGCCTGCAAGGCCTCGGTCCGGGCGGCGGCCAGCCGCGCGGCCTCCGCCTGCGCGTCGGTTTCACTGCGGGCCTGGGCCAGGGCCAGGTTCAGCGCCTCCTGTTCGGACACCAGCCGTTCCTGTTCGCTTTCCAGCCCCGAAACCCGTTCCAGCGCGCCGTCGCGCTGGGAAATCAGTGCCGCCACCTGCGCTTCGAAACTTGTGATCCGGGTCCGCGCCGCGCTCAGGGCGTCGGCCTGTGCATCGCGCTGCGCTGTCAGCGAGGCAATAAGCGCTGTCTGTTGGTCGACTTGCGATTGCGCGTCATTCAGCGTCGCGTTCAGCGCGTTGACGCGTGCATCCAGCCGATCGGCGCGCTGTTCCTCAAGCCCGAGAGCCTGCGCAAGTGCGGCCACTTCGCCGGCCAGCAGATCCAGCTCGGATTCCTGCCCGGTTATGGTCTCGCGCAGCACGAATTGCACCACCATGAAGATGGTCAGCACGAACATCAGCACCAGCAACAGGCCCGTCATCGCATCCACAAATCCGGGCCAGATCGAGGCTTGAAACCGATGCCCTGTGCGTCGTGACAGCGCCATGGTCAGCTTGCCCCGTCGTCAGGTTTCTGACGGACACGGATGCCGTCCGACAGGGTAGAGCGCCGGTTCTGCCCGCGCGGCTGGCTGAGGGCGGTGGCCAGTGCCGACAAATCGGTGCGCAGCTCGGCCATGGTTTCCTGCCGCCCCGCACTGATCTCTTCCAGAATGCGCAGCATCTGCACGTCC
>CAZITF010000285.1:0-3908 GCA_964542095.1 uncultured Rhodobacterales bacterium
GGTTGGGTTTCTGGAACACCATGCCCACCTTGGCACGCAACTGCACCGGGTCCACCTTGGGATCATAGATGTCCTGATCGTCGATGCGGATGTCGCCCGTTACACGACACACATCAATTGTGTCGTTCATCCTGTTGATACAGCGCAGAAAAGTGGACTTGCCGCAGCCCGATGGGCCGATAAACGCGGTGACGGTCTTGTCTTCTATGTCGACGCTGACATCCTTGATGGCGTGGTTCGTGCCGTAATAGACCTGCACGTCCCGCGCCGCGATCTTGACCTCTTTTGTCTCCACGTCTCTCTCCAGAATTCTCATATCGTTCATGGGTTTGTCCCCTACCAACGGCGTTCAAAGCGGCGACGCAAGACCACGGCGATGGCGTTCATTGTGATCAGGAATAACAGCAAAATGATGATGCCGCCCCAGGCTTTTTCATAGAACCCCGGATCGGCGCGGCTGGCCCAGGTATAGATCTGGGCGGGCATGGCCGAGTTGGCGTCCGTGAAACCGGACAGGAACCCGTCGGGATATTCCCGCGCGACAAAGCCCACCATGCCGATCAGCAGCAGCGGTGCGGTTTCCCCCAGCGCTTGGGCGAGGCCGATGATGGTGCCTGTGAGGATGCCTGGCATCGCCAGCGGCAGTACGTGATGGAACACCGATTGCATCTTGGAGGCCCCTACCCCCAGCGCCGCATCCCGGATCGAGGGGGGTACGGCGGCGAGCGAGGCGCGCGTCGAGATGATGATCGTGGGCAGCGTCATCAGCGTCAGAACCAGCCCCCCGACCAGCGGGGCCGATTGCGGCAGGCCCGCAAACTGGATGAAGACGGCCAGACCCAGGATACCGAACACGATGGACGGCACGGCGGCGAGGTTCGAGATGTTGACCTCGATCAGGTCGGTCCAGCGGTTTTTCGGCGCGAATTCCTCGAGATAGATCGAGGCCGCGACGCCAATGGGCAGTGACAGGAACAGCACCACCAGCATCATGAAGAACGACCCGATTACCGAAGCCCCGAGGCCGGCACCGCCCGGATTGTCCACGCCGGAATCTGTGCCGGTGATGAAATTCCAGTTGAAGGCGCCCCGGATGATCCCGGCCGCTTTCAGCGCATCGATCAGGTCAAGGTCACTGGCTTGCAGGAACCGGCTGTCCACGAGGCTGTCGCGGGTGATGCGCCCGTTCAGATATCCGTCGACCCGCGAGGCGGCAGCGAGTTCAAAGCTGATCGGCGTTCCCAGTCGGTCAGGGTTTTCCTGCAAAAAGCTGCGGATCGTGCCGCCGGGCTTGCCGACAAGCCGCTCGATGGCTTTGGCGTCAAAGGCGACGTCGAGACCGCGTTCTTCCAACTGGCCATCGAGGGCGGCGACAAAAAGTTTTTCGTATTCCTTGGTCTTGAGCATCTTGCCTTCGGCGGCGTCGAACTGATCCTGTGTGACGGTGAATTCGATGTCGATGACCGTCTGCGTGAACGCAGGCAGGCCGGAACGCAGGATCGATGCAAAGAGAAACACAAGGAACAAGAGGCCCACCCCGATGGCGGCCATGCCATAGAAGCGAAACCGCTTTTCGGCGGCATTGCGTTTGCGGGTGCGCGCGTCCGTCGCGATCAGCCCGGACTTGGGCGCGCTTGCGGGGGAAAGGCTGGCGTCGGTCATCAGTCGTACTGCTCCCGGTATTTGCGCACGATATAAAGGGCAAAGACGTTCAGCCCGAGGGTCAGCACGAACAGTGTCATGCCAAGCGCAAAGGCCACCAGCGCCTCGGGCGAGGCAAAATCTGCATCCCCCGTAAGCTGGCTCACGATCTTGGCGGTGATGGTCGTCATCGCCTCGAACGGGTTCAGCGACAGGCGGGCCGCGGCCCCTGCCCCAAGAACAACGATCATCGTCTCGCCGATGGCCCGGCTGGCGGCCAGCAGGATGGCGCCGACGATCCCCGGCAGGGCCGCGGGCAGGATCACCTGGCGAATGGTTTCGGACTGCGTCGCGCCCAGCCCGTAAGAGCCGTCGCGCATGGCCTGTGGCACCGCGTTGATGATGTCATCCGACAGTGACGACACAAACGGGATCAGCATGATTCCCATCACGAGGCCCGCCGTCATCACCGCCGTCCCGCCCGACATCCAGCCCAGCGTCTCCTTGCCGAACATCGCGACCAGCAGCGGGCCAACCGTCAGCAGGGCGAACAGCCCATAGACGATGGTGGGGATCCCGGCGAGGATTTCGATCAGCGGCTTGGCGATGCTGCGCACCCGCGGGGTGGCGTATTCCGACAGGTAAATGGCCGAGAACAGCCCGATGGGCACCGCCACCAAAAGCGCAATGAACGAAATATAGAACGTCCCCCACAACAGCGGCAGCACCCCGAGGTCGGATGCGCCGCCCCGGCCAGAAAAGCTGGGCGCCCAATTGGTGCCGAAAAAGAAATCCGCCGCCGGGTAGAGGCGGAAGAATTCGACCGTGTTGAACAGCAGCGCAAGCACGATCCCGATGGTGGTCAGCACCGCGATGGAGGCCGCCCCGATCAGCAGTGCCAGCACGCCGCGCTCGACCGCGTTGCGCGCCCGGAAACCGGCATGTGATCGCGACAGCGCATAGCCCGCCCCGCCAAGGGCGATCAGCAGAACAAGCACCGTCATCATCAACGCCCCGGTCGCATTCATGCTGCGATAGGATTGCGCCGCGTCCAGCACTTCGGCGCTGACGGCAGACCCAAGGGCAACCCCCATGTCACCAAGGGTTTCGCGCACATCCGTGTTGGCGGTGTCGAGGGTTGCCGCCATCTCGCGGCTCATTGCGCCTGTGCTGACAGCGACATCGAGCCCATCCGCGACACGGCGCACATCGCTCATCACGAGGCCCATGGAACTGCCTTCGGCCACCATCGTGTCAGGCAACGTCGCAAGAACGCGGGAATTGACGACAAGGGGTTGTGCCAGCAGCCAGACAATCAGCACGCCCGCGGCCGGAACAATCGCCCACATGGCAACGTTCGCGCCGTAATAGCTGGGCAATGAATGCAGAAGGCGCCGGTCGCCGCCTGCGCTGTTCAGCGCGCGGCGCCGCCCCAGCACATAGCCGCCAGCAGCAATGGCGAGGATCAGAAGGACGAGCCATGTGAACGGCATCTCGGCTCCAGTCGTCTTGTCAGCCCCGACAGCGGGGCGTGGTGGTCAAGGCGGGGATGGCGCGCCGCGCCACCCCCGATATCGTCAGGCTCAGGCTCAACTGCCTCCGCCCATGGTCGCTTCGGCCTCGACCGCCGCCTGGGTGGCGGCCAGTTCGGGATCGGCCACCAGGCCATATTCGGCCAGCGGACCCTCGGGGCCTGCAACTTCGTCGGCCACGAAGAACATCGCGAACTCTTTCAGGCCGGGGATTACGCCGATATGCGCCTTTTTCACGTAGAAGAACAGCGGGCGCGAGACCGGGTATTCACCGGTCGAAATCGTCTCGGTCGAGGGGGCAACGCCGCCCATGGTCGCGACTTTCAGCTTGTCGGTGTTGTTTTCGTAGAACGCCAGACCAAAGACGCCGATGCCGTTGGGGTTGGCGTCGATCCGGGCCAGTGTTTCGGTGTAATCGCCGTCGATATCGACCGATACGCCGTCCTGACGCACGTCGATGCAGGCGTCTTCGGCGTCGTCTTCGGACATGCCAGCCTCGATCATGGCGGCCAGTGCGCCGGTGTCTTCACAGCCCTTCAGCAGCACCTTGTCCTCGAACACTTCGCGGGTGCCGTGTTTTGTGCCGGGGATGAAGGCGACGATATCCGCTGCCGGAAGTTCGGCATTGAAATCTGACCATTGAGCGTAAGGGTTGTCGACGATGGCGCCGTCCACGAGGACCTTGGCACCAAGCGCGTTGAAGATGTCCGTGGGCTGGAATGCGTCGAATGCAGG
>CAZITF010000286.1:0-3907 GCA_964542095.1 uncultured Rhodobacterales bacterium
CGATCTGCGCCGGGTGACCGACAGCGAAGTGATCAAGTATTCCGCCGCCGGTTTTCGCGATTTCACCCGGATTGCAGCCTCTGATCCGACCATGTGGCGCGACGTGTTCCTGAACAACAAGGACGCGACGCTGGAAATCCTCGGCCGCTTCACCGAAGAACTGTTTGCCCTGCAACGCGCCATAAGGCGCGGTGACGGCGACCACCTGCACGCCTATTTCACCCGCACCCGCGCCATCCGGCGCAGCATCATCGAGGCCGGTCAGGACACCGATGCCCCCGATTTCGGGCGGGGACCAAAGCGGTGAAAGGGCTTGCGCTGGCATTCATGGTGATGGCCGGCGTGGCCTTTGCGGTCCCCGAGGTCTCCGGGCGGCCCGTGGCGCGGGCCGGGACGGAGCCGCGCGTGATCGAGGCGGACGCGGCGGCGGTGCCGACCGTGACCCTTGTGAGCGAAGCCGCATCCCTGCGCCCGTCACTGCGCCCGCGCGCCATCGTGCAGCGCGCCATGGCGCGACGCAACGATCGGCGCAAGGGGCAGCTGTGCGGTTATCCGGACCTGCAGGGCGATGTCGTCGGTTTTGTCCCCGGGCGCATCGATGGCTGCGGCATCCAGGACGCTGTGCGGGTCAAGTCGGTGTCCGGCGTGATGCTCAGCCAGCCTGCGGTGCTTGATTGTTCTGCGGCCAAGGCGCTGAGACGCTGGACCGAGAAAAGCGCGCTGAAGGTGCTGCGCGACAAGGGCGGGGGCCTCGCCGGCTATCGCGTGGCCGCGCACTATGCCTGCCGCACCCGCAACAACCAGCCCGGCGCGCGGATTTCGGAACACGGGCGGGGCAAGGCAATCGACATCTCGGCTTTCGTGTTGCGTGACGGGACCACGCTGACGGTGCTGAACGACTGGAATGCGCGCAATAACCGCATGCTCAAGCGCATGCACAAGGAGGCCTGCGGCCCCTTTGGCACCGTGCTGGGTCCGGATGCGGACCGGTTTCACCGGGATAATTTTCACTTTGATACGGCCAAGTATCGCGGCGGGCCGTATTGCCGGTGACGCTTTGGGGCTCTGCCCCGGTGCTGCGCACCTCCCCGGGATTTTTCAAAACAGAGAATGAAGGATCGCTATCGCAGGATCAGCCGTGGCGCTTGCGCGAGGGGGATGAAGCCGAGATAGATCGTGCCATCGCGCAAGGTGAGGTCGACATCCAGCGTGTCGGGATTGCCGGAGGCTTGCGCCAGGGTTTGCAGGATGGTTTCTGCCTGCTGGCGCAGGGCAGGGGGCAGGGTGCCGCTGGCTTGCGCGAAATCGAGCATGGTGCGCCAGTTTTCCGCCTGCATCGACAGTGTGCCATCGGGGAGTCCCGCCGCGTCCACCGTCAGATCGGCGGCAAAGTTGAGGTTCAGATCGCCCCAGCGCGCCTCGGCCAGATGCAGCGCGACCTGGCGGGGCTGCGGGCGGGCCGAGTCGAGCGCGCGCCGGTCCCAGGGCCGCGAAAAGGTCACCGTGGCGCGCATCGTCAGGCTGTCAAAGGCGCGCGGGAAGCCATCGGGCAGGCGCAATTGCGCGCGCGTCGCGTCGCCGGGGGCAAAGGCATCGGCACGCGCCACGAATTCGTAGGTCGGACCGTCGGTCTGGGTCATGGTCAGGGTGAGGCTGTCGGCCTGCATCTGTGTACCGTCGGCATCGTCCACGCGCCAAGGCCCGGATGTCCATCCCAGCGCCTCAAGTTCCAGCGCCGCGCCGGGATGCAGGTTCAGCGCCATGATCCCGCCCGGCATGGTCAGGGTCGAGCGGCCGACGGGCGAGGCCAGCACAATCGGCCCCTCATCCAGCGTGACCGTCACATCGCCAGGCCAATGAGTGGGGGCCGAAATGCCAAGGGTTGCAGTCTCGATGGCAAGGCCCGCGTCGGGGTCGGCCACAGCGATGTCGCTCAGGTTGGCCTGCAACCGGGTCGGAAACCCGCCCCCGTTGACCGCGCCCAGTTCGGCCTGCCAGCCTTCGGCCGCGCGGGCGTCGAACCATGCGGTGGTGGCGTTTTGCAGGGCGGACGAGGCCGCCCACCACCATCCGCTCCAGGCCAGGGCCAAAAGCACAACCGCGATGATGATTTTGCGCATGCGCGCCCTTTCCCTTTTCGGTGAAATCGGGTCTATCGCATCCGATGCGGAAAGGACCAGTGAAATGACCATGTGGGTGTTCGGATATGGCAGCTTGCTGTGGAATCCCGGTTTCGAGGTGGCCGAACAGGCGACGGCGACGCTGGCGGGCTATGCGCGCTCGTTCTGCATGCGCTCGATCCACCATCGCGGCACCGAAGAGGCGCCGGGTCTGGTGCTGGCACTGGATGAGGCGGCGGATGCCCTGTGCAACGGGGTTGCCCTGCGGGTGGCGCCGGGCACAGAGGAGGCCACGCTGGCGTACCTGCGGGAGCGCGAGTTGATTTCGTCGGCCTATCTTGAGCGGATGCTGGACGTGACGCTGGGCACCGGTCAGGCGGTGAGCGCGGTTACCTACGTCATCGACCCCGATCACGTGCAATACTGCGGCGGTCTGCCGCTCGAAGAACAGGCCCAGATCATCGCCCATGCGGTCGGGGGGCGGGGGCCGAACAGCGAATATCTGTTCAACACCGCGCGTCACCTGCACGAGTTGGGCGTGGCGGACGAAGACCTTGATTGGCTCGCACGCCGCGTTGCGGCGATCCGGGCATAAATCCTTGGCTCTTTTGCCTTAAACCCGATAGATTATCCAAAGAGCAGAGCAAAAAAGGGGTCAGGAGCCAGCCCATGGCGCAGACCACACCCGAGGCACAACCGCACTTCAGCCAGCCCGTGCGGCAAATCGTTTTGATGATCATCATTCTGGGCCTGTCGGGTGCCGGAGTCGTACTGGCGCTGCCGCGCGTCTTGCCGGTGTTCGAGGCGAACCCCTATCTGAACGGGTTCATCGTCTTTGTTTTTCTGGTCGGCGTGATTGCCTGTTTCTACATGGTCTACCAGTTGATCCAGTCGGTGCGCTGGATCGAAGCCTTTGCGAGCGAGGGACCGAACGCGAGCGAACGTGCGCCGCAACTGCTGGCGTCGCTGGCCTCGCTGCTGCGTTCGCGGGGGTCGCGGATGCAGCTCAATGCGACCTCGACCCGGTCGATCCTGGATTCGGTGGCCACGCGCATTGACGAGATGCGAGAGATCACGCGATACATCGTCAACCTTCTGATTTTCCTTGGACTTTTGGGCACGTTCTACGGGCTTGCGACCACCGTGCCGGCCCTTGTCGACACCATCCGCAGCCTCGCCCCGCAGGACGGCGAAAGCGGGTTCGAAGTGTTCGGGCGGCTGATGTCGGGGCTGGAATCCCAATTGAGCGGGATGGGCGTGGCCTTTGCCTCGTCGCTGCTGGGTCTGGCGGGGTCTCTGATTGTCGGGCTGTTGGAGTTGTTCGCGGGGCACGGACAGAACCGGTTTTATCGGGAGCTCGAAGAGTGGCTGAGTTCGATCACCCGCGTCAGTTTCGCCGCCGAAGGGGACGGCAGCAGCGAATCCAACATGATCGCTGGCGTCGTCGACCATCTGGCCGAGCAGATGGAAAGCCTGCAAACCATGTTTCTGCAATCGGATGTCAGCCGCGCCATCGTCGATGAAAAACTGGGCAGGCTGACGGAAGCGGTCGAGCGGATGACCGAACAACTGCTGGGGCAGGATGACGGATCAGCGCGCCTGGACCGGTTGATGGACGGGCAGGCGCGCATGGCGGATGGCTTGCACCAGTTGGCGGACGGGCAGGGGCGCGGCGTTGCGGCCCAGGAACGGCTGCTGGAGGTGATCGAAGCCCAGGGCCTGGGTGACGGGATCGACGCGGAAAGCCGGATGCGCCTGCGCTCGATGGACGTGCAGATGCTGCGCAT
>CAZITF010000287.1:0-3893 GCA_964542095.1 uncultured Rhodobacterales bacterium
GCGGAAGCATGACGAAGGCCGCGACGCCGAAGAAGGCCATGCGCACCAAGCCAGGGTAGGCGTGCAACACGTGGCGCGCGCGCCGTCGGGAGCGCTGCAGCCAGCGCCCCAGGACCGGTGCGGACTCCAGGCGCTCCATGCCGATCGTCAAGAGGAAGGCAAAGCCCAGGTCGATCGCCAGCACGAGCAGGGCCAGCTCCCAGGGGCCGAAGGCAGCGCTCTCCCGCAAGCCGAAGAAGATCACGAACTTGCCGACCAGGAACACCGACGTGACGGCGTAGCTGCCCAGAGCGGTCAGCTCGGCGTGGCTGGACTCGGCCCACACGAAGAGCGCGGCAGAGTTGCCAGCGATGGTGTAGCCCGTCTCGGTCTGCCACCAATGGTCGTAGACCGGCACACCCAGCAGGTCCTGCGCCCATTCGATCGTGTCCGGATCCGCCCGTTCGCCCGCCAGATAAAGGGCGCGCAGACCGCTCAGGTCATACTTGGCCCGCTCCAGTCCCTTGGGGTCCTCACGTTTGACCGCGCGGATGGCGGTGGGGGCGGTAAAGAAGGATTTGACCCCGTGTTCCTCGATCACCCGCCAGAATGTGCCCGCATCCGGGGTGCCGACTGGCTTGCCTTCGAACACCACGGTCGTGTTGCCGTGGATCAGCGGGGCATAGCAGATATAGGAGTGGCCCACGACCCAGCCCACATCCGAGGCCGCCCAGAACACTTCGCCGGGCTCGACCTGATAGATGTTCTTCATCGTCCAGTTCAGCGCCACCAGATGGCCGCCTGTGGGGCGCACCACGCCCTTGGGCGCGCCCGTGGTGCCGGAGGTGTAAAGAATATAGGCCGGATGATTACCGGGCACCGGCACGCATGGGGCCGGATCGACGCCCTTTTGCGCTTCGTACCAGTCCACATCGCGCGGCCCCAAATCGCAGGGGCCTTGTTCACGTTGCAGGATCACGCAGAATTCGGGGGTGTGATCCGCCATGTCGATGGCACCGTCAAGCAGCGGTTTGTACGCCACGACCCGCCCCGGTTCGATCCCGCACGAGGCCGCAATGATCGCCTTGGGGGTGCAATCGTCGATGCGTACCGCCAGTTCGTTGGCGGCGAAACCGCCAAAGACTACCGAATGAACTGCCCCCAGTCGCGCGCAGGCCAGCATGGCGACGAGAGCTTCGGGCACCATGGGCATGTAGATGATGACGCGATCACCGGCTGTGACACCTCTGGCCGCCAGGGCACCTGCGAGGGAGGCCACCTGGCTTTGCAATTCTGCATAGGTGGTTCTGGACGCCGCCCCGGTGATCGGACTGTCATAGATGATCGCGACCTGATCGCCGCGCCCGGCCTCGACATGGCGGTCGACCGCGTTCCAGCAGGTGTTCACCTCGCCATCGGCGAACCATTCGTAAATGTGATCGCCGCGATCGAACAGGGCTTTGGACGGGGCCTTGGTCCAATCGATGGCCTCGGCCGCGCGCATCCACCACGCCTCCGGGTCCGCCTTCCAGCTGTCATATTCCGCACGATACCCCATGGTGTCCCTCCCCCAAATCCGTCAGGCACAGGGTTACGCGCCACAAGGGCAGATGGGCAAGGCCTGTGAGCGCCACCGGTTGCGCAATCTTTGCAAAAACTAGCGGTTTGCGGCGCGTGTGCGGCTGATGAGGATTGCGGAGTTGCAATCGCGATCATCGGTGACCGAGCAACTGACAGTATGGGGGCGAGAATAGACATAGCGTTTGGAAAAGCCGCCGTTCTCCGTTTCAAACGTGCGTATCACCGACCGGAAGGTCTCTCCTCGGTATGTGAACGTGCCTTCGCGCTCTGACGTCACTTCGGCGCAACCGGTCAGGAAAATGGCTGCGATCAGTCCTGACAAATATCTGGTCAAATTCAAGCTCCCCTTTCTGAGCCGGTCGGTCTCCTCGATCACCATTGCAGCGGACCGGGCGCAACGCCACCCTTCCCCTTCCTTGTTTCAAAAAAATCGCGGGGGGGAGGCGCGGCACGCGACGGGGGGCCGAGCCCCCCACCCCGCCCGCGCGTCAGGCGAGACGGCTCAACCGTAGTGCGTCACAGGCGTTCCGGCGACCGCCGACATGTTGAGCAATCCGCGCGCCGTGATCGACGGGCTGACGATATGGGCGCGGTTGCCCATCCCCATCAGGATCGGACCTACCTCAAGGCCGCCCCCCTTCATCTTGAGGATATTGCGCACGCCCGAGGCTGCATCGGCATGGCCGAAAATGAGCACGTTCGCCGCGCCCTCCAGACGATTCGAGGGCAGTTGACGTGCGCGCAATTCCGCGTCCAGTGCGGAGTCGACATTCATCTCTCCCTCATAGCAGAAATCGTGCCCCTCGGCGTCCAGAATGGCAATGGCATCGCGCACACGGTTGCCCGATCCCTCCCCCTGATTGCCGAATTGCGATTGCGAGCAAAAGGCGATCTTTGGGGTCACACCGAAGCGGCGCACATGGCGGGCGGCGGCAACGGCGGTTTCCGCCAGTTGCTGGGGCGTGGGATAGACGTGGACATGGGTGTCCGCGATGAACAGCGGCCCGTCCTCGAGGATCATCATCGACAGCGCGGCAACAGGGTGCAGGCCATCCCGGCCCAGCACCTGGGTGATGTAATTGAGGTGCCAGCGGTACTCGCCAAAGGTGCCGCAGATCATGCTGTCAGCCTCGTCCCGGTGTACCATCACGGCCCCAATGGCAGTGGTGTTGGTGCGCATCACGGCGCGCGCAATGTCGGGTGAAACGCCGCGGCGGCACATCAGATTGTGATAGGTCTCCCAATAGTCGCGGTAGCGGGGGTCGTTTTCCGGGTTCACCAGTTCGAAATTGTCACCCAGACGCAGGTTCAGGCCCGCCCGTTCGATGCGGGCTTCGATGACTTCGGGCCGCCCGATCAGGATCGGGGTTTCGGTGGTTTCCTCGATCATGGCCTGGGCGGCGCGTAGTACGCGCTCTTCCTCGCCTTCGGCGAATACGATGCGGCGCGTCTTGGCCCGCGCGGCCTCGAACACCGGGCGCATGAGCAGCGCGGATTTGAAGACCGAGCCGTCGAGCTTGACCTTGTAGGCCTCGAGATCCTCGATGGGCCGGGTGGCGACGCCGGTTTCCATCGCCGCGCGTGCCACGGCGGAACTGACGATGCTGACAAGGCGCGGATCAAACGGTTTCGGGATCAGGTAATCGGCGCCAAAGGTCAGCTGTTCGCCCTGGTAGGCGGCCGCGGCTTCGGCGCTGGTGGTCGCGCGCGCGAGAGCGGCGATGCCGTCGATGCAGGCCAGTTCCATCTCGTCGTTGATGGTGGTTGCGCCCACATCCAGCGCACCGCGGAAGATGAAGGGAAAACACAGCACATTATTGACCTGATTGGGAAAATCAGAGCGGCCCGTCGCGATGATCGCGTCCGGAGCGACGGCGCGCGCGAGATCGGGCAGGATTTCCGGGGTCGGGTTGGCCAGCGCGAATATGATGGGCCTTTTGGCCATCCTGGCGACGTGATCCTGGGTCAGCACACCCGGACCGGAGAGGCCCAGAAACAGATCAGCACCTTCGATGACATCATCCAGGGTACGCTTGTCAGTGGCCTGGGCGAACTCGGACTTGACCGGGTTCATATCGACCTCGCGGCCCTCGTAGACCAGCCCGTGAATGTCGCAGAGCCAGACGTTTTCACGTTTCACACCCATCTTCAGCAGCATGTTGAGACAGGCAATGCCCGCTGCACCTCCGCCGGTGGAGACGATCTTGATCTCCTCGAACTTTTTACCCGCCACATGGAGCGCATTCTTGGCCGCCGCCCCCACCACGATGGCGGTGCCGTGCTGGTCGTCGTGAAAAACGGGGATGTTCATCCGCTCGCGGCACAGCTTTTCC
>CAZITF010000288.1:0-3865 GCA_964542095.1 uncultured Rhodobacterales bacterium
GATCTGGTCAAAGGCCATCATCGCCGCCTTCATGCCCGATCCGCACATCTTGTTGAGGGTGGTGGCGGGCACGTCTTCGCCCAGACCGGCGGCAAACCCGGCCTGCCGCGCGGGGGCCTGCCCCTGCCCCGCAGGCAGGACACAACCCATCAGCACCTCGTCCACCGTAGTGGCACCGGCCCCGGTCAGGGCGGCCCTGATCGCGATGCCGCCCAGCTTGGCGGCGGGCATATCGGACAGCGCGCCCTGGAATCCGCCCATCGGCGTGCGCGCGGCACCGGCGATTACAACTGGTTTCATGGTTCGGACTCCTTTGTGGGCAGGTGGCAACCTAATAGTAAGGATTGGCTTTTAGACACGCAATGTAACCTGAATCTGCAAGAGGGCGGACATGGATCTTCGCAGCCGATCAGAAGACAACCTGCAAGTGGTTTCCGTACTCGATAACAGGATCGATGCGGCGGTGGCCATCGAGTTCAAGGATGCGATGCGGGCCTCGACCGAAGGAGGCAGCGAAACTGTGGTTCTGGACCTGAGCGAGGTACAGTTCATCGATTCCAGCGGGTTGGGCGCGATCGTCGCATCGATGAAACACATGGGAACATCACGCACCCTGGCCCTTGCCGGGCTGACGCCAACGGTTGAAAAAGTGTTTCGACTTACCCGAATGGACAGTGTTTTCAGTGTCTTCCCAACACTTGACGGAGCGCTTGACGCGTTGAAGACCTGATTTGTCGTTTCTCATGGAAGACTGCCCCATGTCCCTCGTTTCGAACCTCCCCGTCGTCAATATCTCCGTTCAGAGTGACGGCATGGCGGTGCGCGACGCCCTGAAACAGCTGATGGACGGGCTGATGCCGCTGTCGCTGGATGTCGAGGAGGCGGGGACCGTGGAGCTGGTCATGGCCGAGGCGCTGAACAACATCGTCGAACATGCCTATCCCGAGGGGGACCCCGGCGGATCGATCAGGATTACCTGCAGCCATGCCCGCGACGGTCTCCACATGACGGTGGTGGACACAGGCCGCGCCATGCCCGATGGGCGGACGCCGCTCGGAGCGGCTGTGGATACCGATGTGCCGATGCAAGACATGCCCGAAGGCGGGTTCGGCTGGTTCCTGATCAAGGATCTGGCAAAGGATGTGACCTATCACCGTGTCGAGGCTGAAAATCATCTGAGTTTGCGGCTCGCCGTCGCCATCGGCTGACCCACGCTCATCCGGGCCGCGAGCCGGTTTCGGAACCTGTGTTTCACGTGAACTGACTACCGTCAGATCCACCTCCGCCACCGCCTTGCCCGCAAGCGAAGATCTATCCGTGCCTAACGGGCGGTACACTCGGTGCAACGTGCACGCGCACTCTTTTCTGCTCGGCCCTGAATTTCCGCAAAATGCCGCGGCTTGACCATATTGCCGCCTTGATCAAAGGGCATACGTTGCCTTGTAGCTGCATATGGCTTCCCTCGGTGTCGCGTTAAATTGCCCCCACCCAGTGCGCGGCACCGAGGAACTTACCCCCCAACAATCCGGTAGACACCGCCGCTGATGCAACTAGTTTGCGTTGCACTGCGTCGAGCGAGGGGGCTTTCAAACATGCGTGACTTTCATTTTCCGGGGCGTTCGCCCGTTCTGGCGACATCCGGCATGTGCGCCACCTCTCACCCGTTGGCTGCCCAGACCGCCATCGAAACGCTCAAGGCAGGCGGCAACGCGATGGACGCGGCCATCGCCGGGGCGGTTCTGCTGGGAATCTGCGAGCCGCAAATGACGGGGATCGGCGGCGACTGTTTCGTGTTGTGGTCCGATGCCAGCGGCAAGATCAATGCGCTGAACGGGTCTGGACGGGCCCCTGCGGCCCTCGACGCTGCAGAGTTGCGGGCGGCGGGCGACACTGTCGTGGCCATTCAAAGCCCCCATGCAGTGACGATTCCCGGCGCCATCGATGCATTCTGCACCCTGTCCGACCGGGTTGGCACGCTGGGCCTCGACCGCATCCTCGCTCCCGCGATCCACTATGCAGAACACGGCGTGCCGGTGGCGGATCGCGTCGCATTCGACTGGGTACGCGACGCCGAGGTGTTGCAGGGCGTGGCGCGCGACTACTATCTGGTGGATGGCAGGATTCCTGCGGCGGGACAGATCTTTGCCGCGCCCGGACAGGCCAAAGTGCTGCGCAAGGTCGCAGCACAGGGCCGCGACGGGTTTTACACCGGCGAGGTGGTCGACGACATGCTGGCGGCCCTCACCGCCCTTGGCGGCAAGCACACGGCCGAGGATTTCGCGGTGACGGCCTGCACCGACACGACGCCGATCAGCAGCGCCTACAAGGGCATCGAGCTGTTCGAGCATCCACCCAACGGCCATGGGGCAACGGCGAACCTGATGCTGAACATGCTGGCCCATTTCGACCTGGCCGGCATGGACCCGCTGGGCAGCCAGCGCGCCCATATCGAGGCCGAAGCGGCCAAGCTGGCCTATGACGCGCGCAACCGGTTCGTGGCGGATATGGATCATACCACCCGCCTTGACCACATGCTGGACCCGGACACGGCGGCGCAACTGGCCGCGCTGATCGATCCGAAACGCGCGATGGAGAGCGCCACGCAACTGTCCGAACAGGTCCACAAGGACACGATCTATATCACTGTGGTTGACCGCGACGGCATGGCTGTGTCGCTGATCTATTCGATCTTCAACGGGTTCGGGTCGGGCATCGCGAGCGAGAAATTCGGCATCCTGCTGCAAAACCGCGGCGCGGGCTTTACCCTCGAAGAGGGGCACCCCAACGAGATGAAGGGCGGCAAGCGCCCGATGCACACGATCATCCCCGGCATGCTGGCCGAGAATGGCAGGCCGGTCATGCCCTTTGGTGTCATGGGCGGTGCCTATCAGCCGATGGGCCATGCCCGGTTCGTCACCAATCTCTTGGACTACGGGATGGACCCGCAGGCCGCCATCGACGCGCCCCGCACCTTTGCCGACAAGGGCGACCTCAAGATCGAGCGGGGGTACAGCGCGGCTGTGCGTGCCGAGTTGAGTGCGTTGGGGCACAATGTGGTGGTGCGCGACACGGCCATCGGTGGCGCGCAGGCCATCAGGATGCATGACAGCGGCGTGCTGGAAGGCGCGAGCGATCCGCGCAAGGATGGCTGCGCGCTGGGCTATTGAGCGATGGTGGGCAGTCTGCCCGCCGCGCGTCAATTCAACTGGAAATGCAGCGGATATGTGCCGTCCTGGAACGGGCCGAACAGGTCGGGGATGTCGGGGTGGTCGACCGGCTCGCCCGAGTAGTCGGCGACGAGGTTCTGTTCGGACACGTAGGCCACGTAGTAGCTTTGGTCGTTCTCGGCCAGCAGGTGATAGAACGGCTGCGCCTTCTTGGGGCGGCTGTCTTCGGGAATCGCCTCGTACCACTCGTCGGTGTTGGAAAATTCGGGATCCACGTCAAAGACCACGCCCCGGAAAGGGTGTTTCTTGTGCCGTACGACTTGGCCCAGGTGGTATTTTGCGCGAGTTCTCAGCATAACGTTGCGCCCCCTACCGTCCGTGACTACACGGTGCAAGGGACATTTGTCCAATAATTGCGCGCATTTTTGCCGGAAACAGTCTGTGAACCTGACAGTAACAGTCCTTCAGATCGTTGCGCCCGTCTTCTTGCTGGCCGGCATCGGGTTTGTCTGGGTCAAGGTGGGTCTCGAGTATCGCATCCAGTTCGTCACCCAGCTGGCGATGACCCTGTCGCTGCCCTGCCTGATCTTTGTCTCGCTCATGCAGACCCGGATCGAGCCTGCCGCCCTCACTGCCCTGTCGCTGGCCTCGGTCATGGCCTATGGCATTGTCACCCTTGCCTTTCTGGCGCTGGTCAG
>CAZITF010000289.1:0-3861 GCA_964542095.1 uncultured Rhodobacterales bacterium
GCTCGGTTTCCCCTACCTTTTTCGCGGGGCACTCGACCTTCATGCCCGCGCCATCAATGACGAGATGAAGATTGCCTGTGCCCACGCCCTTGCCAATCTGGCGCGCGAGGATGTGCCGGACGAGGTGGCGCTGGCCTATGGCAAATCGCTGTCCTTCGGGCGCGATTACATCATTCCGACGCCGTTCGACCCGCGCCTGATACACCGCATTCCGACGGCCGTGGCCAAGGCGGGCATGGACACCGGCGTTGCCCGTCGCCCGATCATCGACATGGAGGCCTATGAGCTGAGCCTGAAGTCGCGGATGGATCCGACGGCGAGCATTCTGACCGGGATCAACGCACGCGCCCGCGCTGCGCAGGCCCGCATGATCTTTGCCGAAGGGGACGATCCGCGCGTGTTGCGCGCGGCGGTGATGTATCAGCGCTCGGGCTTTGGCAAGGCGCTGGTGGTTGGCCGGATCGAGGATGTGCGGGCCAAGTTGACCGAAACGGGTCTTGCCGATGCGGTGCGCGAACTGGAAGTGGTGAACGCCGCCAATACGACCCATCTCGATCAGTACAAGACCTATCTGTATGACCGACTGAAACGCCGTGGTTTCGACCGGCAGGACATTCACCGTCTGGCCGCGCGCGACCGGCATGTGTTTTCGGCGCTGATGCTGGCCCATGGTCATGGCGATGGGCTGGTCACCGGGGCAACGCGCAAGGCGGCCCACATCCTGGATCGCATCAACCATGTCTTTGATGCCGATGAAAAAAGCAAGGCGGCGGGTATTACGGCACTGATCCACAAGGGGCGGATCGTGTTCATCGCCGACACGCTGGTCCACGAATGGCCGAATGAAGAAGACCTTGCCGACATCGCGACCCAAGCCGCTGTGGTCGCGCGCAATATGGGGCTGGAGCCGCGTGTCGCGTTCGTCAGCTTTTCGACCTTTGGTTATCCAGTGTCCGAACGAGCGGAAAAGATGCACCAGGCGGCGCGCGTTCTGGATGCCCGCGGGGTGGATTTCGAATATGAGGGCGAGATGACCGTGGATGTCGCCCTGAACACACAGGCGCAGGCGTCCTATCCGTTTTCGCGTCTGACGGGGCCGGCGAACATCCTGGTGGTGCCCGCGCGCCATTCGGCCAGCATTTCGGTCAAACTGATGCAGGAAATGGGCGGGGCAACGGTGGTTGGCCCCATCCTTGCCGGGGTCGACGGGTCGATCCAGATCTGCTCGTCCGGCTCCACCGCCAACGATATCCTCAACATGGCGGTGCTTGCCGCCTGCAAGGTCGGCTGATGGCGGTCTGGAACCTTGGATCGATCAACATCGACAACGTCTATCGTGTCACCCATCTGCCCGCGCCGGGAGAGACGCTGCATGCGCTGGATTATACCCAGGGTCTGGGCGGAAAGGGTGCGAACATGTCGGTGGCGATGGCCCGCGCCGCCGCCCACGTGACGCATATCGGTGCGGTTGGACCGGGCGGGGTGTGGACGGTCGAGCGATTGATGGAATATGGCGTGGATACCCGCCTGATCGCGACCCTGGAGGATCAGGCGACGGGACATGCCAATATCTGCGTCGACGACGCAGGCGAAAACCAGATCGTTGTCTTTCCCGGCGCGAATCGTGCGATCACGGAGGACATGATCGGTGCGGCCCTGTCGGATGCGGCGGCGGGCGACATTCTGGTCATGCAGAACGAGACGAACGGGCAGGCATACGCAGCCGAGATGGCGAAACGGCTGGGACTGCACGTCGTCTATGCCGCGGCCCCGTTCGATGCAGACGCGGTGGCCGAGGTGCTGCCTTTTGCCGATATGCTTGTGCTTAATTCGGTCGAGGCAGAGCAGCTATCGATGGCACTGAAGACCGAGTTGACCGATCTGGGCGTGGCGTCAATCGTGGTGACGCTTGGCGGTGACGGATGCCGTTGGCTGGACGTTTCTGCCGGGTCAGAGACACATATGCCTGCCATTCCCGTCACGCCTGTGGATACGACAGGGGCGGGAGATACGTTTACCGGGTATCTCGTCGCGGGCCTGGATCGGGGGATGCCGATGCTTCAGGCGCTCAGCCTCGCGACGCAGGCGGGCGCGCTGATGGTGATGCGCAAGGGGACTGCGGACGTGATTCCGGATCTCAAGGATATCGAGGACGCGCGGCTGGCCTGATGCCGGCGAATGGCGCATCGACCCCCCACATTGCCTTGCCTCGCGCATCGCGCCCGCAGGCGACGCGACAGGCTTTGAACCTGGAGCCGAACCGGGCCAGGATGCCCTTGTTGTTCTTGTTACAGTCCTGATGGTGGCTGTCCGCCGGGTAGACTCCGCTTCCGGACAAGACAGGGGTTAAGACGGCCTGGTCCCGTGCGACCTCGGCAGCGGACTTGGCGGTCGGCGTGACATCCGCAAGGGACATCGTGGCAAAATTCGCGCCCTGATGGCTGACACCCCGATTGCGGAATTGCCCGCGCCCGTCCTTGACGTCGATCAAACGGAACAAGTGGCTTCGCCCCGCGCTTGCACCACTTCTCAAGGATCGTTTTTCCCGCGACTGACCTGTATTCAAGTCGGGTTGGGGACTGTTCCGCCGGCATATCCGGGCACCGCCTCGCTCATGCCCTTGGCCTTTTCAAAGTCCGCCTCGACGCACCATGAACAGTGGCTTGCCACTGTCATCGTTTCAAACTGTTGGACATGGCCCATTTTGGCCTGCGCAAACAGCCCCAATGCAATCAAAAGGGCCAAGGACACGGTTTTGAATGTGCATTGTGAGGTCATGGTGGTACTCCCTGCGCCTGAGATTGTGCCAAAGCGGGCCGTCTTGCAATTCACAGGCCAGCGAGGTCGCAAAAGCGTGATCGGGCGTTTACCAGACCGGCGCTGCCCCGTACCCTTGCGGTCATGACGATACGCATTGCCATGTGGTCCGGGCCGCGCAACCTGTCGACGGCCATGATGTACAGCTTTGCCGCGCGCGGAGATACGCGCGTGGTGGACGAGCCGTTTTACGCCGCGTTTCTGGCGCAGACCGGGGCGGATCATCCGATGCGGCAAGAGACGCTTGCCAGCCAGCCGACTGATCCTGCACAAGTGGCGAAATCGCTCATTTCTCCTGTGTCAGAGCCGATTTTCTACCAGAAACATATGGCGCATCACATGCATCCGGATTGGTCGGATGCGTGGATGGAGGGCATGACCCACGTTTTGCTGATCCGCCACCCGGTGCGGGTGATCGCGAGCTATGCCAGGAAACGCGAGGCGCCGACGCTGGATGATCTGGGCTTTGCGCAGCAGACGGCCTTGCTTGGCCGCACCGACGATCCCGTCGTGATCGATTCAAGCGACATTCGCGCCGATCCGGCGGCGGCGTTGCAGGCCCTTTGCCACAGGATCAAAATCCCCTGGACGTCGAACATGTTGCACTGGTCCAAAGGCGGTCATCCGCAAGACGGGGTCTGGGCGGCGCATTGGTATGGAGCCGTGCATCGTTCAACCGGGTTCGAGAGCAGCGAAGGGGCGTTGCCGCAGCTAGACGGAGATTATGCCCGTTTGGCGGGCGCGGCGATGCCCCATTACGAGGCGCTCGCCGCGCGCAAGATCAGGATTTGAGACGACGGTCGCGCGCGGCCAGAAGTTTCAGGCGCAGCGCGTTCAACTGGATGAACCCCGCTGCATCCTTTTGATCGTAGGCACCTGCGTCGTCCTCGAAGGTCACGTGCGCCTCGGAATACAGACTGTGGTCCGACCACCGACCCACGGTGCGCGCCAGACCCTTGTAAAGCTTCAGGCGCGCGGTCCCGGTCACATGTTCCTGGCTCTTGTCGATCAGGGCCTGTAGCATCTCGCGTTCGGGCGAGAACC
>CAZITF010000290.1:0-3797 GCA_964542095.1 uncultured Rhodobacterales bacterium
CGAATCCAAACTTGCACATGCCGGGGTCGGTGCCTACTCATGTCCTCGCCCCGCATCCCCAAGGAGAGCCAAGGCATGGCCGTTGACACAGACACCAGAACCTATGACCTGTTCGTGATCGGCGGCGGCATCAACGGCTGCGGCATCGCGCGGGATGCGGCGGGGCGCAACATGCGCGTGGCGCTGGCCGAGATGAACGATCTGGCCTCGGCCACCTCGTCGGCCTCGACCAAGCTGTTTCACGGCGGGCTGCGCTATCTCGAATATTTCGAGATCAATCTGGTGCGCCACGCCTTGAAGGAACGCGAAATCCTGCTCAGCGCGATGCCCCATATCAGCTGGCCCATGCGTTTCGTGCTGCCCTACAGCCCCGACATGCGCTTCGAGGGCGAAACCCCGGTGTCCAAACTGCTCGCCCGTGTCATGCCCTGGATGAAGGGGCGGCGACCGGCCTGGATGATCCGGCTGGGCCTGTTCATGTATGACCATCTGGGCGGGCGCAAGATCTTGCCCCCCACCTCGACCCTCGACCTGCGCACCGCCCCCGAAGGCGCGCCACTGGCGGAACGTTTTGAAAAGGCTTACGAATATTCCGACTGCTGGATCGAAGACTCTCGCCTTGTCGTGCTGAACGCGCGCGACGCCGAACAGCGCGGCGCGCGCATCATGGTGCGCACGCGGGTCGAGGTGGCCAAACGGTCGGGCGATCACTGGGACATCACCGTGCGCGATCTGGACGCGGACACCACCGAAGTGATCAAGGCGCGTATGCTGGTCAATGCCGGTGGTCCCTGGGTCGGTGATATCATCCACGCCAGGCTGGGCCTCAAATCCAACGAGGGCGTTCGGCTGGTGCGTGGGTCCCACATCGTGACCAGGCGGCTGTTCGATCACGGCAAGTGCTATTTCTTTCAGGGCACCGACGGGCGCATCGTCTTTGCCATCCCCTACGAGACCGATTTCACCCTGATCGGCACCACCGACGCCGAACACCTCGACCCGCACGTCCGCCCCGAATGTACACCCGAAGAACAGGCCTATCTGCTTGATTTTGCAAACAAGTACTTCAAGCAGACCATCAGCGCGGACGACATCGTCTGGACCTACTCCGGGGTGCGTCCGCTCTATGATGACGGGGCAAGCAGCGCGACGGCGGCGACGCGGGACTATACGCTGAAGGTGGATACGGATGGCGGCGCGCCGATCCTCAACGTCTTCGGCGGCAAGATCACCACCTATCGCAAGCTGGCCGAGGACGCGATGGACAAGATCGCGCCCTTCTTTCCCGGCACGCCGGGGCACTGGAGCGCGGGTGTCGCGCTGCCCGGTGGCGACTTTCCGGTCGACGGCGTGGCAGGCCTGATCCGCAAGCTGCACGCGGACTATCCCTTTCTCGACGATTTCTGGGCGCGGCGTCTGGTCCGGGCCTACGGGACCGATGCCTGGGACGTGCTGGGCGAAGCCAAGTCGGCCGATGATCTGGGCGAAGCCTTCGGGGCGACCCTCACGGCGCGCGAAATCGACTATCTCATGGCCCATGAATACGCCCGCACCGCCGAAGATGTCGTTTGGCGGCGGAACAAGCTGGGACTGCGACTGAGCAAGGACGAAATCTCAACCCTTGACGACTGGATGCGGACGCGGCGCGGTTCACCCGTCTGACGCGGCTTGCAGCCCCGCCCGCCTGACCCGCACGGCCCGGAAAGGCGCGCGCCCGGACCGGGGCCGCGCAGTATCGGCCGGGTGGATATGACCGCCCGTCGGGCCTTGCGGTTTCAGGATCGTGTTGCCGTGACATCGCCTTGACCCTGCGGCGTCAATCGGCAACTGTTCGTGCTCAAGCGCGGCCACCGGTGACGGCGACCGGATCCCATCCGGGGCACAGGCGTCAACAGTACTCGACAAATTCTGTCGATCATGTTTGATCTGCGCAAAACGTGGCCCGTCCAAGGGCTGTTGAAACAGTCGGGCAGGGGGTCTCGTGTCACTATTCTTCATCGTCGCACTCCCCTTCATTGGTGCTTTGCTGCCCGGTCTCATGAACGCCGCAGGCCGCGCGGCCACTGCGGGTGTGACCTTTACCGTCTCGCTGGCCGCCTTCGTCGGACTGCTGTCCAACCTGCCGTCCGTTCTGGCGGGCGAGGTCGTGATGGCGCGGGTCGACTGGATGCCGGTGCTGGGGCTGAACTTTACCCTGATGCTGGACGGGCTCGGGTTCTTCTTTGCGCTGCTGATCCTTGGTATCGGCCTTTTGATCATCGCCTATGCGCGCCACTACCTCAGCCGCGACGACAACATGGGGCAGTTTTTCACCTACCTGCTGCTGTTTCAGGGGGCGATGGTCGGGATCGTTCTGTCCGACAACGTCCTGCTTTTGCTCATTTTCTGGGAGCTGACATCGCTGTCGTCCTTCCTGCTGATCGGGTACTGGAAACACCTGCCCGAAGGGCGGCAGGGCGCGCGTATGGCCCTTGCCGTGACCGGCTTGGGTGGCCTTGCGATGATCGGGGGGATGCTGATCCTCGGGCAGATCGTGGGCAGTTACGATCTGTCGGTGATCCTGCAGAACCGCGCGTTGATCCAGGCCGATCCGTTGTATGTCCCGGCGCTGATCCTGATCCTGCTGGGCTGTTTCACCAAGTCGGCGCAGTTCCCGTTCCATTTCTGGCTGCCGCACGCGATGGCCGCGCCCACGCCGGTTTCGGCCTATCTGCACTCGGCCACGATGGTGAAGGCGGGGCTGTTTCTGCTGGCGCGGATGTGGCCGGTGCTGTCGGGCACGCCGGAGTGGTTCGTGATCGTGACCACGGCGGGTCTGGTGACCATGTGTCTCGGCGCGGTGATTGCGCTGTTCAAACATGATCTCAAGGCGCTGCTGGCGTTTTCCACCGTCAGCCAGCTGGGTCTGATCACGATGATGCTGGGCACGGGCACCGCCTTTGGGGCGTTGGTGGCGATATTTCACATCCTCAACCACGCGACATTCAAGGCGGCCCTTTTCATGTCGGCCGGGATCATCGACCACGAGGCGCATACCCGAGACATCCGGCGTCTTGGCGGTCTGCGCAAGCTGATGCCCGTGACTTTCGTGATCGCGACGCTGGCGGCCCTATCGATGGCAGGAATTCCGTTCCTCAACGGGTTCCTGTCCAAGGAAATGATGCTGAAAGAATCCACCTATACCGTGCTGTTCGACCTGCCTTGGCTGGTGCCCGCACTTGCGACTTTCGGTTCGCTGTTTTCGGCGGCCTATTGTTTCCGCCTGATCGGGCACACCTTTTTTGGCCCGGTGCGCGACGACTATCCGACCAAGCCGCACGATCCGCCCGCCGGTCTGTGGCTGCCGCCGGCGTTTCTGGTGGTGCTGGTCGTCGCGATCGGGGTCGCGCCGTTCCTTGCGGAACCCTTCGTCAAACTGGTGACGGCATCCGTGCTGCGTGACGCGGCGGAAATGCCCAAGGCCGATTTCGAGATATGGGTGGGGCTGGTGCCGGCCTTGTATATGTCCGTTGTCGCCGTCGTGGGTGGTCTGATCATGGTGGCGCTGTTCAATCCCGCCTTGCGCGCCTGGGACGCGGCCCCGCGCCCCGAGGCCATGGTCATCTTTGACGGGATCGTCGAGGCTGCTGCAAGCCTTGTCGTCGTCGTCGTTGGCGCGCGCCTGGCATCCCGCTATCGTCTCGCCGTGGGTCGCGGTCTTCGAAGCTGGACGCTCTGCAGCGCGCTCTGCAGCGCGCTCTGCAGCGCGCTCGTCTGCGCCTGGGCGTGCGGCGGGCCCGAGCCGGAGCCGAAGCCCG
>CAZITF010000291.1:0-3782 GCA_964542095.1 uncultured Rhodobacterales bacterium
AATACGAACTGGCCTTCGACGGGTTCGCGGTCAAGGGCGAGAACTTGCTGGGCGGGCAAGAGGGCAAGGGCTTCAAACAACTGATGGAGACATTTGAGTCTGCCCGTATCCAGACCGCCGCCCGCGCCATCGGGGTTGCGCAATCCGCGCTCGATATCTCGATGCAATATGCGCAGGACCGCAAGCAGTTCGGCAAATCGTTGATCGCATTTCCGCGCGTTGCGAACAAACTGGCGATGATGGCGGTCGAAATCATGGTGGCACGTCAACTGACCTATTTCTCCGCCTTCGAAAAGGACGAGGGGCGGCGCTGCGACGTGGAAGCCGGGATGGCCAAGCTGCTCGGCGCGCGCGTGGCGTGGGCAGCGGCGGACAACGGGTTGCAGATCCACGGCGGCAACGGCTTTGCGCTGGAATACAAGATTTCCCGTGTGCTGTGCGACGCCCGCATCCTGAACATTTTCGAGGGCGCTGCAGAGATACAGGCACAAGTCATCGCCCGCAGGTTGCTCGGCTAACATTTGTCCGACCTGTGCGTGGCACGCGCGGGCACAGACTGCGCGCACCCATTTTCCGAAACCGGAAAATGTCACGGAAACTCGGTCGAGTTTCCGCCCCTCCAACTGATTGACGGCGCCCCCAAAACTACCACAGTGGACACATGCTCACCTTCGCCGCAGCCGTCTTTTTCCTGATCATAACCCCCGGTCCCGGCGTTTTGTCCGCGGCCGGGGTCGGGGCGGCGTATGGCATGCGATCGGGCCTGCGCTATGTGACCGGGCTGTTCATCGGCAACAACCTCGTCATTCTCGCCGTGGTGTCTGGCCTCGCAGCCCTTGTTTTGGCCAATCCGGTTGTGCGCACCGTCCTGTTCGTGCTGTCCACAGCCTACCTACTCTACCTTGCGCTGCGCATCGCGCTGGCAGGCTCGAAACTGGCTTTTGTCCGGGCCGACAGCGAACCCGGCGTGCTGGCAGGCATTCTGCTGCAACCGATCAATCCCAAGGCCTATGCGGTCAACACAGCCTTGTTTTCGGGTTTCGCGCTGATGCCCGACGCGCTGGTCACCGAAGCGATCTGGAAACTGCTGATCGTGAACGCCATCTGGGTGCCCATTCACGTGATCTGGGTCTGGTTCGGGGTGCGGCTCAAGGCGCTTGATCTCGCACCGGCACGACAGAGGCGGATCAACTTTGCCATGGCCGCATCGATGTTGCTGGTGGTGGGGCTTGCCGTCTGGTCCGAACTCGGACCATAGGGCGCCCGACGCCGGACATACGCGACCGCACCGATCAGTTCCCGCCCGCGCGATAGGCGATCCGGCACCAACAATGTGCGGCAATACGCTCAAAACCTGTGGTTGTGCGGCTTGGTATTGCACTGCAGCATACTTGGACGTATCGCGGGGATATGGCAAAAGCACCTCTTTCCCCCGCCGCATGGATCGAAGCCGGTCTTGCACAACTGACCGCCACAGGGCCGATGGCCCTGCGGGCAGAACCCCTGTCACGTCACCTCAAGACCTCGAAGGGCTCGTTTTACTGGCACTTCAAGGACGTACCCGCCTTTCAGGCCGCCCTGTTGGCCGAGTGGAAAGAGCGCGCACTGGCCCAACTGGTTCAGGACGCCGCCCTTGAAGGGTCCGATACGGACAGGATGATTCGCTTTGGACAAAGCGTTCAGGGCGACAAGGCAGGCCCCGCCTTGCGGGCCTGGGCGCAGTCGGACAAGTCCGTCGCCAAGACCATCGCCTCCGTTGATGCCGCCCGGCTCAAGCAGCTGGTCAGGCTGATGAAGGATATCGGCGTCAGCAACCAGGATTTCGCCAAGGCAGCCTATGGCGCGCTTGTTGGCCTCAAGCAGATGGACACCGATGACGGCGAAGCTCTGGTGGCCTTTGCCGCGCTGGTCGACCTGGTGATGGCGCTCAAGTAATGCGCGGCCTCGCCGTTGCCCTGTTCGGTCTGATCCCGGCCTGCCAGTCGGACGAAACCATCGCGGCCTATGGCGCCGCAGGCTTCACCTGGACCCTCGTGGAACAAAATGGCGCGCCTTTTTCACAACGTGCCACGCTGATTTTTGGCGAAGACGGACAAGTCTCAGGCCAGGCACCCTGCAACCGGTTCACCTTTACCAACACCCTGCCCTACCCGTGGTTCGAAACGGGCCCCGTTGCCGCCACCAAAATGGCCTGCCCCGACCTCGACGCGGAGGATGCGTTTTTCACAACCCTCGGCGGCATGACCCGCGCGATCCTTGGCGAGGATGGCAAGATGACCATGGCCAATGACGAAGGCGGCGAGATGGTGTTCAAAGCGTCCGAGTGAACGCATCTACGAGCCGCGCCCGCGCATCGGGAACGGGCCGGTTGCCCAGATCAGGTGCGAGGTGATGGGTCAGAAAATATCCGGTTGTTTCCAGCCCCTGCGCGACCTCAATATCCGGAGCGTTGCCATCCCCGCGCAACACGTCGGGCAACGGCAGCAACCGCTCGGCCCAGTCACCGGCCCCGGCACGCGACACCGCCCGCCCGGACCTGGGCGAGACATAGATCAGATCCTCGGTTGCACCGGTCACCGCACAGCGGCCCAGATCAAGACCAAACCCCATCTCCTCCAGCAACGCCACCTCCCAGCGCAGATAAGCCAGCGGCCAGACCTCGTTTTGACCCAAAAGGTCCAGCAACTGTTCGGTGCGGCGATAAAGCGGCCTGTGTGCCTCGCGCTCGGGCAGGCAAAAGCCCAGCAATCCGGTCACGGCATTCAGCCCGGCCAGCGCCAACCGGTCGCCCATCACAAGGGCCGCGCGGCTGCGCACAGGCTCGACGGTGAACGCCCCGATATGATCCTCAAGACGTGCGCGCCATGCCACGTCCAGCTGCGCGCCGGGTTGCAGGATGGGGGCGATCTTGCGGCTTGTCCCACCCCGCACGACGCCTGCATGGCGCCCTCGCTCCTCGCTGAAGACGTCGATGATGGCACTGGTTTCACCGTGGCGGCGCACGCTCAGCAAAATGGCCGTGCCGCGCCAGTCCATCTCAGGCCAACCCGTCCTGATCGAGCAGATGACGCCCCGCGCGATCCTCGACCTCGATGACCCACAAATCGGGATCAAAACCGCGCTGGCGGTCCACTGCCGCGTCCACATCCGGTTCCGGCCCAGCGGCCAGCTCGGCCCAGACCCGCGTGTCTGACAATAAATCAAAGGAGCGTTGGAACAACGTCGCCTGCCCGTCCAGCGTATTCAGCTTTACCAGCACCGCGCCGCCGGTATCATCGCCATGCGCCACGACAAATCCCGGAATATCGGCAAAGCGCAACCGCGCCAGATAGGCATCCACCCAGAACCGAGAGGTCAGACGGGTCACGACGTCCCTCGCTTCTCTGTTTCGAAAAAATCCCCCCCGGAGGGTCGACCGGAATATGTTTCAGGCATTTCCATCTTTGAAATTCAGCCCCATCTCGGAATAGCGCTCCGCCTCTTCCTGCCATTTCTCGCGCACCTTGACTTGCAGGAACAGGTGCACCTTGCGGCCCAGGAACTCGGTCAGTTCCGCGCGGGCCGCCTGGCTGACGGATTTGATCGTCTCACCCCTGTTGCCCAACACAATGCCCTTGTGGCCATCCCGGCTGACATAGATGATCTGATCGACGCGGGCGGACCCGTCCTTGCGCTCTTCCCAGTTCTCCGTCTCGACGGTCAACTGATAGGGCAGTTCCTGATGCAAGCGCAGGGTCAGCTTTTCGCGGGTCATCTCGGCGGCGATCATGCGCATGGGCAAA
>CAZITF010000292.1:0-3775 GCA_964542095.1 uncultured Rhodobacterales bacterium
CCCCTGCCCCGCCCGCCGCCACCGCCTGGCTTCTTTGCGGTGGGGTCGTCAATGGGTTCCCACGGACGGCCAGAGGCCACCGGAATGGCCGTCTTCAGCACCTTCTGGATGTCCTTGAGTTGGTCCATCTCGTCAGGCGCGCAAAACGCAATCGCCGCCCCGTCCTTGCCCGCGCGCGCGGTGCGCCCGATGCGGTGGACGTAGGCTTCGGGCACGTTGGGCAGATCGAAATTGTAGACGTGCTTCACATCCGGAATATCGAGGCCGCGTGCGGCCACGTCCGTGGCCACCATCACCTTGACTTCGCTGGCCTTGAACGCCGCAAGCGCACGGTCCCGCTGGCCCTGCCGTTTGTCGCCATGAATGGCGACCACGCCAAATCCCTTTTTCTCGACCGCGCGGGCCAGCCTGTCGGCCCCGTGCTTGGTCCGGGTAAAGACCAGCGCGCGCTCGTCCTTGTGATCGGACATCAACTCGACCAGCAACGCGGTCTTTTCCGCCTTGGCGATAAAGTGGATGGCTTGGGTAACCTTGTCGGCGGCCTTGCCGGGCGGAGACACTTCGACCCGGATCGGGCTGCGCAGGTAGGATGCGGCAATCTCGGCCATCTGTTTGGGCATGGTGGCCGAAAACAGCATGGTCTGGCGGTCTTCGCCCATCATCGCGGCAATTTTGCGCAGATCGTGGACAAATCCGAGGTCGAGCATCTGGTCGGCCTCGTCCAGCACCAGAAACCCGGTCTGATCCAGACGCACGGCACGGCGGTCCACCAGATCAAGCAGGCGACCGGGGGTGGCGACCAGAATGTCGACACCCTTGGACAGACGCTGAATCTGCGGGTTGATCGACACACCGCCCACGACGATCTGGACCTTCATATCGGTGAGGTCGCGCAGCACATGGGCGATCTGGCCTGCCAGTTCGCGGGTGGGCGCAAGGATCAGGCCGCGCGCGGTCTTGGGGTCGGCGCGCCCGCCCTCCTCCATTAGCCGTGCGATCAGCGGGATGCCGAAGGCTGCCGTCTTGCCGGTGCCGGTCTGGGCCAGGCCCATCACGTCGCGCCCGTTCATCGCATGCGGAATGGCCTGGGCCTGAATTGGGGTCGGGTCCGTCAGACCCATCTGTGCCACACGTGCGCGCAGCGCGGCGGGCAGGTTCATCATGTCAAAATCACTCATGGCCCCCAGTGGACCCATACCCGCATGGCGTCAACCGCAATTGCCGTATCCGAATTGTGCAAGTGGCAAACACCCGCTAAGCCAGAGCACACAGGTGCCAAACGCCTCTCTATCACAGTCCGCAGCGAAACCATGGGCCCGGGCACGACCCGGCCGCGGCGATTGACTGGCGAAGCGTCGCAGGAATCGCACGATCACCCCGACGTGGAAGAGTTGCACAGCCGGGCAAGTGCCATGGAGCCGGGCATCTCGATTGCCACGCTCTTCGCTCCGTCAAACCGTTCGAAGCGGCCGGGAGACTTGACAGGCTGGAATTCGGCGACGGGCGCGCGCGCGCCCCAAAGATGCCGAAGGAGAACGTCACGACCACCGCCTTGCGATGAATTCGGGCGAAGTCTTGCAAGAAAAGATTGCCCGAAAGCCGGGATATGAGTTGCGCGGCCACCGCCATGAACTCTATGGCGTTTCTAAAAAGCGCCGAATGCGCGAGACAAAAGGAAAACCCGTGACTGACCGAGACCGCCCCCTGCTGGCCGTATTGATCGATGCCGACAACGTGCCTGCCAAATTCGCCGATGCGATCCTGCGCGAGGTGACGGCGATTGGCGAACCCGCGCTGCGCCGCGTCTATGGCGACTGGACGTCAGGCCGCCTGAACGCATGGTCGGCGCGGATCCTGGAACTGGGCCTTGTCGCCCATCAGGACACCTCGAACACCACCGGCAAGAACGCCTCCGACATTGGCCTTGTGATCGACGCGATGGACATCCTGCATGGGGGCCGCTTTGACGGTTTTGTCATCGTCTCGTCCGACAGCGATTTCACCGCGCTGGCCAACCGCCTGCGCGAGGACGGGTTGACCGTGATCGGCATCGGCGAATCCAAGGCCCCGGAGGCGCTGCGCAACGTCTGCAACCGCTTTATCCTGATCGAAAACCTGATCGACGAGCCCCAACAGGCCACCACCCGCGCCGCCCCAAAATCCGCCCTGCCCCTGATCGAATCGGCGATGGACAAGATCCAGCAGGATGACGACTGGTATGCGCTGGCTCAGATCGGACAGGCGATCCAGAACGCCCACCCCGATTTCGATACCCGCACCTATGGGCACCGCAAGCTGTCCGCACTGGTCGAATCCCTCAAGGGGGTCGAGACCCGCAAACAGGGCAACCAGCTGATGATGCGTCTCAAACGGTCTGGCTGATGGACGCCGCCAACCTGCGCGGAGCGGGTCTGATGGTGATGGCCATGCTGTGCTTTGCCATCGAGGACATGTTCATCAAGTTCCTCGGCGGCGCGATTCCCGTCGGCCAGCTGATCGCCCTGCTCGGCGCGGGCGGCGCGCTGCTGATGGCGGGGGCCTGCGCCTATCAGCGCGAAGCGCTGTTCAGCCGCGAATTGCTGAGCAGACCCGTGATCATCCGCAACGCCGGCGAAGTGTTCGGCACGCTGGGATTTGTCACCGCGCTGGTGCTGGTGCCGCTGGCGACCGCGTCGGCCATCCTGCAAACGACTCCGCTGATGGTGACGCTGGGGGCCGCCCTGTTTCTGGGTGAGGCGGTTGGCTGGCGGCGCTGGCTGGCGATCTGCGTCGGACTGTTCGGCGTGTTGCTGATTGTGCGGCCGGGAATGGAAGGGTTTGACTGGAATGTGCTGTTTGCCGTGCAGGGCATGATCGGGCTGTCCATCCGTGATCTCGCCACGCGGCGCGTGCCAGCGACACTTTCGGCCCTGCAACTCAGCCTGACCGCCTTTGCGCTGCTGGTGCCGACGGGCGCCGCGGTGATGTGGGCCACAGGCACGACCTATGCCACGCCGGATCCACGGGAATGGGGCATTCTCGCCATCGCGGCCCTCATCGGCGCCTTTTCCTATCGTTTCATCGTCATGGCCATGCGTCTGGGCGAGGTCAGCTTTGTCACCCCCTTCCGTTACAGCCGGATGGTGTTTGCCCTGATCATCGGGCTTGTGGTCTTTGCCGAAGTGCCGGACGCGCTGACCCTGGTCGGGGTTGTGATCGTCATCGCGTCGGGCCTGTTCACACTCTGGCGCGAACGGGTCAGGAAATTGGCCCTTGCGCCGTAAATTCGCTTGTTGTTAGCGATACCATCGCGCTAGACCGCAGGTAAGCCACCCCAAAGGAGTTGCCTCATGAGCACCATCATCGACATCCACGCCCGCGAAATCCTCGACAGCCGGGGCAACCCGACGGTCGAGGTCGACGTCACCCTCGAAGACGGCACAATGGGTCGGGCCGCCGTGCCCTCGGGTGCCTCCACCGGCGCGCATGAAGCGGTCGAACGGCGCGATGGTGACAAGGCGCGCTACATGGGCAAGGGCGTACTTGAGGCCGTCGCGGCAGTGAACGGCGAAATCGCCGAAGCGCTGGTGGGGATCGACGCCACCGAGCAGGTGGAAATCGATTCCGTCATGATAGAACTGGACGGCACGCCCAACAAGGCGCGCCTTGGCGCCAACGCCATTCTGGGCGTTTCGCTGGCCGTCGCCAAGGCGGCTGCGGACTACACTCAACAGCCCCTTTTCCGTTATGTCGGAGGCACCTCCGCCCGCGTCCTGCCCGTGCCGATGATGAACAT
>CAZITF010000293.1:0-3755 GCA_964542095.1 uncultured Rhodobacterales bacterium
CGCGTGCTGTTTCTGGACCGCAAGAACGTGCTGATCGCGGATGAGGAACAGGGCAAGGGCACCGTCGATCACGTGCCCGTCTACCCGCGCGAAGTCGCCAAACGTGCGCTTGAACTGAACGCGTCGGCCCTGATCCTCGTGCACAATCACCCCTCGGGCGATCCGACGCCCAGCCAGTCCGACATCGACATGACAAACCGGATGGAAAACGCCTGCGGCGCACTGGGATTGACCCTGCATGACCACCTGATCGTTGGAAAATCCCGCGAACTCAGCTTCAAATCCGAAGGCTATCTGTAACGCCTCAGCGCACCCACACCTCGACGCGCCGATTGGCCTGACGGCCCCAGGCACTGTCATCGCACGCCATCGGCAGCGCCTCTCCGAATGCATCCACACCCAGTTGAATTCGCTCGAAATTTACCGTCTCGGCGGCGGCAATCACCGCCCGGCGCACGGCCTCGGCCCGGCGCAGGGCGATGTTGCGATTGGCGGTTGCAGGGCCATCGCCGTCGCTGAACCCCACCAGCAGCATCTGCCGGGCATCATAGGTGCCCTGTTCCAGCGCGCGGGCCAGTTGCTGCACGTTCGAACGGGATTGCGCATCCAGCCGCACCGACCCCGATTCGAACCGGAACGAGGTGGTCAGGCGGGCCATTCCGTACAACGTCCGGGTCATCCGCTGCAACTCTTCCAGGGTCACTTCCGGCCCGGCAGAGGTCACCGCGTTAGCAAACCGGTAACCCTGATCGTTTATGGACACTTCCTCGGGCGCCTGATCGACAAAACCGGCGCGCCGGATAACGATCTGGGCAGATGGTCCGCGCATATAGGCCAGCAATTCGCGCGCAATCTTGGGCAGGCGGCGGGCAGGGATGTAGAGGAACATCGGCGCGGTCAGGGGATAATCCTCGGTCTTGATCGTGCCGCGCTGCGCCGAAAGGGAAAAACCGCACGTCCCCGTCAGGGTCAGCGCGCGGCCATTGCCCGTCTCGGCATAGCTGGCGATGCCGATGGCAAAGGGATCGGCCAGAACCGCATCGACCACGTCCCCGGCACGGTCGTGCCGCGTGATCCCCTCGGCAAAGGACAGTTTCATCGGGTCCATCACCTTGTCCTCGACCGATTGGCCCAATCCCGTGCGCGCACCGGGCAGGTGCAGCGATATCGGCGCATCCGCCCCGCCCAGCGCGGCCCAATTGGTGATCTGCCCGGCAAAGACCCGCGCAAGCGCCTGCGGCGAGATCCGATCAACCGGATTGGACGGCGCCACGATTGGCACCATCGCATCCAGCGCCAGAACGCGACTGCGATTTGCACCGGTCATGTCGCCCATACCCGCCTCTCGGGCGCGCTGGCGCTCTTCGGGGCGGATTTCGCGCAAAGCCATGACGATGTCGGCATCATTGGCCAGCAAATCGGCAAACCCTTCGTCGGTGGTAGAGGCCTGGATATGGAACCGCGCCACGGGTTTGTCGGTGCTCGCGTCGATCAGAACATAGGTGAACCCGGACGGATCGAGCGGTTCGCGGCGGGTGACAAAATCGTTGCGCAACGCGAACCCTTCGATCAGGGCGGGGATCAGAACGGCACCCATGGTCGAGGAACCGGAAATCGCCACCTCGGCTACAAAGTCCTGCAAGTTCGGGCAGGCAGGCCCTTCGCACAGCACACCCGATCCATCGACAGTCAATTCCCCATAGATCGTCTCGATCCGGTAGAATTCCCCGTCAAAGCCAAGCAGCATTCCGCTGATTTCAACCTGCCCATCAGGCGACGTCAGCGTCACATCCTGCGCGACAAGCGCAGTGCCCCAAAAAGAAAGTGCGGCGAAGATCGCCGCACGAGTCCAAGCCATGAAGTGCCCTTTTTCGCAACGGTCAGTTGCTGGCGACTTTCAGGTCTGAGACAAGATTGTTCAACACCAGAAAACTGCCAACTGCATCGCAATCGGGCACTGCAAGCGTCAGGTTGCGGGTTTTCAATGCGCCTTCCCGCGTCATTTCCAGTGACTGCGCCTCGATTTCGAGGCCGCAGTTCTCTGCCGTTACCTCGGCTTCGACGCTCATGTCGATTTCACCGGGCCGCGCGGACATTGCGCTTGGAAAGGTGTAGACCTCGGCCATCAGCGGTTCTGGCGACAGGGTGTCGCCCAGTCGCGTGATGAGACCGTTGGCGCCGGACGCAAAGCCGTCGGCATTCGCCTGACTGCCCGACCACAGATGTCCGGGCTGGCCATAGTCCGCCCCGAATTCACGTGCGTGCAGTTCGAACCCTGCATTGCCGCGCCATTGCAGGACAACGCGGTCATATTTGGCAACATCTGGCACAGCGGTCTGCGCCACGGCGCCGTCCCCATTGGAAAACGCCATGATGAACACGGCCTGTTCGGCCAGTGCAGGCACGGTGAAGGTTGCGGTGCCGGTCTCGTCGGTTGCATCGGTGAACAGCATGCCATTGTGATGCACCGTCAGCCGCTCGTTCGGCGCGCAGGGCGCATCGAGCGTCAGGGCCACCATGGCACCCGCGACAGGCGTTGCTTGGGCGGAAATCTCGCATTCGGGCGGCAGGGCAAAGCTTTCGGGTTCCGGTGGCAGATCGTCGACTGTGGCCGACGCGCGCTGCACGGCAACATCCGTTTGCGGCACGGTCACCTCTGCGCCTTCGCTGGCAGACGTCAGTTCGATATCCTGCACTTGCAGCAGGATGTCGGCGCTGGCGGCAGTGACCAGTTTGACATCCGGCGCTTCGGTTGCATCCGCCGGTTGCGGTCGCGCCTGCGCTCCGTATCGTTCCTGCGCAGTCTCGCTGCTTTGCATGACAAAACCGATGCCCACCGCAATCGCCAGAGTGCCGACACCGGTCATGACTTCTTTTATATGTTTCATTTTCCCACGTCCCTTCCACGGACTTCCCTGTGAGGATGAGTCGCATCGTAAAAGGGCCGGGTTATGACCGGCGCGCGGAGTCTTTGGGGCAGGAATGGGGCAGACGGCTTAGATCAGCCGCCCGTGGCAATGCTTGAATTTCTTGCCGGACCCGCAAGGACAGGGTTCGTTCCGGCCCGGATTGCCCCAGGTGCTCTGATCGTTCTCGTCAAAGCCACTTTCGACGGCCTGCGCCGTCGGAGCAGGCGGCGCGCTATCCTCGACCCCTTGGGTCGCGGCGCGCTGCTGTGCCGCGATCTCGGCCAGCATCTGTTCGCGTTCCTCGTCCGTCATTGGGCGGATCATGGCCAGCTTTTGCGTGACCTCGGTGCGCAGGCTGTCCAGCATGGTCTCAAACAGCTGGAACGCTTCGTTCTTGTATTCGTTCAACGGGTCGCGCTGCGCATAGCTGCGAAAGCCGACGACGGAACGCAGGTGTTCCAGCGTCAACAGGTGCTCGCGCCATTTGCCGTCAATGGCCTGAAGCAACAGCTGCTTTTCGATGCTGCGCATGTTCTCGGGGCCAAAGGCCTCGGTCTTTTGCGCCATCAACCTGTCGCTGGCTTCGATCAGACGTTCGCGGATCTGTTCGTCATCCACGCCCTCTTCTTCACCCCACGCGACGACAGGCACGTCGAGACCGAGATGTTCCATCACGGCCTTGTGCAGCCCCTCGGTATCCCACTGGTCGGCATAGGTGTTGGGCGGCAGATACTGGTCGATCAGGTCGTCCACCACCTGGTCGCGCATGTCGGCAGTGATCTCCGACAGGTCCTCGGCCTCCATGATGTCGCGGCGCTGGGTAAAGATCACCTTGCGCTGCTCGTT
>CAZITF010000294.1:0-3740 GCA_964542095.1 uncultured Rhodobacterales bacterium
TCCATCGTGCTGGTGACCACGATTGACGAGTACGCCGAGGAGCGCGGGCTGTTCCCGTCGATCATCGACGGGGCTGCGGATCGCCTGCGTCCGGTGTTGCTGACCACGCTGACCACGGTGCTGGGCATGACCCCGCTGCTGTACGAGACCTCGCAACAGGCGCAGTTTCTCAAACCCACCATCATCACGCTGGTCTATGGTCTTGGGTTCGGGATGGTGCTGGTATTGCTGGTGGTGCCCGCGTTGGTGGCGATGCAGCATGACGTGGCCCGCCAGATCAGGTCGATGCGGCGCGGGCTCAGGTCGCCCGCGGCGTCGGTGCGCTGGGGCTTCATGGTGCTTTGGGCGCTGGTGCTGGGCTGGTTTGCGGCCACTTTGGGCCATGCGATGGTGCTGGGACGTCTGCCTGTGGTCGTGATGGAGGCGCTGCCCGCCCTGGCCGGGCGCGGCGCGATGCCCGCCGCGCTGATGCTGTTTGTGGCAGGGGTGCTGGCGCTGGGGTTGCTGGCCTATGTGCTGGGCACGATCGTGTATCAGCTCGCCAGACGCCGGGCGGCCTGAGCCTTACCCGGCCGCGCAGCCGCGCACGTCGACCGCGTAGTTCCCGCCGATGATGGTGATCCGCACGTCGGACCGTTCGATCCCGAACGCGCCGCCTTCGGGACGCACCATGTCACTGACCGCCACCAGCGTGTTGCCCTGACGCGAGGTGCGCGCCTCGCTGATCCAGAGGCCCGGCGTGCCGGTTTCGATCACCGCCACTTCGGTGCCGCCGGTGTGGGGCAGGGTCACGCGCGCCTCGATCTGCATGCCCTGATCGGTGGGCCTGAGGCGGCAGGTGGCGCTTTTGACCCTGGCCTTGTCTGCGCTGTAGGGCACGTCGGCGAGGGCGGCGACAATCGCGGGGGTCGGGCCCGCGTCGGGCGAATCGAGCAGCGTGTTGAAGTCGATCTCGTGCGGGATGCAGATATCGGCGCAGACGCCAAGCGCCATCCTGCCGCGCAGCCGCACCGGTTTGTCCGGGCGGGCCGGGGTGACGTGCAATGGAATCACCAACTCGTCGAAATACCCGATCGAGCGCAGGCCGTTCCGTTCGGATACGGTCGGTGTCGGCCAGGTGATTTCGATATTGCCCAGATTGCGCGCGCGGCCCCAGTCGAAGGACGGCGGGATGCCCGCATCGCCCGGACTGCGCCAGTAGGTTTTCCAGCCCGGCGCGAGGGTCAGCCGCAGCGCGGCCACCCGTCGCCCATCGGGCAGATCCCAGCCCTGAAGCACTTCGGACGTGATCGGGGGCACGAAAAGGTTCTGCGCCACGGCGGGCAGCGCGCTGGTGGTCAGGATCGCGGCGACAACATGGGCAAGGCATCTGTACATGCCCCCTACATGCCGATGCATGTCACGAATTCCAAGTCACGATCCGGTGCGCGGTGCTCTGCCTGCGTCACCTCTGGCCCTTGTCCCTGCGCGCTGTCGGCGGCATTGTAGCCCCATCTGACCCGAAGCGCACCGCCCGGAGACCATGATGCCCGATCCCTTTTCGCTGGACCTGACTGGCAAGCTGCTGGTGGCGATGCCCGGCATGGGCGATCCGCGCTTTGACCGGTCGGTGATCTTTGTCTGTGCCCATTCGGACGAGGGTGCGATGGGGCTGATCGTGAACAAGCCCGCCCGCGACGTCGATCTGGGCGCGGTGCTGGAGCAGCTGGACATCGAGGTCGATCCCGAGAGCCGCCATATGCCGGTTCATGTCGGCGGTCCGGTCGAGACCTCTCGCGGGTTCGTGCTGCATTCGACCGAATACCATTCCCGCCTCAAGACGCTGGAGGTGAGCGAGAGTTTCGGCATGACCGCCACGATGGACGTGCTGGAAGACATCGCCGCCGGAGAAGGTCCGCGTGCGGCCTTGATCATGCTGGGCTATGCCGGTTGGGGAGCGGGCCAGCTGGAGGACGAGATTGCCAGCAACGGCTGGCTGACGGTGGACGCGGGAGAGGAACTGGTCTTTGACATTGGGGACGACGCCAAATGGGCGGCGGCGCTCGGGACCCTCGGGATTGACCCGCTGGGCCTGTCGGGCATGGCCGGGCGCGCCTGATCGTGCGGTCGGCCGGGGGGCGCTGCCCCCGGCGCTGGCGCGCCTCCCCCGCAGTATTTTCGGCCAGAAGAAACGGGGGGTCAGCGTGGTTCTGCGGCCCGGCGCAACCGGTCGTTGATCGCCTGGCCCAGCCCGATGTCGGGGATGGGCGCGACGGCGATGGGTTGTCCGCGCGTATCCAGTGCGTGCAGGTGGCCAAAGAGGTTGGCGGCGGCCTCGACCGGATCGCCGGTTTTTGACAGGTTCATGTCACATGCCATCGGGCCAAAGCCCAGCAGAACCTCGCCCGGTTCCGCGTGGTCGGCGTCGAGCCGCAGCGCGGCGTCGGGCGCGTAATGCGAGGCGAGTTGGCCGGGGGCGGTGATCTGCTCCGAGGGTCGGGCAAGCGGACCTGCGATGGCCTCGATGTCTTCGCGTGCCACACCGCCGGGACGCAGCAGGGCGAGGGGGGTGCCGCCGATGATGGTGGATTCGAGCCCCACCGTGCAGGCCCCGCCATCGACCACCGCGTCGATCCGCCCCGACAGCCCTGCCAGCACATGGTCGGCGGTGGTCGGGCTGATCCGTCCGGAAGGGTTGGCCGACGGCGCGGCCACCGGGCCGCCGAACTTTGCCAGCAGGGCCTGTGCCAACGGGTGGGCGGGCACCCGTAGCGCCACCGTATCGAGCCCGGCGGTCACCAGCGGAGACAGGCCGTGATCCGGGGCGAGCGGGACCACGAGGCTGAGCGGGCCGGGCCAGAACGCCTGCGCCAGGCGCAGGGTTGCGGCATCGAACACGCCGTAACGGCGCGCAGCCGCAAGGCTGGGTACATGCACGATCAGGGGGTTGAAGGCGGGCCGCCCCTTGGCGGCGTAGATCCGCGCCACGGCGGTTCCGTTGCGCGCATCCGCACCCAGGCCATAGACCGTCTCGGTCGGAAAAGCCACCAGACCGCCCCGGCTCAGCATGTCGGCCGCGCGGGTCAACCCATGGGCATCGCTGGTGAGACGTTGCGTTTCCATTTTCCTCGTTTCGAACAGCGCGACCCCCGTGACGCCGCGTTTGAGTTGCGGTAGGTTGCCCAGATCGCATTTATACTTTCAAAGACGCCCCTTTACGCGCAGCCCCCGTGCTTGCCAAGACATTACCCGGAGCCACCTCACATGCCATATCGCGCCCCTGTTGACGACTATACCTTTCTGTTCGACCACATTGTCGGTCTGGATCAGGTCACCGCGACGGACCGCTTTGCCGAAGCAACGCCCGATGTGACGACGGCCATTCTGGTCGAGGCAGGCAAGCTGTGCGAGGACATCATGGCCCCGCTGCAACGCAACGGCGATCTGCACCCTGCGCGCCTTGAAAACGGCGTCGTGCGCACCTCGCCCGGCTACGCCGAGGGCTACAGGGCCATCGCCGAAGGCGGCTGGGTCGGGATGGCCGCCGACCCGGAATATGGCGGCATGGGTCTGCCGATGACCGTCACAACTGCCGTGAACGAGATGATGAGCGCGGCCTGCCTGTCGCTGCAACTGGCCCCGCTGATGAGCCAGGGCCAGATCGAGGCGCTGGAACATCACGCCTCAGACGCGATGAGGGACCTGTATCTACCTAAGCTGCTGTCCGGCGAATGGACCGGCACCATGTGTCTGACCGAGCC
>CAZITF010000295.1:0-3722 GCA_964542095.1 uncultured Rhodobacterales bacterium
GTGTCAAAGTCGTGCTTTTCGACCTTGCCGCCCACTTCGATATGGGCCGTGACCTTGCCCTTGGCGCGGTCAAGCTGCTTGACCATCGCCTTCTGCATGATCTTCATGCCCTGCTTTTCAAAGGACTTCTTGGCAAAGGCGCTGATCTCGGCGTCTTCCACGGGCAACACGCGGTCCATCACTTCGACGACCGTGGTGTCAGCGCCCAGTGTGTTGTAAAAGCTGGCAAATTCGATGCCGATAGCGCCCGATCCGATGACCAGCAGTTTCTTGGGCATCCGTTTCGGGGTCAGCGCCGCCTTGTAGGTCCAGACCAGGTCGCCGTCGGCCTCGAGACCCGGCAATTCGCGGGCGCGCGCGCCCGTGGCAAGGATGATTGCCTTGGCGGTGACCTCTTCGGTGCCCTTGTCGGTTTTGACCGTGACCTTGCCCTTGGCGGAGATCGTGCCGGCGCCCATGATCACGGTCACCTTGTTCTTTTTCAGCAGGTGCCCGATGCCGCCCGACAGTTGCCCTGCGACCTGGCGCGAGCGTTTGACCACAGCGTCCAGATCATAGCCGACATTGTCCGCCTTGAGCCCGAATTCCTTGGCGCGGTGCATCAGGTGGAACACTTCGGACGAGCGCAGCATCGCCTTGGTCGGGATGCAGCCCCAGTTGAGGCAGATACCGCCGAGATGCTCGCGTTCGACCACGCAGGTGCTCAGCCCCAACTGGGCCGCGCGAATTGCCGCCACATAGCCACCGGGGCCGGAGCCAACCACCACCACGTCAAAGGATTTCGCTGCCATGTCACTGTCCTTGCCAAACTCGTGTCAGAATTGATTTACCGTTAAACCAATTCGCACGCGACCTCAACGCAACATATGCGCGCCACTGCGACGTCAGAGCGGGTATGCAGGCAAGGCAAGGCCCGCTCAGGCGGCGGCGGATTGTTCGAACTGTCGCAACAGCGCGCCATATCCGCCGCCGTCGAGAAAGGCGGTTTCGGTGGCTGTGCTCTTGCGCCCGAGGGCAGTGTTGCGGAACGGAAAGCGGCCGAACTGGCGGATGATCTCGCGATGGGCGCGCGCATGCAGCATGCCCTGCGTATCGCCACTCAGCCGTTGACAGATCAGCCGCACGGCGCGGTCCTGATCGCTGAGGTTTTCCGAATGTTCGAGCGGCATGTAAAAGAACTGGCGGGCGGGCGCGTCGATGCGCAGGTCCCATTCCTTGTCGATGGCCGTTTTCGCCGCTGCACGTGCCGCGTGATCCGTGGAAAAGGCCCTGGGATCGTTGCGGAACATGTTGCGCGGAAACTGATCGGTGAGGATGATATAGGCCAGGGCTCCGCTGGGATAGGTCAGCCAAAGTGCATATTGCCCTTCGCTCGCCCCCACCCACGCCCGGCCAAACCGTTCGCGTATCTTGTCATCCAGCGCGTCATCCTGCGCGTACCATTGCGCGGGACTGCACTCGTCCAGCCAAAAACCCAACACGTCTTCCGGACCTACCATGGTGCTTGCTCCTGTTCCCATGCCCCGTGATCAAATCGTTACACAAGAGTTACTTATGGACCCAATCACGAAATACAACATTATGCAGCTTTATCGCCGTCGTCGCCGGATTGCTCGCTGCTGATGGCGTATTCCTGGGCAATTTCCATTGAATACGGGGTGGCGTATCCCTGCCCGATGGCGACATACACTCCCGTATCCTCGACCGTGCGCGCGCCGCGCCGTGTGGCCCGGTAGAGCGCGTACGCCGCCAGAATGACAAACAGCACACCCGTGAACAGGTAGAACGCCGAAGGATCGGTGCTTTCCATCCAGGCGCCCACGATCAGCGGACCAAAGATCGCACCAAGCCCGTTGATAAAGATCATGCCCCCGGAGGCGGCGGCCATGTCCTCGTGTTCGAGAAAGTCGTTGGTATGGGCGATCAGCAGCGAATAGAGCGGGTTCGACATGCCCCCCACCACGAATGCCGTGGCCAGCAGCATGTTGAAGTTGGGGCCGAACACGTACCCCATCATCGATCCCAGCGCGCCGATGGCCGACACGATGATGATCAGCACCCGCCGGTCCATTCGGTCCGAAATCCAGCCGATGGGATATTGCAACAGCACCGAGCCGACAAAGAACGTCGCCACAAAGGTCGATATCTGCGCCACGCTCAGCCCGACCTGCGCGCCATAGACCGAACTCATCCCGAACTGCGCCGAAAACACGCCCCCCAGCATGAACATCCCGAAACAGCCCAACGGCGAGGTGATGGCGAGCTGGCGCAGTGTCATCGGCTTGGTCGTGTCAAAGGCCGGTGTCGGGCTGATCGACAGCAGGATGGGGGCCACGGCAAGCGACACCAGCACCGACGGGATCACGAACAGAACGAAACCGGACGGATCGGCGGTCAGCAACAGCGCCTGGCTGGCCACGATGCCCAGCGTCTGCACGATCATGTAAAGCGACAGCGCCTTGCCGCGGTTCGAATTGTCGGCCGCATTGTTCAGCCAGCTTTCCGCCGTCACGTAGACAGCCGAGAACCCATAGCCGATCACGATCCGCCCGATGGCCCAGACCCAGGGGTTGGCGAATGTGGGATAGAGCAGGATGACGGCCGAAATCAGCGAGGCCAGGGCCGCGAACACCCGCACATGCCCGACCCGCTTGATCATCAGCGGTGCCATCCGGCTGCCGCCAAGGAAGCCTGCGAAGTAGGCCGACATGACGATAGACATCTCGAAGGTCGAAAACCCCTCGATCTCGCCCCGGATGCCCAGCAGCGTGCCCTGCATCCCGTTGCCCACCATCAACAGACAGACGCCCAGCAACAGCGCCCACGCGCTTCTCAGAACTTGAACCATGTGCGCTCTCCTCGTTGGGCGTGTGCAGCGGGCCTGTCATGGACCTGAGCCCCTGTCCGCGCCTTATACGACCCTCAGGTGTCGGTTTTGTTTATCGCCGCTGCCGATGGCAGCAACAGGGAGGAATCGCCATAGGAAAAGAACCGATAGCGCGATTGAACCGCGTGCGCATAGATGCGCCGCACCCGGTCCTGCCCCAGCAGGGCCGAGACCAGCATCAGCAGCGTCGATCTGGGCAGGTGGAAATTGGTCATCAGCCCATCTGTGACCCGAAAGGTGAATCCGGGGTAGATGAAGATATCCGTCTCGCCCTCCCATGGGGCGATGCCGCCATCGCGCGCCATGGTCTCGATCAGGCGCAGGGCCGTGGTGCCGACCGGGATCACCCGGTTGCCCCTTTCCTTGGCCGCCGCGATGTCACGCGCCGCGGCGTCGCTGACCTGACCCCATTCGGCGTGCATCTTGTGGGTGGTCACGTCGTCCACCTTGACCGGAAGGAAGGTCCCCGCCCCCACGTGCAGGGTCACAAAGGTCATCCTGACCCCGTGCGCGGCCAGTGCGGCCAGCAGCGCGTCGTCAAAATGCAGCGAGGCAGTGGGCGCGGCCACCGCACCGCTGTTGCGCGCCCAGATCGTCTGGTAATCCACCTTGTCGCGCGCGTCTGCCGCCCGTTTGGCCGCGGTGTGGGGCGGCAGGGGCATCGCCCCGGCCTGTGCCAGTGCCGCGTCGAAATCATCGCCCGCAAGGTTGAACCGCAAGTGCCCCTGCCCGTCGCCCGTGCCGGTCAGCGTCGCCGACAGATCGTCGGAAAAGATGATGACCTCGCCCGGCTTCACCTTTTTCAGCGGCTTGATCAGCGCCGCCTCGCGCTCGT
>CAZITF010000296.1:0-3712 GCA_964542095.1 uncultured Rhodobacterales bacterium
GCGCCAGTTCCGCCGACGAAATCGCGGTGTGCGCCGGGTGTCCCAGAAAATCCAGCACCGGCGCGTCGAACACGTGCTGGTCGAACAGCAGCACCAGTTGCCCGCCGCCCTTGAGGTGGCGCACGAACCCGGCGGTGCCCTTGCGCCCCTGGGCAAAGACCGGGCCGCCCAGATCATACATCGTGCGCACGTAATGGGCGTTGAAATAGGGGTTGGACATGTCGCGATAGAGCCCGCCCACATCATGACCCCGGCCCAGCAATGCAGCGCGCACGGCCTCGTAATTGCCGAAATGCCCGGTCACCAGAATGACCGGCTGGCCCCGGTCCACGGCGGCCTCGAGCTGTGCCAGACCGTCCCCCGAAATCCCGGCGCCCTTCTGGCGGGCCAGCAACTCGCGCGTCGAATAGTTCTCGATCAGGGTGCGGCCCGCATTGTCGAGGCTGGCGCGCGCGATCCGGCGGTGTTCGGCGTGGGGCAGGTGGGGCAGGGCAAAGGCGACGTGGCCCTCGGCGCGGCGCAGGAACCCGGCGGCGGGCCCGATCACGCGGGCCATGATCCAGCCCAGGAACGGCACCCGCCAGCGGTAAGGCATCGCCAGCGCGGCCCCGATGCAACCCCGCGCCACCGCGTTTGTCGCGATATAGCCTGCCCGTGTCAGCGCAGGGATGTCATCTGGGTCGTGTCGCATGGGCTACCCCGGTGTCAGCGCCCGAATGGCGCGTGCGCTTTGCGCCGCCACACATAAATCCCCGCCCCCGCGATCACAAGCGCGGCAGCCGGAGCGAGGAGCCGCGCGCCGGACAGGGCAGTCCGTCATGGTCCGGCAAGGACGAAACAGACAGGGCGCGGCAGGGGCGAAGCAAACAGGCCCGGTACTGCACACCGACCCGATACGGTGCTGCGCAGGCGGCGGTGCGCCCCGACGCCCCGTCAGGGGCGCGGTTGCCTGGGGCCGGGCACTGCGTCGCGGCGCGCGCAGCCGCACCGCCCGACCCCGACACGGCGCAACCGTGCCTAGGCGTCGTCCGGGCTGACCAGCATCAGATCGCCCGAGGCTTCCATTGCGCGGATGGTCGAGACGATGGCCGACATGGCCGCGTCGATGTCGGCGGCTTTGGGCGTGCCGGCCTCTGCCACCTCTTCGCGCAATTGATCGGCAAGCCGCGCGGACATGTTTTCGAGGATGAAGTCCACGGTCTTTTCCATGCCCGTGCTGCCCGCACCGGCCAAAGCCGTGACCAGATCGCCCTGATCGACGTCGCGCAGCACGCGCGGAATATCGCGCGGCGCGATCCGTTCGGGGATGTTGGCGAAGGTAAAGATCGCCTTGCGCACCGCATCGGCAAAGCCCTGATCGGATTCATCAAGGCCCGTCAGCACATCGTCGCGGGTCAACGAGGTGGTCGAATTGAGAATGGCGCCGACCCGTTCGGCAGGCCCATCGTCAAAGGCGCTGACCGGGCGCGCATCCAGCTGGCTGGCCAGTGACAGCCCGATCCGTTCGACCGCATCGGGGCTGATCGCGCCGGTCTTGGACACCGCATAGGTGATCTGGCGCGCGCGGGGGCCGGGCAGTTTGCCCAGCAGCGCGGCGGCCTTGGCGACGTCGAGCTTGGACAGCATCACCGCCGCGATTTCCACGCTTTCATGTTCCATCACGGGCACGAGAATGTCGCTGTCCAGCGCCCTGATCCGGGCCCAGGGATTGCCGCCTTCGCGCACGCCTGCCTCTTTGCGCAGGCGGGCGGCGGTGTGCGGGCTGATCTTGCCGTCCAGGGCGCTGAGCGCACCCGCCATGCCGCCCGGAAAGCTGAGGCCGATCCGTTCCACCTGTTCGGCGAATTCGGCCACCACGGCCTGCAAGGTGTCGTGGTCGACCACGCGCATCGACCCCATCGCCTTGGTCAGGTGCGCCTGCAATTCGTCGGGCAGTTCCTCAAGCGGGATGTCGGCGCCGTCGTTCAGCAGCAGGCGCACGATGATCGCCGCCTTGGCCCGGCGGCTGAGCGGTGCGCTGCGCAAGGAAGAGCCGCCGCCCGGCTGCATCAAGGCAGGGGCGGCGGACATGGGTACCAGTTCGGTCATGTCCTGCCTAAAAGCTGTTTGGCACAGTTCTGGCAGGCAATGGTTGAAAAACCCTCAACCCGCGACCGGGACGGAGATCAATAATTGTAGGTCGCCCCGGTCTCGATGGCGTCGCGCAGGGACGCTTCGGCCCAGGTGCCGGCTCCGCCGCGCGCCTGGATTTCGCGCAGCTGCGTGACGGCGGCGACCTTGTCGCCCGCGGCCAGCTTGCCCTGACCCATGTAGGAGCGGGCCAGGATGTTGTCGGGGTTCACCGTCAGCGCCTGTTCATAATACATGTCAGCCAGTTCCAGATCGCCCAGCTTGCGCGCGGTAAAGCCGCGATAGGTCAGCACCCGGTCGTCCATCTGGTCGGGCATCTGGTCGAGCACCTGAATGGCCTCGCCATAGCGGCCCGCATAGGCCAGTTCGCGCACCGCCCTATAAAGCGTGTCGCTGTCCAGATACGAGGTCTTGTCGGGGCGCACGCATCTCTTGAGGTCTTCGTCCCACACCCCGTTCACCGGCTCGGAAAAGCGCACGTATTTCTTGATCTCGGGATCCCATTGCCGGTCCTGCAGGCAGTTCTGCGTGGTCTCGGTCTGTTTGGGCTTGGAGTCGCTTTCTCCGCCCGCGGCCAGGCCCATTCCGGGCAGGGCGAGGGGCAGGGCGAGGGCGGTGGTCAGGATCAGGGTGCGTAGCATGTCAGGTCTCCGATGTTGGACGCGCTGGGATGGTTGTAGGGACATAACCCCGCGCACCCGGATTTTATGCGATCACGAAAACGTGAGCGGTTGCCGCACGGCCTCAACTCGACGTGGGCAGGCAGGTTCTGGTTCCGGCGTCATAGGTGGTTCCGACCGCGCAGGACATCGACTGCTGTTCGGTCTTGCCGTAATTGCAGTCCTGCGCCAGCGCAAATGCAGGGGCGAGGGTGAGGACAAGGGCCACGGCGCATGTCTTGATCGTCATCAGTGCTCTCCTTCATGGTCCGGTTGACATGAAGGTAGAGCAGATCGGGCCCTGTTCAAAATCAATTCTACGACAGAGGAATCAGGATGCGCGTTACTGCTCAAATGACGTGCGTGCCAAGTCGGGCGCAGATGTCCAGCGCCCGCGTGCCCGTGTCAGTCCGCGCCAAAAACGCGGGCAAAGATCGTGTCGACGTGTTTGGTGTGATAGCCGAGGTCGAATTTTTCCTCGATCTCGGCGGGGCTGAGGGCGGCGGTGACGTCCGGGTCGGCCAGTAGTTCCTGCTTGAAATCGGTGCGGTGTTCCCAGACCTTGAGCGCGTTGCGCTGCACGTAAGCATAGGCGTCCTCGCGGCTGACTCCGGCCTGGGTCAGGGCCAGCAGCACCCGCTGGCTCATCACGAGGCCCGGAAATTTGTTCATGTTGTCGCGCATGTTTTCGGGGAAAATCAGCATCTTGTCGATCACGCCGGTCAGGCGGGCCAGCGCGAAATCCAGCGTGATGGTGGCATCGGGGCCGATCATCCGCTCGACGCTTGAATGGCTGATGTCCCGTTCATGCCAGAGGGCGACATTCTCCATCGCCGGGATCACGGCGGCGCGCACCATGCGGGCAAGCCCGGTCAGGTTCTCGGTCAGCACCGGGTTCTTCTTGTGCGGCATCGCGCTTGAAC
>CAZITF010000297.1:0-3706 GCA_964542095.1 uncultured Rhodobacterales bacterium
AAATCGCGGTGATGGGGGCCAAGGGCGCAACCGAGATCATCCACCGCGCCGACCTGGGCGACGCGGACAAGATCGCGGCCCACACCAAGGATTACGAGGACCGGTTCGCCAACCCGTTCGTCGCCGCCGAAAAGGGATTCATCGACGAGGTGATCCAACCCCGCAGCACCCGCAAACGGGTCAGCCGGGCGTTCGCGTCGCTACGCGGCAAGTCGTTGCAGAACCCGTGGAAGAAACACGACAATATTCCGTTGTAGGAAAAAAATGTTCGCAGGTGTCTCTGAGATTGTTGTGACTGTGCTCGGTACCGGCGTCGCGGCAGGAATCGTCACTTTTCTCCTTAACTTGGTTTTAGAGCTCAAAAAAAGGCAGGCCGAGTCAAGGAGAGAGTCATTGTTGTTGTCAAACGATCTAGTTGAGATTGTTTTACAGTGCGAGAACATCTTGGGTAGCCATTTTGACGCTGCCCAGGTCGTCGATTTTGAGGACGTGCCTTTGCCAGACCTCCCCAGAGAGAGGCTTGTGAGACTGACCGAAAGATACCAATCTCTGCATCCAAGACTGCTCTCGAGGTTGTTAGACATAGATTTAGCGCTGATCGAAATCAGTTGGGAGGGTGAAAGGGCCGAGTTCGAGAGAAGCCACATTGTAGACAACGATTTCGATGCAGTAGCTCATCGCGTCCAACAGATTCGCACTCTCCTTCGTGAAACTACTCTACTAGCTCGTGAACTCAGATTGAAGGCTGGCGGAAAAACCAAGTTTCTAGATGATATTTTGGAAGGAAACAGTTGGCGAGGAGGCACCGCCTCATGACCAAACTCTGGAAAAATCAGGCCTTTGTCATTGCCCACGCCGACAGCGGCACGTTCGAGGGGGCGGGCCTGCGTCCGTTCTTTGAATACCGCCAACTGGGGATTCGCGAGGCGACCCAAGGCAAGTTCGGCGCCCATGTCATCCGCGCGGTGCCCGGCATGGAAAGCCCTGGAACATGGCACAGCCACGACCTTGATTTCCAGATGGTCTATGTCACCAAAGGTTGGGTCGTGTTCGAATATGAGGGGCAGGGGGAGCAGATCCTGCGGGCCGGATCGTCCGTGCTGCAACCCCCCGGGATTGTCCACCGGGAGGTGCGCCATTCCGACGATATGGAATTGATCGAGATCACCTCGCCTGCCGACTTTACAACGCATGAGGAAGGTGCAAGATGAATCGTCGTCACGCACATAGGTTGGCGAATAGAACAGTGCGCAGGCAGATTGACGCCCGCACGGCAGCCCCGGAGGGAGGAGCCCGGAAACGGGATGGGGTCCGGGGCTGCGTCTTTTTCATCATGTTGGCTGGCTCTGCCTTGGCACAGGACGTCCCGTCGGGTCAGCCCGTAACCCTGCACGAAGTGCTGGTTGATACGGTGAACGGTGAAAGCTGGCTGCGCTTTCGTTTTCTTGCGCCGCAGATTGCGCGCGAAGGGGGCGATGTCTCCTATGGTGAGGCCGAGGGCGATTTTCAGGAGCTGTGCGAGACCGTCGGTTTGCCCTACCTCACCGAATACGACCTTGCGCCCGATTTGATCGTGATTGCCCTGATGGACCGACCCGTGCCCTTCGGTCAGCCCGACCCCGAAGCGACGCAGTTTATAGAGGCGTTTCGTATCGTCGAGGATGGCTGTGTGTGGGAGGCGTTCTGATGGGTTTGTGTACTCCTCGGGGCGGATGCGCCGCTGCGGCATTGCGGCCACAACCCGCGCAACGTGTTGCAATACCGTTTCTTTTGCGCCCAATTTGCCGTATACGACGGTCAAGGGATCCCCAAGATCGCCTTACCTCGCAGGGGACGTGGCACTGTCCACGTCCGGTTTTTGAATACAGGAGAGACAGATGTCCAAGAGCATCAAGGTATTTGGCCTGCTTGGCCTCATGGTTCTGGCCGCGGCATGCGCCCGTAACAACGAAGAGTTCGTCGTGGTTGACCCAGAGCCCATCAGCCAAGAGCCGGTCCAAACCGGCAAGTACAAATAAGATTGCAGGGCGGGTCCGTCGGCCCGCCCTGACACTCCCGACCGCGGGAGCCAGCCCATGCTGAAACATCGCGGTTTTCCCGGACGTTTGTCCGGCACGGATTTCCAGTTCACCATCCGGCGTCCCAATCCCAAGGGGGTCACTCCACTGACCCGGCGCGAGCGCTTTCCCGACCGCCGCCCGCCGGACAAGCGCGCGGATGCGGCCTTTATGGCGGCCCTCTGGGCGCAATTCGGGTTGGAACCGTTCCAGCGCGGCAATCTGGATGCGGGCCGTCTGTCGTGGCTGTTTGGTCGCGAGGTCGTTCCGGCCACCGACCCGTTCGACGTTGCCGATTACGAGGCCCTGCTGGTCATAGATGAGTCGGCGGCCCGCGCCTCGTTCCCGGACGTATTCGACGGGAGGGCGGGGCGATGAATACCGGTACCATCGGCGCAAAATCGCCAAGCGTTTCCCGTATATGGCGAACTTTGGCTGATCGGACTCAGGTCCGGCAATTCGGCTTTGCGGAGTCGCCAGCTGCATGCAACTGTAAGACCATGTCGGCGGTTCCCCAAACCAACCCCGTCGGCCAATACCATTTCCGTACCCCTTCCCCTGGTGGGCAGCAGGTGTCATCCAACACTCTGCTGCCCACCTCTTTTTCAGGTCTGGCACGTGCGGATAACAGCGCCCTTTGCCTGCGCTTTTGCGCGGCACCGGCGGAACTTTGCTCATCTCGGCGTGTCAGCGCGCATTTTTCATCCGTGCGTTCGGAACGATTGACGCGGCGCGGTGTTGAGTTATTCAGATCGTATACGAGCAAAGGAAAAAAATCATGGCTTTCAAACCAGTTCTTCTCGCGACAGTTGCAGCCCTTGGCCTTGCGGCCTGCGGTGATACGGTCGCGGAGCGCGCGGTCATCGGTGGTGCTGTCGGCGCGGGTGCCGGCGCCGTCACGGGCGGTAGCGTCGTCGGCGGTGCCGCAATCGGCGCTGCGGGCAACGTTCTTGCCTGCGAGCTGGAAAACGTCAACTGCTGATGCGCTGACGCTCTGCGCGTCGCCAAACCAGACAATCTGTAAACGCCGTCGTGCTGCAAGGCACGGCGGCGTTTTGCCTTGTCCACCCAACTCAAGTGAGGCCCCATGTTCAAAAAACTTCTGATCGCCAACCGGGGCGAAATCGCCTGCCGTGTCATAAAGACTGCGCGCAAGATGGGGATTGCAACGGTCGCGATCTATTCGGATGCGGATGCGCAGGCCCTGCATGTGCAGATGGCGGACGAGGCGGTACATATCGGCCCGGCCCCGGCCAACCAGTCCTATATCGTCATCGAAAAGGTGATGGAGGCGGTCAAGTCCTCGGGCGCGCAGGCGGTCCACCCCGGTTACGGTTTCCTGTCGGAAAACTCCAAGTTCGCCGAGGCGCTGGATGCCGCTGGCGTCGCCTTTGTCGGCCCGCCCGTTGGGGCCATCGAAAAGATGGGCGACAAGATCACCTCCAAGAAAATCGCGAAAGAGGCGAACGTGAGCACGGTCCCCGGTTACATGGGTCTGATCGCGGATGCGGACGAGGCGGTGAAGATTTCGAACGAGGTCGGTTATCCGGTGATGCTCAAGGCGTCGGCTGGAGGCGGCGGCAAGGGGATGCGCATCGCGTGGAACGATGCCGAGGCCCGCGAGGGCTTTCAAAGCTCGAAGAACGAGG
>CAZITF010000298.1:0-3706 GCA_964542095.1 uncultured Rhodobacterales bacterium
GAGCGGCACTGGCATGGCCCCGAAATATTCCGACTGCGACAGCGCATCGAGTGCGCGCGCCTTGCCCTGATCGGTCAGCTGATAGCCCATTTCGTTGCCGTTGTTGGCGTTGAGCGTGCCTGTCGCCTCCATCAGCCGCTGGTCGCGGCGCATGTCGATCAGTTCCTGCACCACCGGGATCGGCAGGCACAGCGCGGGCGACAGGTCCGAGACCATGTCGAGGTTCTTGCGGAACATCGTCTTGAGCAGGATGTCCCGCATCATCACGACGGGCAGTTTCATCTCCTGCAACCGCTTTGGGGCGGGGGGGGCGATCACGTCGGCGACTTGCATATTCATCGGTCAGGGCCTGTGCGTTGGACTGCGTTGCGCGATCCTAGCGCCGGTTTCAGACCAAATTATGGCGATATGCCGTCAAGACCCGTGCAAGGCCGCCAGACCGAGATAGAGCGCGAGGGTCGGCCCCAGGGCAAAGCCCATGGGAAACTTGCGCCCCCTGGTGTTCCAGCTGTCCCAGGTGGGGGCCATGTTGCGCAAGGCGGTGGCGCGCGCGATGCGGTGAACCGCGTAGGCGGCCAGCAACACGGCGGCAAACAGCGCCATGATCAGCCGCACATCGCCCAGGGCGACGTAGGGTGCGGCAGCGGCCAGAAACTTGGCATCCCCCGCCCCCATGGCGCCCGCCGCGTTCAGGATGATGCCCACCACAAGCACGATGGCCAGTTGCGCCAGTTGCCACAGATACGCATCGAACGGATAGAGAAACGGGCCCATCACCGCGAACACCCCGGCCATCGCAAGGACCGTGGGGTTGGTGATGCGCATGCGCGCAAGGTCGGTATAGGCCACGTAAAGGCACAGGGGCACCAGAAGCGGCAGGAACCACCACGCGACCTGCGCGGGCAAGGCCATCAGATCACCCGTTGGTCGTGTTGTTTTCGAGCGCGCGCAGGGATCTGACCGCCGCCTCGAAATGCTGCGGATGGGTTTCGATCGCATCGCGCAACAGCCCCTTGCCGGTCTGCACATCGCCCTGTTTGACGGCGGTGAGCCCAAGGGTATGGAGCAGTTGCGCCCGTTCGATCTGGTCCATGGGGATCACCGGCAGGGCATAGTTGCGCTGTGCGCCGCGCGCCAGGATCAGGTCGTTCTTGGCGGTGAACAGGTGCGGGTCCTGCCGGATCGCGTCGCCGAACAGCCGTTCGGCTTCCTTGTAGTCGCCGCGCGTCAGCTTGGAATAGCCCCAGTTGTTCAGCACGCCCGAGGGCCGCGTGGTCAGGCCCACGGCGGTTTCATAGAAACTGTCGGCCTTTGTCCATTCCTTGTTGCTGTCGGCAATCAGCGCCTCGAGCCGGTAGCGTTTGAAGGTCTCGTAGGTGGGCGGCACCTTGTCCAGTTCCTGTTCGGCCCGCGCCCAGTCGCCCGCGCGCAGCAGCGCGTCGGCGTAATCGACGCGGTCATCGTTGGTCGCCCCTTCGAGCTTGACCACTGCCGCAAAGGCCGGGACCGCTTCGGAGTAGCGTTTGGCGCGCACGAGGCTGGAGGCGAGCCCGCGCTGCACGTCGATCCGGTCGGGGTTTTCCGCGGCTGTGCGCTTGAAATAGGTCACCGCCTCGTTGGGGTCGGCGACGGTCAGCATCACATCGTTCAGATCACTTTCGTCGATCACGTTCACGTCCTGGAACGCGCGTTCGACGGTTTGATCGGCTGATTTCTGTTCACATGCCGACAGGGCCAGTGCCCCTGCCAGAGAGACGGCCAAAATTACGGGGTGGCGCATGATTGCGGCCCTTTCCTGCTCGTTCACGCCGAGCTTTTGTTGCCCGGTCGCATCCCAATCGCGCCAGAGGCGCGTCATAATCACAGCGCCAGAGGCGCACCTCAAAATCAGCCAGCAGATCGGATCAGATAGTCACTGCTGCCGCGTCGGACCAGTTTGTACTGGCTCTCGTTCTCTTCCAGAGTATCAGAGTTTTCGGTTTTTGCGAGTGCCAAGCGTAAATTATCCCGGATGAGTGTGCTTTCTCCGTCATCCAGAGCGAAGGCGCGGCGCAGAACAGCGACGGCCTCGAATGTTTCGCCCCGTTCCATCAGCACGACGCCGAGGTTGTTGAGGTCCTCGGGGACGGGATCGAATTCGGTCGTGGCGCGGCGCAGCAGGGCTTCGGCCTGGCCCAGACGCCCGAGGCCCAGGTTGGCGGTGCCCAGGGCGGACAGGATTTCGCCGTCAAAACCGCCCCGGTCCAGGGCCGCGCGGTTGAAGGATTTGATGGCCAGTTCGAACTCTCCGGCGGCGATCAGGCGGTGCCCAACCTCGACCCCGTCCACCGCGTCGCCGCGCCGGTCGACGCCGGGGGCAAAGGGGCCGGTATCGCCCACGTTGATGCTGCCCGTTGAACAGGCGGCACTCAGCAGCAACAGAAAGAGGGCACAAAGCGCCCGGGTGCCTGACATCATATGGCCTTTGCGACCTTTTTTTACGACTGCATCACACGAATTGTTCCCGCACAGTGCGCATTTCATAGCATGGGTTTCGGCGAGCGACTAGACTCGAGAGGCAAAGGTCTTTGGCTCGTGCCTTTTAGCTGGAAGGCCTTTTGCTCATGACCTCAAACATGACGCGGCACTGTTCCATCCTCTTGAAGTGTTTGTCGTACACATTCATCGCTTTAGACGTGCCACCGAACAGTTTGCTGGATTTCGGCACGAGCTTCTCGGCTTCTTGCAGGGTGGCTTCGGCTTCAAGTACTTTGCCCTTTTTTACAGCCGACTGATGCTTCTTCTGAAGATATTGAATAGTTTCAAGCGTATATACCAATTCACTGTAATGTGCTGCGATGTTTTCGTAAGCCGCCTTCAACTCAAAGTATCGCTTGGTAAAGATTTCGGCCGCGGCCTTTGCATCCGGTTCGCTTTCGGACGATGTTGCAACCTTGGCCACGCGCGACTTGATGTACTTTTCCATGAATGCCGTCAGCTTTTCGTGCTTTTTTACGTAGATACCAGCGGCACTGTATGTTTTTTCGACGGCCCTGGTGTGATCGCCGAGGTCCCAGACGGGCAGTAGGATACCGCTGCCACCTTTTGGCGTCGGTTTGTATCCCAGCGCAGCGCTGGTCTGCTTGCCGACTATTCCGTCGACTTTCAGTTTGCTATCCCTTTGAAACTTGCGGACGGCTGTGTCGGTCTTTGGGCCAAAATCAGCGTCGACCTCAAGACGCGGCTTGGCACCATGTGTGTTCAGGGACACTTGAATTTTTTTGACGGTGCTGCCCTTTGCACCCTTTTTTACCACAGCCATGAGAATCTCTTTTTTCAATAATCCTTGAACGCTATGCGTTCCCGGATGGCTGTGTAAAGCTTCGAGCGCTGCGGATGCCAGTCATCATGCAGATTGGCGTAAAATCGCCCATGGCTGAAAACGGGGCGGCGCGGGATTTGTCCACGCCGCGCCGATTGTCAGTTCCCCATGTTGCCCAGCTGCGTGATGCCGTGGACCGAGGGGCCGACAAGGATGATCAAGAGCGGCGGAACCGTCAGCATCATCGTGGCCAGCGTCATCTTGGTGGGCAGCTTGTTGGCGGCTTCCTCGGCGCGCATCACGCGCTTGTCGCGCATTTCGGCGGCAAAGACGCGCAAGGCATCCGCAATGGAGGTGCCGAAGCTGGCCGATTGCACGAGCACCGTCACGAACGAGGCCACATCC
>CAZITF010000299.1:0-3693 GCA_964542095.1 uncultured Rhodobacterales bacterium
CGGATGCCGCCGGTCAGGGCGAGGTGCATCTCGGCCCGGGTTTTTCCGACCCCGGAGAAGACAATGCGCTCACCTGGAACGCCTGCTGCGCGGGCGCGCGCATATTCGCCGCCCGACACCACGTCCATGCCCGCGCCCGCATCGGCCAGCGTCTTGATGATGGCCTGGTTGCTGGCCGCTTTCATCGCGTAGCAGACAAGATGATCCATACCCGCCAGCGCGTCATCCAGCACTTTGAAATGACGCAGCAAAGTCGCCGTGGAATAGACATAGAACGGCGTGCCGACCGCCGCCGCAATCTCGGCGATGGGGACGTCCTCGGCGTAAAGCGCGCCGTCGCGGTACAGAAAATGATCCATGCACCGGCCAATAGCGACCGGTGCGGCCTTGTTCAATCAGCTCTTGGCCGATTTCGCGCTCTGGCGGGCGCGGAACGTGGACACCTTGGATTGCAGGATCGCGTTCGACCGCGCCGTTGCCGCTTCGAACCGGGGCAGGAAGCGGTCATTGCGGATGCCCTCGCGCGCGGAGATCTGCCACAGAACGTGATAGGGGTTGTCGTTGCATTCGATGATCACCGGCCCGTCCGGTCCGACGGCGATGTCCCATCCGACGATGCCGAATTCGGGAAACAACCCGTGCCCGGCGCAGGCGGTGTCGATCACCTTGTCCCAGTGCGGGATCTGGTAGCCCTGAAAGGCCAGGTCCGAAACGGGGTGTTTGTCGATCCACTCCGCCGCCGGGCCGGACCCGATATTGCACTGCCTGACCTGCCCGCTGTCGTCATCGACCAGCGCCACCATGCTGCCCGATTGCCAGAAATTGTCCGACATCGCCGTGGGCGAGGGCACTTTCCACACGGTATACAGCGGCGAAATGCCGTTTTCATCGCGCAGCGTGACCACGCGCAACGTGCCGACCGATGCGCCTGTCATGGCGGTCATGGCATCGTGCTGCCGGATCGCGGATTGCAGGATGAACCCTTCGGGATAGTCGACCACAACCTCGCGGGCGAACTGCGCAATCGGCACGATGCGCCCGTTGCCCAGGCGCAGACTTTCCGCCTCGCGGCCTTCGATCAGGGCCGACCCCACGCTGGCCGCACCCTCGCAAGGCTTTGCAAACAGGGGATAAACGGCTGACGTGCGCAGGAAATCCTCGACCTGTTCGGGGTTGCGCAGAGTGGCGATGTTGCCGAACACGCGGTCGCTGTGCACCACGGCCTGCGTTTGCGTGGTGGACAGCCCAAGCTGCGTCAGCAGGGCCGTATACATCACCTTGTCGCGCAGAAAGGCGCGCGTGCCGGTCAGTTTCATCGGCGATGCGGCGACGTTCAGTTCGTAACTGCCGATCTTGCCGACATATTCGCGTTTTTGCGCCATCGACAGGGCCGGATCATAGGCGCCGGTCGAGAAATATTCATGGCTGGCCAGTTTGCCGGGCCCCCAGCGCAGCGCCATCATTTCGCGCATCTGGCCCAGCGGGCCGACGCCAAAGCGGCGGGCCACGGCGACCATGGTTTCTGCGGCGGCCGGGCGCGGGTCCCTGGGCGCGGCCAAAAGGATCTTGTCAGCGGCAGCGATCATTTTGCGGCCTTCCCTGCGGCTTGGATCCTGGCCACCTGGCGGGCCTGGCGGGCCGCGACGGCCTCCCAGACGCGGGCCAGATCGGGGTTGGTCACACCGCGCGCGGCGGCGATCTGGTAAAGCATGTGCGACGGGTTGTCGTTGCATTCGATGATGGCAGGCCCGTCCGCCGTCACCGCGATGTCAAAACCACACACACCGAATTCGGGAAACACCGCGTGGGCGTCCTGCGCGATTTTCAACGTCTCGGCCCAGTGCGGCAGCTTTACCCCCACCACCGGCTGGCCCGAGGTCGGATGATCCGGGATGGCTTCGGCCTTCAGGCCGGTGCCGCGCACACAAGTCAGCACTTCGCCGGTCTGGAGGTCGAGATGCGCCAACAGGCTTCCTGCCTGCCAGAAGTTGTCCGACATCGCATCCGGGGCGGGCAGCTTCCACACCGCGTAGGCCGGTTTCGGCCCGCCGCCGTCATTGGCGGTGACCACCCGCACGCAACCAACGGCGGCCCCTGCGATCATGGCCATGTCCGGGTCGGGGCTCAGCGCGTCCTGAAACAGGAACCCGCCGGGATAGCGCTCCATCACCTCGGCGGCAAAGGTCTCGACGTTGAGAACCTTGCCGTTGCCCAGACGCAAACCGTCACCCTTGCGCGACGCGATCCGCACTGATCCTTCGGAGAGAGAGCCGTGATGCGGTTTGCCGAACAGCGGATAGGTTGCGTCATTGCGCAGAAAGGTGGCCACAGCAGCGGCATCGCGCAGCACGGGCAGTTGCCCTGCGTCGCGAAAGCCGCTGACCAGCGCCTGCGTTTTCGGGGTGGCGATGCCAAGTTGCGTCAAAAGCTGCGTATAAAGCAGCTTGTTGCCGACAAAGGCGCGGGTGGGCACGGCCACCGGCGGGTTCATCGACGCGTTGAGCGCATTGACCCCGGCCTGACCCAGAAAGGCGCGCTTGTCCTCGGGCGATTTTGCCGGGTCGAACAGGCGCAGCGAATAGTATTCCGGCCCGCTCAGCTTTTGTGCCCCGCGCCGCATCGTGAAAATCTCGCGCATCTGGCGAAACGGGCTGACCCCGTATTCTTTGGCCACTTGCGCGATCATCGGGGCCTCGGCCTTTTTGGCCTTGCCCGGCGCGTCCAGAAGCGCGCCTTTTGGTGCCTGTATGCCTGTATCCGTCATGGTCTTGCGCCCCGCTTTTGATACCCAGTTCTGCCTCGGACTCAGGGATAAAACGGGATAATGGCAACAATTGGGCATTATTGTTTCCCAATTGGTGAAAGTTTTAGGGGGTTGGTGTGGGGATCACGCCAGCAGCCTCCGGGCCCGGCGCTTTAGATGACTGGCCGCGAGCGCAGGAACAGATACAGCGGCAATCCAAAGCTGACCCCGATCAGGAACGTGGCCGGGATGGCGATCAGCGCGACCCAGTTCCTCCGCACCGCCACTTCGGACAGGATGAACACCGTCAGTGCCACCGCCGCAATGGTCAAATCCCAGACCAGCCCGCTGGTGGCCGCGTTCACGTGCCAGGCATCGACCATCGCCATGAGGTCATAGCCGTTCTCGTTGAACCAGCTGACAAAGTAATACATCGGATGGATCGCCCCCCAGATCGCAAGGGCCAGATAGATCATGCGGATCGGGGCCATGGGATCAGAAGATGCCCACACCGACGCTCAGCGGGCCGCGCGACACCCCGATGGAGCCGCCGACATTCCCGTCCGATCCGATCGACACGCCGATATTCGTTGACGGGCGCTGTGGTTCGCCGTCCACACCGCAGGCGGCAAGACCCAGCAGCGCCACAAGGCCAAGGGCACGTTTCATCACAACATCTCCTTCCAGCGGGCGACCTGCGCGCGCACCTGGGACGGCGCGGTGCCTCCGTAAGATGTACGCGATGCGACGGAATTTTCCACGCCCAAAACGTCAAAGACCGCATCCGTGATGCCGTCATGGGCGGATTTCATCTGCGCCAGCGTCAGCTCCGGCAGGTCGCAGCCCTGGGTTTCAGCCAGCGCCACGAGGGAGCCGGTGATGTGGTGCGCGTCGCGAAACGGCAGGCCCAGCACCCGCACCAGCCAGTCGGCAAGGTCGGTGGCGGTGCT
>CAZITF010000300.1:0-3691 GCA_964542095.1 uncultured Rhodobacterales bacterium
AGCAGGTGCAGCATACGCCCCCGGTCCAGAAGGGTCGCCAGCAGCGAGGTGATGAACACCGTCTTGCCCGATCGTGCAAGGCCGGTGACGCCCAGCCGGATCGTGCGATCGCCCAACAGGTCGGCCCCGGTGTCGTAGATGCCCTGGGCCACATCCAGCACCCCGTCGGCGATTGTCGTCAGAACCACGTGGCACTCTCCTCTGGCCTTGCGCCCTTACATAAGGCGGGTGGCGGCGCATCGCCAGAGCCCCGGGCGGCGGCTGAGGGTGCGGGAGCCTCCGGCGGGGATTTTCCTGAAACAGAGAAGCGGGACCTGTGCCCATGCCCGAGGGGCATCCAGCGGTCGGCAGGCGTTGAATACGCCCGTGTTTGTGGCTAGAGCAGCGGCCATGCCACGCTATGCGTTGAAAATAGAATATCACGGTGGGCCTTTCGTGGGCTGGCAGCGCCAGACCGATCAGACCTCGGTGCAGGGCGCTGTCGAAGCGGCACTTGCCCAGCTGGAGCCCCGCGATCACAGAATCGCCGCGGCGGGCCGGACGGACGCGGGCGTGCATGCGCTGGCGCAGGTGGCCCATTGCGATCTGGAGCGGGACTGGACCCCGTTTCGCCTGTCCGAGGCGTTGAATTACCATTTGCGCCGGGTTCCCGTGGCCATCGTGGACTGTGCCGTGGTCGCGGACGACTGGCACGCAAGGTTTTCGGCCCGCGAGCGGCGCTATCTCTATCGTATCCTCGTGCGCCGCGCGCCCCCGACCCATCTCAAGGGGCTGGTCTGGCACCTCAAGCAGAACCTCGATGTCGACGCCATGCGGGCCGGGGCCGCGCATCTGCTGGGCAAGCACGATTTCACCACCTTTCGCTCGACCATCTGCCAGGCGGAGAGCCCGGTGAAAACGCTGGACCGGCTGGATGTGGAGCGCGTTGAAGGTGTCCATGGCCCGGAAGTACATTTCGACGTGCGCGCCCGGTCGTTCCTGCACAATCAGGTGCGCAGCTTTGTCGGCACGCTGGAGCGGGTCGGTGCGGGGTCATGGCGGCCCGATCAGGTGCGCGACGCTCTGGCCGCGCGGGCGCGGGATGCCTGTGGGCCGGTGTGTCCGCCCATGGGCCTTTATCTGGCTGGTGTGGGCTATCCCGACGATCCGTTCGGGACCTAGTCCAGCTCCATCAGGCCCGCCCCTGCCCCGCCGGTGCGCGAGGCGTCGCTGTCGGGCACATAGGTGCGCGCCGCGAGGGTCTGCATCTGCGCGAACAGGTCCGATCCGATGGCGATACGCGCCGGTCGTCCCCGCGCGCTTGGCTTGTTCAGCGACAGGGCTGCGCGGATTTCGGGGCCGTTGGCGGTGATCTCGGCCTGGCAGGGCAGGCTGGCGAGCCAGCTGATCAGCAAGGCGCGCTGCCCTGCGTCCTCCTGGCGGATGCTGACCGCGCGCCCCGACACCGAGGCGGTTTCGATCATCCTCTCGACGTGATGGGCCAGCGCGAGGATCGTCGCGGGGGTTTCGAGCGCCTTGGTCAGCGGTGCCTCGGGCCCGCCATCGGCCAGGTGACGCGCCAGCATCCCGCCAAAGGCCAGCGCCTGCGCCGGTGGCACCCGGGCCCCGGCTGCGGCCCTGACCGCGAGGGCCTGGATTTCTGTCCACGATTTGTCCGTCATTCGAGCACCGGCAACCACCAATCATCCGCGTCAGGCGACAGTTCGTGCCCCAGAGGTGCGCCCTGGGCCAGGGTGATCCGGGTCCACAGGTCCGACTTGGGGTCGAATTTCGTCGCTCCGAACAAGCTGAGCTTGCAGCGCAGCATATCAATGGGGCGACACGTCGCAGCAATCAGGTTGTCGCGGATTTCCGCGTAAGGATAGCGTGCCAGCGTCGCCACCCGCGCGCAGGCAAGTGCATGATCGGGGTGATCGGCGAGAAAGCCCGACACCGGCTGGTCCTGTGCGGGCAGGTCCGCATGCAAGGCTGCGACCCGGCGCGCGATGTCCAGGGGGGTTTCACGCTCTGCCCCCTCTTCGGCGAACCGGTCGCCGAGCCGGGGTTCGAGTTTCGCCTCGCTCACGTACCAGAAACGGCGGCAGGTGTCCGCGGCGGCATAGTCCTGCGCCAGCGCCCAGTGCCAATCGGCCTCGATCGCGGCGCGCAGCGCCTTTGTGCCGGGAAAGGGAGCGGTCAGCGGCCCGAACGGGTCGGCCATGCATTCGGCCAGCCCGTCGACATCCTCGGGGAACGCTTCCAGCAGCAGGGCGAGCAGCAGTTCCTGCAGGGCCGCGCTTTCGCCCCGGGCCGCCTGCCACAGGCCCTCGAACGGTTCTGCGTCACCGAGTGCCGCAAGGCGGGGGGTGAAGCGCGCCCAGTCCTGTTCGAGCTGGCGCAGGCTGGCGTCGTGTTCGGGGGCGGGCACGTGCCATTGCCCCAGATGCCGTGCCGCGCGGCTTGCCAGTTGCGCGATCCGCGCCCGTTCGGACTCTCCCAGGCTCGCGCGTGCCCGCACGCGGGCGAGCGCGGTCTCGCGCGCTGCCATCCAGTTGTTGAGCAGGACGGGGTGGGTCACGAGAAAGGGCGCCATGCCGAGGCCCGTTGCGTTGCCGACCCCGAAATGGCGCGCAAGGGTCGGGTCCAGCGGCGCGCGCCCCACGTGCTGGACCAGATCGAGGGTAAATTGGCGGATCATGTAGACGGCGAGCATTTCGACGGCGAAAGGGCCGCTCAGGCCCGGACGGTCGGCGATCAGGTGGCGGTCGGCGATGCCGAACTTGCCATTGCCATAGACGGCGGTGGTGCGCATCAGATAGCCGATGTCGCGGATCATGGCCCGCCCCGGCTGTGTGCCCTGTTTCAGTGCGGCGACCGTCGCGTCCCACATGCGCACCGATTTGTTGGCGCGGCTCAGCACCAGATCGCGCGGGCCGAAACGTCCGGCCTCTTGCAAGGGGGCCTGGGCCGCGATGCGGTCGATATCGGCTGCATCCGGTGTGCCATCGAACAGGACAAAGGCGGCATCCCACGCCGTTGCGATCACCCGGTCGCTGCGCTGGTCGGCGGGCAGGTCGTTCGAGATGGCCACAAGCGAATAGGTGTGCCCGCCCAAGCTCACGGCATGGACCGCGCGCCCATGCCCGTCATGCGACATATCCCAATGGGTGCGCGTGATCCGTGCCCGTTCGGCGCACAGCCGCGCCACCAGCACCCGCAAAAAGCTGAGCCGCGTTGGCATCATCACGCCCATGCGCGCAAGGCGCATCACCTCGCCGGGCGGGCGCAGGGGCAAGCTATCGGGCGCGAGGTCTTTCATGGCGCACAGTTAGCCGCGCGCGCGTCCTGTTATGCAAGCGTTTTTCGACGCGAAAAACGGTTGGAAAGCGACGCGCTTTCCACGCCGTCCGGCCGGTTTCTGCGTCAGAAACCGGCCGCAAACCGCGTCGGTTTGCGCGCTCAGATGGGTTGTTGCGTGTATTTCTTCAGCTCGGCCCGCGCCACCTGACGTCGATGCACGGCGTCCGGCCCGTCGGCCAGCCGCAAGGTGCGCTGGTGCGTCCAGGCATGGGCCAATGGCGTGTCCTGAGAAATCCCCTGTCCGCCGTGCATCTGCACCGCCTCGTCGATCACCTTGAGCGAGACACGCGGCGCCACCACCTTGATCTGGCTGATCCAGGGGGCCGCCGCGCGGGCATCGCCCTGATCCATC
>CAZITF010000301.1:0-3689 GCA_964542095.1 uncultured Rhodobacterales bacterium
GATTTTTTGAAAACAGAGAAGGGGCAAGTTTCCTGGAAACGCGCCAAGGGAGCGTTGCGCTTGCGAACACGTGAGACCCGGGAAATGAACGAGGCCGGTTTCGCACTGGAAGGCACCGATTGATGCCGCGTGAGCCTTTCACCATTGCAGGCGTCGACGTCGCCCCCGGCACCCGCGCCAGCGTCACCCTGCCCGTCTCTACCCTGCCCGATCACACCCCCATCGGGCTGAGCGCCGAAGTCATCCACGGCAAGCGCCCCGGACCCACCATGTTCGTCAGCGCCGCCGTACATGGCGACGAGGTCATCGGGGTCGAGATCGTGCGCCGTTTGCTGCGCACGCAGCAACTGGCCCACCTGCGCGGCACGCTTCTGGTGGTGCCCGTGGTCAACAGCTTCGGCTTTCTGGCGCGCTCGCGCTATCTGCCCGACCGGCGCGATCTCAACCGCTGTTTTCCCGGCACCTCGTCCGGGTCGCTGGGATCGCGGCTGGCGTATATCTTTCTGCGCGAGGTGGTGTTGCGCTGCGATTTCGGCATCGATCTGCATTCGGCCGCCGAACACCGCACCAACCTGCCGCAAATCCGCGTGACACCCCGCGATTCGACCACCGCGCGCATGGCCCGCGCCTTTGGCGCGCCCGTCATCCTGACGTCGCCCCTGCGAGACGGGTCGCTGCGCGGCGAGGCGGCGGCGCGCGGTACGCCGGTGCTGCTGTACGAGGCGGGCGAAGGTCTGCGTTTTGACGAATTCGGGGTGCGCGTGGGCGTGGCGGGCATCCTGCGTGTGATGCGGGATGAGGGGATGCTGGCCGCCAAAGGCATCGCCAAGGCCCGTACCCCGTCCCTGATCTGCCGCGCGTCTTCGTGGCTGCGCGCGCCTTCCGGTGGCCTGTTGCGCACGTTCCGCGCCGAGGGCGAGATCGTCGAGGAAGGCGACCTGCTGGCCGCCGTATCAGATCCGGCAGGCGACCGTGAAACCGAACTGCTGGCACCCGGCCCCGGCATCCTGATCGGCCGCGCCGTACTTCCGGTGGTGAACGAGGGCGATGCTGTGTTTCACCTCGCCGAACTCAGCCCGACCGCAAACGAGGACACGGTGGATGCCCTGACCGCACAGCTGGAAGCCGATCCTCTGTTTGACGAAGACGAGATTATCTGAGCCGTTATTCCCCCGGCACAAGCGCCGTGAGCACCGCCGAGATCGGAGCCAGCGCAACCCGCTCGGCCCGGTCCTGCAAGCCCCAGAGCAGCAGCGCCGAGATCGTGTCGGGCCGCACCCGGCCCACCATGATTACGCCGCCCTCTTGCCCGGCGCGGAACGCCGCCTGATCGAGAAAGCGGCGGATGGTCGAGGGCGACTGGTCCGCGCTGTCGAAGTCGCGAAAGATCAGCCCGGCGGGAACGCCATCACGCACCGCCAGTTTCTGGGTCGTGTTCAGCCCCTTGGATTGCAGCACAAGACCATGGCCCGTTGCCAGCACCGCCTGCGCGATCTGTTCGGAGGCCTCACGGCTTTCCTGCAGGCCGGTGCCCGGCCCTTCCATCACCGCCACCGCCTCGGGCACGGCATCCAGGGCGGCGGACAGCGCCACTTCGGCGTCGCCCGCCGTCGCGCCCTGCGGCAGGTCGATCAGCGCCATCACCTCAAAGCCCTGCGCACGGTACTCGGCCATGCGCGCGGTCGCGTCCGGCAGCGACGCATCGACCGCGAAGCTGAGCGGATAGGGGAAGCTCTGCAAGGCCGCCAGGCCGACCGTGCCGCCGGACAGGTCGACACCGCTGTCCATCAGCACGATCGCCATCAGCGGTTTGTCATCCGGGTTTTCGAAAGAGACAGCATGGGCCCTGATCGCGCGCACATCCGTGGGCGTGGCCTCGGGCGTCACCTCGGCAGGCGCATTCGGAGTGCGGTCCACCAGCGAGCCTGCGGGCGTGCCGATGCGGGGGCGCGCATCCGGGATCGTCGGATCGGCGGCATTGGGCAGGGCCGCGATCTGCTCGCCCTCCTCTTCGCCCAATGCCGGATCGGCGGGCGCTGCGGGCGATTGAACCACCTCGGCGTCGGCTTGGGCGGGTGCGTCGGCCTCGGCAACTTCCGGGGCCGCGCTCACGTCGGGTGTTTCAGGCGCGGCCGCTTCGGCCATGGGCGCGTCGGGCGCAGGACCTTCTTCGGGGGCAAAGGCCGTCGGGGCCTCGGGCACCACGGGTGGAGCGGGCTGGGCCGGTTCGGTCGAGATCGAAAGTTCGGTTTCGGCATCGGGCGCGGTTGGCGCTCCCGCGGGCGTGCCGGGCTGGACCGGAGCAAGGTCACCCACCTCGACCGCCCCCACATCCGTGCCTGCCCCCGGATCGGCCAGATCATCCGCCTGTCCGGTCTGCGGCACCGTCGGCGTGTCCGCACCGGCCTCGGTGGCTGCCGTCACCGTATCTGCCTCGGGCGAGATCACTTGCGGCGCGGTTTCATCCAGCACCAGGTCGGCATCGGTAACCGCCTCGGCCGTACTGCCCTGCCCCGCTTCGGGGGCGGCGGCGCTGTCGGGCGCGGTGATGCCGGCGACGGGGGCCACGCGGTCATCGGCAACCACCGACACCACACCGGCCCCGATCACGCTGACCACGCCGCCCCAGATAATGCCGCTCAGAAATCCTCTGGCCATGTCGTTTGTCCCTAATCCTGTCCGGATACGGCCCCGCTTTGCGATGTGCCGCCCCGGTCTGCTGTCCCTCTTGCCTCCGGCCCCTCGTCCTCTTGACGCGGACGCGCGAGCCTGAGCATGTATGCCCGCGACTATAGGGTCCAATGGCCCCCCTTGGAATACGAGAATTTGCGATGCTGCTGCTGATCGACAATTACGACAGTTTTACCTACAATCTGGTGCACTATCTGGGCGAACTGGGGACGGACGTCGTCGTGCGCCGCAACGACGCGCTGGATGTGCAAGAAGCGATGGCGATGCGCCCCGCAGGAATCCTCCTGTCGCCCGGCCCCTGCGATCCGGATCAGGCGGGCATCTGCCTTGCGCTGACCCTTGCTGCGGCTGAAACCCGCACGCCGCTGATGGGCGTGTGTCTGGGCCACCAGACCATCGGTCAGGCCTTTGGTGGCCGCGTCGTGCGTGCGCCCGACATCGTTCACGGCAAGATGGGCGTGATGCACCACAACGGCACCGGCCTCTTTGCCGGTCTGCCCAGCCCCTTCGAGGCGACCCGCTATCATTCCCTGACGGTCGAGCGCGACAGCTTGCCCGACTGTCTCGAGATCACCGCAGAAGTCGAGGATGGCACGATCATGGGCCTCGCACACAAGACCCTGCCGATCCACGGCGTGCAGTTTCACCCCGAATCCATCCGCTCCGAGCACGGGCACGCGCTGCTCAGGAATTTTACCGACATCCTGGCGGTTCCGGCATGAGCGAGGCCCTGAAACCGCTGATCGACGCCGCCGCCGACGGCCCGCTGAGCCGCGCGCAGGCCGAGGCGGCGTTCCATATCCTGTTCGAGGGCGAGGCAACACCGTCCCAGATCGGCGGCCTGCTGATGGCTTTGCGGACGCGGGACGAAACGGTCGACGAATTCGCCGCTGCGGCTGCCGTGATGCGGGCCAAGTGCAACAGGGTGCGCGCGCCCGAGGGGGCGATGGACATCGTCGGCACCGGCGGAGATGGCAAAGGCACGCTCAACATCTCGA
>CAZITF010000302.1:0-3689 GCA_964542095.1 uncultured Rhodobacterales bacterium
GGAAATCCGACAGCCAGAAATGCGCTACCTACCGGGTCACGACCCCCGGCGGTGCGATGTGCGGGCGCTGCATGAAAACCTGCCCATGGAACCTCGAAGGGATCTTCAAGGAAACGCCGTTCCGCTGGGCGGCGATGAATGTGCCAAAATTGGCCCCGGCGCTCGCGCGGCTCGATGATGTTGTCGACAACGGCACCCTGAACCCGGTCAAGAAATGGTGGTGGGACCTCGAAGTCGAAGAAGATGGCGGTTATCGCCCGGCGCGCGCACCCGTAAACGCACGTGCGCTGCAAAAGGACCTTGATCTGAAATACGAGGACCAGACACTGGCGGTATATCCCGCACCATTGGCCCCCCATCCCTACCCCTATCCGTTCCCGATGGACCGCGAGGCAGGGATCGAAGCCTATCAGGCGATGATCACCGCCGATGAGTACAAGGCCCGGTTGGCGCGCGGTGATGACAGCGCGCTGCACCTTTATACCGCCGATGGGGAAAGCCCGGTCATTCAGGTCGAAATCACGAAGGCCGAGGAAACCGCCAAGGATGTGATGAAGTACGAATTCCGCCCCGTTTCGGGCGGCGATTTGCCTGCCTGGACGGCTGGTGCGCATCTCGACATCGTGGTGGCCCCCGAATTCCTGCGCCAATACTCGATGTCGGGCAACCCGGCGGATCGCTCGAAGTACCAGATCGCAGTGCTGCGCGAGGACAAGGGGCGCGGTGGGTCGGCGCTGATGCACCGTATCTTTGCGCAAGGGCGGCGCATCTTCATCTCGCGCCCGATCAACCATTTTTCACTGGTTCCCGACGCGACGCGCTCGATCCTGATGGGTGGCGGCATCGGGATCACTCCGTTGGTCGCCATGGCACATGAATTGCATGCGCAAGGTCGCGATTTCGTCATGCACTATTCGGGCCGATCCGAGGACCGGATGGGGCTGCTCAAGGACATCACGGGCTTTGACTGGGCCGACCGCGTTCGATTGCACATCACCGACAAGGGCACGCGCGCCGATCTGGATGCCATTCTTGCCGACTATCAACCGGGCTGGCACGTCTATACCTGCGGGGCCGAAGGTTACATGCAAAACGTGATGAAAGCCGCTGAAAAATCGGGGTTTCCGGACGAGGCGCGGCATCTGGAATATTTCTCGGTTCCCGAGCAGCCGGACCATGTGAACCACGCCTTTACCCTGAAACTGGTCCGCTCGGGCAAGGAGTTGTATGTGCCTGCCGACAGGTCCGCGACAGATGTTCTAATGGAGAACGGGGTAAAGATTGACGTGAAGTGTTCGGACGGAATCTGCGGAGTGTGCAAATGCGGCTTGGTGTCGGGAGCGGTCGAGCATCGCGATTTCGTGCTGTCCAAGGCCCAGCGGGAAACCACGGTGATCCTGTGTCAGTCCCGCGCAGCCAAGCCGGATGGAGTGGTCGGGATTGACTTGTAAAAGCCCACCTGCTTTCTGAAATAGTCCAATTAAAATAGTATATTAAATTATCATCCTGATGCAAAACATTGACAGTGATCACGTTGACTTCGCGGCATTCAACGCTTCGCGCAGCACTGCACGGTCGCCAATCTGATTTGCAAGCACGAGGATCAGCCGAGCATTAAATGCCGCACTTTCCTCATCGCTCAACCCCTGATGGGCGCGCAGCAAGTCGTCATAGAACCCATCCGGGTCCGGGATGTTGGGGGTGAGGCTCAGGCTCATACCTTCTCCTTTGATACTGTATTTTCAATGGCTTGCGCAACAGATTTGACGTCATTTTCAGCCCAGCGGGCGACCACATGTTGATCGGGACGTATCAAGTAGAGGGCCGATCGGGCGCTACCCAGATAACGCTCGACCAGCAGGGGCGACGGGGTCGCGATATGCAGTACGTTTGCGGTCACCCCGCCCGCCGAGACGGGTGAGGGCGCGGCGCCACCGATGGCCATCAGCGTAAACCCCGCGCCCAGCGCGTCCAGAAGATAACCCGCGCCCAAAGGCGCATCGGGGCAGGTCGCACCGGGACGGCTGAGGTGCGGCCCACCCGGCAAGGCGTCGGGCCCGAACAGGGCAAAGCCGTCATAGCAACAGGGCACCGACAACCGCCCCGAATTGACAAAGGGGCGTGCAAAAAGATGCCTGCCCGCCAGTTCCAGCACCGCGTCGCGGAATAGTTTGCTGTTGCGGCTCTTGGGGGTCATGAAGTCGGTCGCGCGCGACGAGTTCAGGATGTTTTCATCCGCCGCGTGTTCCCGCTCGGTCGCGTAGGTATCCAGCAGGGCGGCGTCTGCCGCCCCTTTCAGGACAAGATCCAGCTTCCAGGCGAGGTTTTCGGCGTCCTGCACCCCCGAATTGGCCCCGCGCGCACCAAAGGGCGACACCTGATGCGCGCTGTCCCCTGCAAAAAACACTCGGCCATGGCGGAATTTCTCCATGCGCCGGCACTGGAACGTATAGATCGAGGTCCATTCCAGTTCATAGTCGGGCACCCTGCCCGTCTGGCTGGACAACATCGCGTCGACACGGGTGCGGATGCGTTCCGGGTTCAGTTCGAGGTCGCGGTCGATGTCCCAGCCCAGTTGGAAATCGATGCGCCAGATGTCATCGGGCTGTTTGTGCAGCAGCGCCGATTGCCCGGCCCCTTCAAAGGGTGGATCGAACCAGAACCAGCGTTCGGTCGGGAAATCGGCTTTCATCCGCACATCGGCAATTAGAAAATTGTCCTCGAACACCCGCCCGTCAAAGCTGAGCCCCAGCATGTCACGGGTGGGCGAGCGCGCGCCGTCACAGGCGATGAGCCACTCGGCCTCAAGCGTGTAAGGCCCGTCCGGCGTGTCAATCTCAACACCTACGAAGTCCGCCCCCGGATGGACATCCGTGACCCGGTTGCGCCCGCGCACCTCGATGGGGGCACCGTTCTTTTGCGCCGCCTGAATGGCCTCGAACAGAAACTTTTCGAAATAGGGTTGCTGGAGGTTGATAAAGGCCGGATTGCGATGCCCGGCTTCCGGCAACAGGTTGAAATCGAACAGCAAACCTTCTCGGTGAAACACCTTGCCAACATTCCAGACGACGCCCTTGTCCAGCATCTGTTGCCCCGCACCGAGGCGATGCGCGATATCGAGGGTACGCTTGGCAAAACAGATCGCCCTTGAGCCAAGCCCCGCCCCCTCGTGATCATCCAGCACCAGCGCAGGCGTGCCGCGTCGCCCCAGATCGAGCGCAAGGGCAAGGCCCACGGGCCCGCCGCCGATGATGACGACCGGATGGCGGGCGGGGGCGGCATCCTGCGCGGGCACCTTGACATAAGGGTATAGCCGGAAAGCCGTCCGATAGCGTGTTGCGACCATGATCCGTTCTCCGCCTGTCGTACCGTCTAGCCTTGCAATGCCTCCCACATCTCCAGATCGCGTGCGGCGGTCCAGATGCGGGGATGGGCAATACCGCGCGCCTCGTCATGGGCGCGCGCGACGTTGAAGGGCAGGCAGTGTTCGTAGATGGCATAGTCCCTGAATTTGGGATCGCAAGCGGCGCGCACGGCATCCCAGGCCTCTTTCAGAGACCCGCCGCGTGCCGCGACCCGCGCCGCCGGGCGATAGGTGCTGTCGACGAAATCGCGGGTGCTTTCGATGGCACGTTCTACCGCGTCCTTGCCGATCAATGCCCCGCCCCGGCCCGGTGGGATGGCAATCA
>CAZITF010000303.1:0-3682 GCA_964542095.1 uncultured Rhodobacterales bacterium
CCAGGATCATGCAGGGGCTGAACCGCCCCGAACGCGCGCTTGGCACCCATTGGTGGAACCCGCCGCACATGATCCCGCTGGTCGAGGTTATCAAGACCGAATGGACCGATGCAGAGGTTGCAGACCGCATGTTTGCCTTGCTGGCTGACGCCGGAAAGACACCTGTGATGGTCGAAAAGGACGTTCCCGGCTTTATCGGCAATCGGTTGCAACACGCGCTGTGGCGCGAGGCGGTAAGCCTTGTCGAGCGTGGTATCTGCGATGCGGAAGCGGTTGATACGGTTGTGAAATCCTGTTTCGGGCGGCGTCTTGCCGTGCTGGGCCCTCTGGAAAACGCGGATCTCGTCGGCACCGATCTGACGCTCGATATCCATGAAAACGTGCTTTTCGATCTGGAGAGCCGTCAAGGACCGTCACCCTATCTCAAGCAACTCGTGGAGGAGGGAAAGCTTGGGATGAAAAGCGGCCAGGGCTTCCGCAAATGGACCGAAGCCGAAGCCGAAGCTGTGCGCGCCCGCGTAGGCACGCACCTGAGAAGACTGGAAGGCATCCTGGACTAAACAAAAATGCCGGACGGAGACCGGCGAAAGGGAGGAAAAATGACCAAATTCAAGACACCATCACGCCGCGGCTTTCTGGCAGGTGGCACAGCGCTTCTGGCAGCACCCGCGATCCTGCACGGCACCCGCGCCTATGCGCAGACCCCGACACTGCGGGTCGGCCACGTCAGCCCGCGCACCGGCCCGCTGGCCGGGTTCGCCGAGGCCGACGACTACGTTCTGGCCGCCATTCAGGACCATTTCAGCGCCGGTATCGAGAATAATGGCAAGACGTGGAACATCGAGATTATCTCGAAGGACAGCCAGTCCAACCCGAACCGCGCCGCAGAAGTCGCCGCTGACCTGATCCTGGGTGATGAGGTCGATATCATCGTCGCCGCCTCGACCCCCGACACCGTCAATCCGGTGGCCGACCAGGCGGAGATCAACGAAGTGCCCTGTATCACCACCGACTGCCCGTGGCAGCCTTATTTCTTTGGCCGCAACGGCGTGCCGGGGCAAGGTTTCGATTACACTTACCACTTCTTCTGGGGTCTTGAGGATGTGATCGCCGCCTTCCTCGACATGTGGGACGGCGCGGGCGTCGCCAAGAAGGTCGGTGGTCTGTTCCCCAACGACGCGGACGGCAACGCCTGGGGCGACGCCGAGCTTGGCCTGCCCAAGCCGCTGGCCGCAGCCGGTTACGACCTGACCGATCCGGGCCGCTACCAGCCGCTGACAGACGATTTCTCGAACTACATCAACGCCTTCAAGGAAGCGGGCGCCGAGATTGTGACCGGCAACATGATCCCGCCCGACTTCGCGACCTTCTGGGCGCAGGCGGCGCAGCAGGGGTTCAGCCCGAAGATCGTCACCATCGGCAAGGCCCTGCTGTTCCCCTCGGTGATCGAGTCGCTGGGCGATCGGGGCGACGGGCTGTCATCGGAGGTCTGGTGGTCGCCAAACCACCCGTTCGCATCCTCCCTGACCGGCGCCAGCGCCAAGGAATTGGCCGAGGGCTACACGGCTGCCTCTGGCCGTCCATGGACCCAGCCCATCGGCTTCAAGCATGCGCTGTTCGAAGTGGTCGCCGACGTCGTCAAACGCGCGGCGGACCTCGAGGATTACGAGGCAATCACCGCCGCCATCCCCGAGACCAAGCTCGACACCATCGTCGGCCCTGTCGACTGGTCCAACGGCCCGATCAACAACGTCACCAAGACGCCGCTGGTCGCGGGCCAGTGGCAGAAAGAGGGCGACGCCTTCGATCTCAAGATCGTGGCCAACGCCCATGCGCCGGAAATCGCGACAACGGGCGCGCTGAAACTGCTCTGAGCGCGGGGGCGGCGGGGCAACCCGCCGCCCGATCCCATACACCCCGGAGACCGCAATGACGCAGATCCTGCAAATAGATGGCTTGTCCAAGGCGTATGGCGCCGTCACCGTAGCCGACAGCCTGAGCTACAGTTTGAACGAGGGCGAGGCTTTGGGTGTGCTCGGGCCAAATGGTGCGGGCAAAACCTCGATGTTCAATCTGATCACCGGCACGGTCAAGCCGGACGCGGGACGTATTTCCTTTGCGGGCGATGATATTTCCGCACACAGTGCGGCGCGCCGCTCTCGCTCGGGGATCGCCCGCAGCTTTCAGGTGCCGCAGCCCTTTACCCATATGACGGTTTTCGAGAACGCCATGGTGGCGGCGACGCAATCGGCTGGCTTGCGCGGCCATGAGGCGGAGCGGTTCTGCATCGACATTCTGGAACAGACCGAACTTCTGGACAAGGCCAACGACCGTGCCGGGGGGCTGACTCTGCTGAACCGCAAGCGGCTGGAGTTGACCCGCGCGCTTTGTGCCAGGCCGCGCCTTCTGCTGCTTGACGAAATTGCGGGCGGGCTGACCGAGGCGGAATGCACCTCGCTGATTGCCACCATCAAGTCGATCCACGCCAGCGGTGTCTCGATCATCTGGATCGAGCACGTGGTTCATGCGCTGATGGCTGTGGTCGAACGGCTGATCGTGATCGATTTCGGGCGCAAGATCGCCGAGGGCGCGCCGAAGGCAATCATGGAAAGCCCCGAGGTGCAGGAGATTTATCTGGGGATTGAAGCCGATGCCTGATCCGATCCTGACCCTCACCGGTCTTGGTGCCTTCTACGGTGACTTTCAGGCGCTGTACGGCGTTGATCTTACCGTTTCCGAAGGCGAGGTTCTGGCAATCATCGGGGCCAATGGCGCGGGCAAGACGACGCTGCTGCGCTCGATCTCCGGGCTGATCTGCAACAAGGCCGAGCAGGTGCAATTCCGTGGCATAGCCATCGGCGCCGAACGCCCTGATGTGATCGCTCAAATGGGAATCGCGATGGTGCCCGAGGGACGCCAGCTTTTCCCGTCGCTGTCGGTCGAGGAAAACCTGATGATCGGCGGGCGGGTGAATCGCAAGGGCCCGTGGACCCTGCGCCGCGTCTATGACCTGTTCCCGATCCTCGAAGAGCGCCGCGCGCAGGCCTCCACCTCGCTGTCCGGCGGGCAGCAGCAGATGGTCGCGATTGGCCGTGCGCTGATGGCCAACCCCGACCTGATCATGTTCGACGAGATCAGTCTCGGCCTCGCCCCGGTCATCATCCGCGACATCTACAAGGCACTGCCCGGCATCGTCGGCGGCGGCATGAGCGCGGTGATCGTCGAGCAGGACATCACCAAGGCGCTGGCGGTCTCGTCCCGCGTTTATTGCCTGCAAGAGGGCCGGGTGTCGCTGGAAGGCAAATCCGACGCCGTATCGCGCGAAGACATCGCGCGCGCCTATTTCGGAGTGGAATGACATGGATTTCGTGAGCGCAGTTGTGCAGGGCACGCTTCTGGGCGGGCTCTATGCGCTTTTTGCAGCGGGGCTATCGCTGATTTTCGGGGTGATGCGGCTGGTCAACATCGCCCATGGCGATCTGATCGTGCTGGCCGCCTATCTGGGGTTGACCACGACGGTCGCCCTTGGGGTGCATCCGCTGGTGGCGCTGATCGTGGTTGTGCCGGCCATGGCGGGAATCGGTTATGTGCTGCAACGGGCGGTGCTGAACCACACCCTTGGCGATGACATTCTGCCGCCTTTGCTGGTCACATTCGGACTGTCGGTGATCATCCAGAACGC
>CAZITF010000304.1:0-3682 GCA_964542095.1 uncultured Rhodobacterales bacterium
TCTGCCCGCTGGTCGAGGAAAGCGAAGCGGTGGACCTCACCGCCGCCGAGGAGAGGTTCAAACGCCTGCGTGCGGTTCTGGGCGAGAGCCGCGTGGGGCTGGTACATGGCCAGATGCCGCCTGCGGAAAAGGACGCGGCCATGGCGCGCTTTCAGGCCGGTGAAACGGGCGTTCTGGTGGCCACCACGGTGATCGAAGTCGGCGTCAACGTGCCCAATGCGACGATCATGGTGATCGAGCGGGCCGAAACCTTTGGTCTTGCGCAGCTGCATCAGTTGCGGGGCCGGGTCGGGCGCGGCGATGCGGCCTCTACCTGTTTGCTGCTTTATCAGGCGCCGCTGTCCGACACCGGGCAAAAGCGGCTGGAGGTGCTGCGCGCCACCGAGGACGGCTTTGCCATTGCCGAAACGGATTTGCAGATGCGCGGTCATGGCGATCTGATCGGGACGGCGCAGTCCGGCCTGCCCCGGGTCCGCATCGCTGACCTTGACCGGCAGGCGGCGCTGATGGCGATTGCCCAAAGCGATGCGCGCAAGCTGCTGGACGATGATGCGACCCTTGGCAGCGCGCGGGGGCAGGCGGTGCGCGTCCTGCTGTGGCTGATGCGACAGGACGAAGCGATCCGTTTGATTTCAGTCGGTTAGCTGTGGTGATGCCATAAAGTTCACAAATGTTCTCAAAAAGTTCTTTACGAACCGTTAAGAATATGAGAACAAAGGGGCAACTCCAGAGACGAAAGGCACTGACATGACCACGCTTCGCTCCCTCAAGGATGCCGCAACCCGCGCCGAGGCCACGCTGCTTCAGGATTTGGCCGGTGCGGCGGCGCTGACGGTGATGCTGGTCGGTGCGCTGTACCTGCCGTTTCTGATCTGAGTTTCTGCCTGCGATCTTGCCGTGATCCCACGTCCGCGCCCGTCCCGATCGGCGCTTTCACATGCGGCTCTGCCTGCCGCCACGTGACCCTGTTTGCCACAGGGGTTTCCGGATCCGTCCCCCGCAAGACACGCTGACCTTGCGCCGCCATCCCTTTGGATGTGCGGCGTTTTTTTTGTTCCTTCGGTAAAAGCAGTCAGGCGCAGTCCGATTGCAGCGCCTGTTCCATCGCCTCTGCGGTCGCCTCGATGGCCAGCAGGATCGAGGCGTGCCGGTTCTTGAAGGCGCGCGCGGGTTCGAGCACTTCGAACCCGTCAAAGGGGGCGGCGGGAATGGGGCCGTTCGATTTCAGCATGGCACGCAATTCGTCGCGCGCCGTCTCGACTTCGGCCAATGTGCGCCCGATCACCGCATGCCCGGTGACGGCCGCCGCCGCCTGACCCAGCGCGCAGGCCTTGACGTCCTGCCCAAAGGCCGCGATCCGCCCGTCCTCCACCCGCACATCCACCGTCACGGTCGACCCGCACAACGGAGAGCGTTTTTTCACCGTCGCATGTGGCTCGGACAGTCGTGCGGTGTGGGGCATGTCCGCCGCCAGCGCCAGAATGCGGGTCGAATAGAGTTTGATCAGGTCGGTATCGGCGGGCATGTCCCCTCCGGCTCTGGTGTCGGGTGTCTTTCCGTTCTACATAATCCCGTCCCCGCCAGATGCAAAAAGGTTTTGCCATGACGACCGCCTTTGACCCCGCAACACTGCGTTACAACGAGGCTGGACTGGTGCCCGCCATCGCCCAGGATGTCGCCAGCGGCGAGGTGCTGATGATGGCATGGATGAATCAACAGGCCGTGGCCCAGACCCTTGCGACGGGCCGGGTGACCTATTGGTCGCGGTCCCGCCAGGCGTTCTGGGTCAAGGGCGAGACATCAGGCAATGTGCAGGAACTGGTGTCGCTGCGCGTCGATTGCGACCGCGATTGCCTGTTGATGCAGGTGCGCCAGACAGGGCCGGCCTGTCATACGGGGCGGCGGACATGTTTTTACACCGAGGTCGTGGACGGGACCGAGGTTGCGCTGATGGCTCCGGAAAAGGGGGGCTAGCCCCCCGTCGCTTGCGCGCCTCCCCCCAGGATTTTTCTAAAACAGAGAAGGAGGCAGCCCCACCATGCGCCGTATGTCGGCGGGTGTTGCGCCTTCGGCACGGTACTTGGCGATGGCGCGGGCGTCGTCGCGTTTGGCGAGCCGTTTGCCCGCGTCGTCGCGGATCAGCCTGTGGTGGTGGTAGACCGGGGTGCGCAGGCCCAGCAGTCCTTGCAGGACAACGTGGATCTGCGTGGCCTGTGCCAGATCGACGCCGCGCACCACATGGGTGATGGCCTGCGCTGCGTCATCGATCACGACCGAAAGGTGATAGGACGTGCCCATGTCGCGCCGTGCCAGTACGATGTCGCCGATTTTGCCCTGAGTGTCTGTCGCCTGGATGATGCCCGCGTCAATGCCCGTTTCCTCGTAGGTGATTGACCCGGGCAGATGCGCAGATGCCGCGCCGATGTCGAGGCGCAGGGCGGCACCTTGGGGCCGTGCGCCGCTGCGCGGGTGGCGCGCGCGGCAGGTGCCGGGATAGATCAGCCCGTCAGGTCCGTGCGATGGCGCGCCTTCCTGCGGGGCACTGGCCGCCTCTTCGATGTCGCGGCGGGTGCAGTCGCATTTGTAGAGAAGCCCGCGTTGCCACAGATTATCAAGGGCCTGGGCATAGTTGTTCATGTTGTCGGACTGTCGCAAGACCGGCTGCGGCCAGCAGAGGCCAAGCCATGTCAGATCATCGTAAATCTGCGCCTCCCAATGATCTCGCGCGCGCGACCGGTCGATATCCTCGATCCGCAGCAGGAACGCACCATCGCCAGCCTGCGCCATGTCATGGGCCAGCATCGCCGAATAGGCATGGCCCAGATGCAGTGGCCCTGTCGGGGAAGGTGCAAATCTGGTGGTGAATGTCACGCTTTTTCAAGCACGTAGACGTTGGACTTCAAGCCGATACCAGGCAGGTGGGGGCCGTGTTCCTTGAACAGCAACCGCGCCGCCCCGCAATCGGTCCACTCGCAAATGCCCGCTTCGTTCGCGCGATCCGCCAGGGCATGATCGTTGAAGGAAAACACCAGCTTGCCGTCGCGCGGCAGCGCCCGCATCAGCATGTGCAGCACGGAAATCGGGGCCGCTCCCGCGCCGATCACACCGATGGCAGCGCAGAGTGCATAGTCCTTGCGCGGCAGCCCGGACCCGGCTTCGATCTGGTCGAGATGGCGGTAGACCCCCTTGGCCCGCGCCCCTTCCAGCATCTCGGCCGACAGGTCCACACCGTCGATCACCTCGAACCCGGCCAGTTTCAGCGCAAGGCCCGACAGGCCCGTGCCGCAGCCGAAATCCAGAACAGGCGTGCCAGGATCGTCCGCATGGGATTTCAACGCCTCCGCGCAGCGTCCGGGCGTGGCATAGCCGTGTTCGCCCACCTCCGCCTCGTAGCTGGCGGCCCAGTCGTCATAAAGATCGCGGGTCGCGGCGGCATCGCGCGCCTGATAGGCCTTGTCCAGAAAACCACTCATGTCGCCAGTGTAGCGTCCTGCACTCACACGTCCAGTGGCTTGTCAGGCCGCCAACCAGCCCTGCCAGTCCGTCTTGGCACGGTCCGTATAGGCCTTGTAGCGGTCCTTGCGGCCCCTGCGCCCGCCCTTCAGCCCCTCGACCGGGGGGAACAGGCCGAAATTCACGTTCATCGGCTGAAACGTCCTGGCCTCGGCCCCGCCGGTGATGT
>CAZITF010000305.1:0-3679 GCA_964542095.1 uncultured Rhodobacterales bacterium
CCCTTGCGAAATCACCTCGACCACTGCGCGCCCGTCAAGCCCGGCCTTCTGGGCAAAATGCAGCGCCTCGGACAGGCCCTGTACCAGGCCCGCAATGGCGATCTGGTTGCACATCTTGGTCATCTGGCCGGTGCCGCTGGCGCCGATCCGGCGACACAGCTTGGCATAGACGTTCATGATCGGCTCGGCGCGGGCATAGGCGCCTTCGTCGCCACCGCACATGATCGACAGCGCGCCATTCTCGGCCCCCGCCTGCCCACCTGAAATCGGCGCATCCACAAAGGCGATCTGCGCGGTATCGGCCGCCGCGTACATCTCGGCCGTGACCTTGGCCGACACCGTGGTGTGATCGACAAACACCGTGCCGTTGCCCATGCCTGCAAACGCGCCGTCATCGCCCAGACAGACCGAGCGCAGATCGTCGTCATTGCCGACGCAGGACATGACGAACTCTGCCCCCGTCGCAGCCTCGCGCGGCGTGCGCGCCATCGCACCGCCATGGGCCCTGGTCCAGTCCTCGGCCCTGGAGGCTGTCCGGTTATAGACCGTTACGTCATGCCCTGCCTTTTGCAGATGCCCCGCCATTGGCGCGCCCATGACGCCCAAACCCAGAAATGCCAGCTTTGCCATGATGTTCCCTTGCGTTTTGCGCCAAGCCCCGCTTGCGCTTGTGTCCATGTCTACCTAACAGTCATGGGCCAAGGGTCAACGTCAGAACAAGAGGTGAAAACATGGCAGTGGTGTTTCAGTGGCTTGTTCGCCTGACGGCTGTGCTGATCGTGCTGGCCGTTCTTGCCATTGCCCTTGTCTACTACCTCGCCGCACGGTCCCTGCCCAATTACGATGCGGTGGTGCGCGTACCCGGCATCAGCGCCACGGTCGAGATCGTGCGCGACAACGCCAACGTTCCTCATGTCTTTGGCGCCACGGACACCGACGTGTTTTACGGGCTTGGCTTTGCCCATGCGCAGGATCGGCTCTGGCAGATGATGATGCTGCGCCGCACGGCACAAGGACGCCTGAGCGAATTGTTCGGTACGGCCACCGTCGAAACGGACAGTCTTGTGCGCCGCCTCGACATCTACCGTCTGGCCGTCCAGTCGGTCGAGGCGCAGGACCCCGAAACGCTGGCCGCCCTCGAGGCCTATGCCGCCGGGGTCAATGCCCGCCTTGACCAGATCAACGCAGAGGCGCTTGGGCGCGGCGCGCCTGAATTCTTTCTGTTCAAGGCCGCGATTGCCCCGTGGCGACCCGCCGACAGCCTTGCCATCGTCAAGCTGATGGGCCTGCAATTGTCGAACCAGATGAGCGAAGAGGTGCTGCGCGCCCGCATGTCGCTGGCGCTGGACGACCCGGCGCGGCTGGCTGACATCCTGCCGGACGTGCCCGGACCCGGCATTGCCAGCCTGCCCGAATATGCGGCTCTTGTGCCGGGGGCGCTGCCGTCCTTTGCGGCCGTCGCGCCAGAAGACCCCCATCCGCTGTCCCCCTTCCAGCCGCGCGGACTTGCCGGGGCCTCCAACGCCTGGGCGGCGGCGGCTTCCCGCTCGGCCTCTGGCGGCACGCTGTTGGCCAATGATCCGCATATGGGGTTCTCGGCCCCCTCCATCTGGTATCTCGCCCGCCTCGAATTGCAGAGCGGCGGAGTGATCGGGGGCACCATTCCGGGCATCCCGGTGGTGCTGACCGGCCGTTCGGATCGACTGGGCTGGGGTGTGACGTCGGCTTACGTCGACGATCAGGACGTGCTGATCGAGGAATTGAACCCGGACAACCCCGAACAATACCGCACGCCGGACGGGTTCAAGGACTTCGAGCGGCGCGATTCGATCCTTCAGATCAAGGACGCCGACCCGGTCACCCTCACCCTGCGCTGGAGCGACAATGGCCCGATTCTGCCCGGCAGTTTCCGCAACCTCGACACGGTGACACCGCCAGGCTACGTCGCCGCGCTCAGCTGGACCGTGCTCAGTCCACGCGACACGACCTTGCAGGCGGGGATGAAGATCATGATGGCCCAGACCGTGGCAGAAGCGATCACTGCGGGCGAGGAATACATCGCGCCAGCCCAGAACCTGACGCTGGTGGATCGCAGCAACATTGCGATGAAGACCATCGGGGCGGTGCCCAAACGCGACGCGGCCCACCAGAGCCAGGGGCGGATGCCGTCGCTGGGTGCACGACCCGAAAACCGCTGGCAGGGGCGCATGGCCTATGCCTCCAACCCCGGTTTCGTCGCCCCCGTGGGCGGCATCCTCGGCAACACCAACAACAAGATGATCGACCGCCCCTTTCCCAACCACGTGAGTTTTGTCTGGGGCGACACACAGCGGGTGCAGCGGTGGCGGCGACTGATGCAGGCCCGCGAAGTCCATACCCGCGACAGCTTTATCGAGGCACAACTCGACACCGTCTCCTTCACCGCCCGCACCCTCCTGCCCTTCATGGGGGCCGAGTTGTGGTTCACCGGCGAGGCCGCTCCCGCCGGCACGCCCGAGCGGCAGCGCCAGCGCGCCCTGGCCCTGCTGGCCGAATGGAACGGCGAGATGAACGAACACTGGCCCGAGCCGCTGATTTACTCCGCTTGGCTGCGCGCATTGCAGGACCGGATGGTGCGCGATGAACTCGGCCCCCTGACAGATGCCCTGACCCGTCCCGAACCACTGTTCATCGAACGCGCGTTCCGCGACGTGGAGGGCGCGGCAATCTGGTGTGACGTACGTCAGTCCGCCCCGGTCGAGACCTGCGCGGACATGGCGCGTCTTGCCTTGGACGATGCGCTTGTCTGGATCAACGAGACCTATGGGACACAACTGGAATCGCTGCGCTGGGGTGACGCGCATCAGGCCACGCAAGATCACCCCGTGCTGGGCGAAGTGCCCATTCTGAAATACTTCGTCAACATCCGCCAGTCGACCAGCGGCGGCGACAATACGCTGCAACGCGGCCTGACCAAAGGCACCGGCCCCGACCCGTTCAGCAACGTGCACGGGCCGGGTTATCGCGGGGTCTATGACTTTGCCGATCCCAACAGTTCGGTGTTCATCATCTCGACCGGGCAGTCCGGGCACTTCCTGTCGCGCTACTACGACGATTTGGCGCAGTTGTGGCGGCGTGGCGAATACATCCCGATGTCGCTGGACGAGGGGCTGGCGCGGGCCGCGGCTGTCGGCGTGACGCGGCTTGAACCGCTGCGGTGATGCCCACGCTGCTGTTCAACAAACCGTTCGGGGTGTTGTCCCAGTTCACCGACAAGGGCACCGAGGGCTCGCCCCGCCCCACTTTGTCGGCCTTTGTCGACGTTCCTGGCGTCTACCCGGCAGGACGGCTGGATCGCGACAGCGAGGGGCTGATGGTGCTGACCAGCAACGGCGCATTGCAGGCGCGCATTGCCGACCCGAAATTCAAGGCGGCCAAGACCTATTCGGTGCCGGTCTAGGTTGCGATCACCGAGGCGCCGGCCGAGTCCCCGGCTTCCGGCGTGACGCTGAAAGACGGCCCCACCCTTCCCGCCAAGGCGCGTGCGATCGCCCCGCCGGACGTCTGGCAGCGCGACCCGCCGATCCGGGTGCGCAAATCGGTGCCCGACAGCTGGCTGGAATTGACCATCAAGGAGGGCCGCAACCGGCAGGTGCGGCGCATGACAGCGCATGTGGGCTTTCCCACCCTGCGCCTGATC
>CAZITF010000306.1:0-3673 GCA_964542095.1 uncultured Rhodobacterales bacterium
CTCCGCGCTTTGGCGCGATGGGCGTTTCGAGTGTCGCCACACTAGCGAGGGCGCGCGGATTGGGAATACCTAGTACTGCGTAGAAAAGGCGCAAAAGCCGGTTTCCGGTCAATTTTCTGCACCAATTTCGGGCAAACGCACGGGCGTCTCGAACCTGTTAGCGCGACCATCCGCGCCGCAACCTCTTTGATTCGCCTCGTTTTCGTCGTATCGCAAGAAGGATGCGAGCCCATTTCCCAACCCTGCGCCTCACCTATGCGCAAAAGTTGTCGCTGGTGGCGGCGATCCCGCTGGTTCTGGCGGTCGCGGCCATTGCCGCCCTCGTCGCCTGGCAGTCTGGCGCGATGGAGGAACGCGAGATACAGGCGTTGGAATCCCAACTGATCGAAGCCAAGAAACGCGAGTTGCACAATTACGTGACCCAGGCCCGCAACGGTTTTTATTTCGTCTACGGGTCCGCAGCCCCCGACGATCAGGAAGCCAAGGACAAGGTGGCCCAGATCCTGTCGGCGATGATCTATGGGGACGAGGGGTTCTTTTTCGTCTACGACTATGACGGCACCAATCTGGTCAACCCGCGTCAGACCGAAATGATCAACCGCAACTATCTGGAACTGACCGACAGCCGCGGCACCCCGGTGGTGGCCAACCTGATCGAGATCGCCCGGCAGGGTGACGGCTACCTAACCCACCTGTGGCCCAAGCCTTCGAGCGGCGAGGAGGCCGAGATGATCACCTATGTCACCTCTTTTCCCTCGTGGCGCTGGGCGGTGGGTACGGGTGTGTTTATCGACGACGTTCTGGCCTCGGTCGCAGCGGCGCGGGCCGAGGTCGAGGCCAACGTGCAGCGCACGTTTTATTACATCTCCGGCATCACCCTGACCGCGCTCTTGCTTGTGTTCGGGTCGGGCATGGCGCTGAATTTCCGCGAACGGCGTCTGGCGGATGCCAAGCTGAAACGGCTGACCCAGCGGGTGCTCGACGCGCAGGAAGAGGAACGCGGGCGCGTCGCGCGCGAATTGCATGACGGGATCAGCCAGATTCTCGTGGGTGTGCGCTATGCGCTCGACAGTGCGCGCCGGCGTCTGGAAAAGGGCAGTGGCGACGTCGAATCCCCGCTCAAACAGGGCATCGAAAACCTGGGCACCGCCATATCCGAAGTCCGCCGCATAAGCCGCGATCTGCGCCCCGGCGTGCTTGACGATCTGGGCCTTGGCCCGGCGCTCAAGGCGCTGGTCGAGGATTTCGGCCAACGCACCGGCATCGAAGTGGAGTACAACACCGTCGTGTTCCGCAACCGGCTTGATTCGGATTCCAAAATCGCCCTCTATCGCATCGCCCAGGAGGCGCTGACCAATGTCGAGCGCCATGCGGATGCCAGCAAGGTGTCGGTCGACCTGCGCGGCCACAAGCGCGGTGCGACGTTGCGGATTTCGGACAACGGGGTCGGACTGGACCGCACCCGCCGCCAGCGCGCCAACGGCATCGGCCTGCGCAACATGGCCGAACGGGTCGAACAGCTGGACGGGCAGTTCCGCATCCTGTCCAGCGCCAGCGGCCCCGGCGGCGGCACGGTGATCGAGGTTTCGGTGCCCCTGTCACACCTGTTGCCGCCCGATCCGGCCAATCCCGACCCTGCCCGCAGCAAGGAGCGCGCCCGCGCATGACAACACCCGCCCCCGCCCGCCGCACCCGCGTTGTGATCGTCGACGACCATCCGATGGTCGCGCAAGGCATCCAATCCGTGCTCGAAGACCATGAGGGCCTAGAGGTGGTCGGCACCCTTGGCACGGGCCGGGCCGTGATCGAACAGCTTGATGTGCTGGACCCGGACGTGATCCTGATGGATCTGAACATGCCCGGCATGGGCGGGTTGACCGCGACCGAGCTGGTGCTGGAAAAGCGCCCCGGCACCCGCGTGCTGATCCTGTCGATGCATGACAGCCCCGAATACATCTCGTCCGCGCTCAGTCACGGGGCGATGGGATATGTCCTCAAAGACGTGCCCACCGATGAAATCGCCAAGGCGATCGAGGCCGTGATGCGCGGTGAGCGATACCTGTGTACCGGGGCCAAGGGCGCCATCGCGCCGCGCAATGCGGATGTGCCCGGCGCGCTGACCGGGCGCGAACAGACCATCCTGCTGAAACTGGCGCAGGGCCTGTCCAACAAGGACGTGGCCACGGCGCTGGATATTTCGGTGCGGACCGTCGAAACGCACCGCAAGAACATCAAACGCAAACTCGGAATTTCCTCGACAGCGGGCCTGACCCGCTATGCGCTGGAGCACGGCGTGTTGCAGGGCACGGGAAACGCGCTTTGAAGGGGCGTGGCTAACGGTTTGTTTACGTGGCGCGCGGTAGTGTCGCGCGATGATGCACATGCCCCGCTTTGACACTGCCCCGCACGTCGATCCTGCCGCCCTGTTCGCGCAGCGGCGGACAGCCATCGACCTGATTGCAACGACGCGGGCCAAGACCATTCGCGTGGCCCTGTTCGGGACCTACCTTTTTCGCCCCCACCCCACGCAGCCCGAGGATGAAAAGACACGGGCGGAATGGCGCGCCGTCGTGCAGGAACAATATGAGGAAATGGTCCGGCTGTGCCACATCCTGACCGGCAAAGATCCGAAGGAGGAACTGTCGGTCGAAGTGTGCCAATGGATCGCGGATCACAGCGCCCGACATCCCGAGGCGGTCGAGGCGTTTCAGCACACCCGCGATCTGACCCGGGACATCCTGCGCGCCGTCGAGACCGGAAACCAGAGCGACCTCGGCCGCGCGCTCGACGCGCACAAGACCTATGGGCGCGGCGGTTTTTTCGAAACCGTGACCGGGTTCTGCGATGGGTTGTGGGCGTTTCTCGACGAAAACCGCCAACGGGAAGTCGTGACAGCCAAGGCAGCGGCAGCCGCCATTTCAAAAACCCTGTCGCGCCTGGAACATATCGGCAAGCATGTGCGGCTGGTCTCGCTCAACGCCTCTGTCGAGGCGGCGCGCGTGGGTGATGCCGGGCGCGGCCTGGGCGTCATCGCGGTCGAATTCAAATCGCTGGCCGAGGAAATTCAGCACCTCGCGGTCACCGCAGGCGACGACATCCGAAACCTTGGAGGCGGGTCGTTCAAATCTTGACCGGGGGGCGCAGACGTCTCGTGCGTTTCATCTTCTTGCGGTGACGGGCTCAAAAGCGCAAGATAATGTCGAAAAAATCTGCCCCGGAGACACTTTTTTCAGGCGTTTGCCTGTTGACGCCCTTTTTTACCGCGCATAATGTCCGCCCACGCAATGAAAGGGCCGCTTGGTCAATGACACCACTTGTCGTCATCGTAAGGTACACGCGCATGGGCCGGTAACGGAATTCCAGAACGATCCCCATGCGCCTCCGAAACCCGGGGGCTTTTTTTTGCTTGAACGAAACCGAATAACGCGGAGCACGCGGATATGACACGTCAAATGACCGGAGCGAAAATGGTGGTTCAGGCCCTGATCGATCAGGGTGTGGATACAGTATTCGGATACCCCGGAGGGGCTGTCCTACCCATTTACGACGAGGTCTTTCAGCAGAATTCGATCAAGCATATCCTGGTGCGCCACGAACAGGGGGCGGTCCACGCCGCCGAAGGCTATGCGCGCGCCACCGGCAAGCCGGGCGTGTGCCTTGTGACGTCGGGTCC
>CAZITF010000307.1:0-3633 GCA_964542095.1 uncultured Rhodobacterales bacterium
ACCCGCACGATCTGCGATGGCGGGACCGAGTTCGACCGCATCGTGCCGGGCTATGACGGACCGCTTTATGCCGAGATTTGCCCGCGCTCGTTTTCGGTGCTGGTACGCCCGGGCATGCGGCTGAACCAGATCCGGTTTCGCCAGGGGCAAGCGGTGCTGAGCGATGACACCCTGCGCGCGCTGCACGCCGAAACGCCGCTGGTGGACGGGGACGCCGTCATTGACGACGGGCTCGGCTTTTCCGTCGATCTGCGACTACCGGGATCCACCCTTGTGGGCTACCGGGCCAAGCCGCATACGGGCGTCATCGATCTGGACAATATCGGACATTACGACCCGGCCGAGTTCTGGGAAGAAGTGCATGCCAGCGACGGGCACATCATCCTCGATCCCGGCGCTTTCTACATTCTGGTCAGCCGTGAGGCGGTGCATATCCCGCCCGACTATGCCGCCGAAATGGCACCCTACCTCGCCATGGTCGGTGAATTTCGGGTGCATTACGCTGGCTTTTTCGACCCCGGCTTCGGCCATGACGCGGCAGGCGGCCTTGGCTCACGCGGGGTGCTCGAAGTGCGCTGCCACGAGGCACCATTTGTGCTGGAACACGGTCAGATCGTCGGTCGGCTGATCTATGAACGCATGGCGACGCGGCCCGCGCAGCTTTATGGGGCGGGGATTGCATCGAACTATCAGGGTCAGGGCCTGAAACTCTCCAAACATTTCGCCGCCCCCGCGTAGGTCAACTGCTGGGCGGCGCGGTCGTTGCGGGCAGGTCTTCGCTGTCGGAAACGACCGCTGGCAGGTTGGACGTGCTGTCCTTCGTCTTTGCCTTCTGGTCTTCGGTCGCAAAGAGGCGCTTGCCCGCGGCCTGAATCGAGGCAAAGGCGTCTTCGGCCATGAACCCGGACAGAAAGGCGATGAAGGCCACCGTATAGGGGCTGAGTTCGACATTGTTGTCAGGGCCACCCCCACCTTGGGTCAGAGCCAGCATGCCGGCCCCGGAAAACAGGAAGATGGCGATCGCCGCCGCGATTCCCTCGCCCACATTAACGAACAGACGCGACAGGGTCAGCTCTTCGGAACTTTTGGCCGAATAATAGCGGCGGGAAAACGCAACCACGGTGCCCAGAGCCCCCGACGCGATGGTCACGATCAGCGTCAGGAAGATGGTGGGAAAGCTGACCAGACGCAGCAGCAGATCGGGCGCGATGGGCATTTCCAGCGACAGCGACGATAGCCGGGCGCGGATCACGGACTCCAGCGGCATCACCTGCCTGAGGGCCGCGATGTTTTCATCGTTCATTTGTAACTTCCGGGTGCGTTCGACGATTTTTTCCCTGATCAACGCGCCTTCCTGCTGGACCTTGTGAGAGGCTGCATTTGCCGCCTCGATCTCGCTCAGCGCCTCTTGCAGAGCGACCTTGGCCGCGTTGCTCTTGTCGAGGTATTCCGCCCGCGCCGCCTCATCCAGATCGGCATTCTCGAGTCCCGCATCCAGCACGCTGAACAGTTCCGTCAGCCTGGCGAAGGGCTCCAGCGCTTCATCATTGAGCACGGTTTCATATTTCAACCGATCCAGGCCAAACAGCGCGTATTGGTAATCTTCAAGATCGAGGATGGTGCGATTGACCAGCAGCCGCATCTCTTCGCGCTCGCGCGCGATCGGCCCGTACGAAATCTTGACCGCTGCTTCGTTGTCGGCGAGTTGCCGGCGCAGTTCCCTGATTTCGGCTGCGACCAGCAGCTTGTCCTTTTCTATCGCCTTCTCGCGGCGCAGCAGAAAGACATTGTTGTCGATATCGGTGTCGACCTCGGCCTCGCCCGGGTCCACCAGAACGACCGGCGGATTGGACTGCCAGGTGGTGCGGAAAATATAGGTGCCGAAACCAAAGGTCACCATCGACACGAAGATCGCGTAAAGCAGAATAACGGTGATCCCCAGCGACACGGATGACGCGCGCACCGAAAGCTTTGGTTCAACCATGGCCCAATTTCCCATCCTTAAATCAATGGGTTCAGGCTAGGCCACTACTTTTACGGGATCAACGGTGGATTTCCTGACCCCTATTCGCGGTTCGCCCGTTCGGCCGCTTCGGCGGCGCGGGCGGCGCGTTTCGCGGCCAGTTTGCGCTGGATTTTGGCCTCGTGCGGCCCCAGTTCCGGCGCGGGCGTTTCGGGCGCGGGCGGCGGCGGAGCATAGGCCTGCTGGGCCTGCGGGCGCGGAGCGGGCTGTTTGCGCCCCCCGCTGCCCATGCGTTTCATACCTGCATTGATGCCGCCATTGATCGCCTTGCGCATGACCGTGCGGATGATCATGTTGAGGATCTGGTTGCCATTCATGAGGACTGCTCCTGGTGGACGGTTTGAGGGCAATATAGGGCAGAATGCGGCGATTTTCAGGTCAATCCTCGAAAAGCTCGGACTGGCCCTCGACCTCTTCGTCGTCCTCGTCTTCGCTTTCGCTCCCGAGTGACAGGCCCGGCGCGGGACGGTTTTCCAGCAGACCGGCAGCGCGCAATTCCTTGAGCCCCGGCAAATCGCGCGCGTTTTCAAGGCCGAAGTGATCAAGGAAGGACTGCGTGACCACAAAGGTCACGGGCCGCCCCGGTGTCATCTTGCGCCGTCCAAAGCGGATCCATTCCATTTCCAGCAGTTGATCCACCGTGCCCCGACTGACGCTCACGCCCCTGATTTCTTCGATCTCGGCGCGGGTGACGGGCTGGTGATAGGCGATGATGGCCAGCGTCTCGATCGCGGCGCGCGACAGTTTGCGGGTCTCGACGGTTTCCTTTTGCATCAGGAACCCGAGGTCGGCGGCGGTGCGGATCGCCCAGGCGTCACCAATTTTCATCACCTGTACGCCACGCCCCTCATAGCGTTTGCGCAGGTAAACCAGCGCCTCCGCCGGATCGCAGCCATGCGGCATCCGCGCCTCCAGCTCGCGCACGGTGATCGGATCGGCGGTGGCAAACAGGATCGCCTCGACCATGCGTTCCTGTTCGGCCATGGGTGGCGCTTCGAACAGGCTTTCTTCTTTTTCTTCAACTTGTTCTGTCACGGGGTTCATCTCGTTTTCGCAGCTGAATGGGCGCGAATGTGTCCGATTGTCTGATCTCCAGATGGCCTTCCTTGACCAGTTCGAGGCTGGCGGCAAAGGTGGCGGCGGTGGCCGAACGGCGTTTGGAAGGGTCCATCTCCCAGCCTTCGGGCAGATAGGACAGGATGTCGGTCCAGTCCCCGGCAAAGCCGATCAACCCGCGCATCCGCTCCAGCGCCTGTTCCATGGTGAACACGGCGTCGCGGTCCATGGTAAAGGGGCGGAATTCGTCGCGGGTGCGGATCCGGGCATAGCCCTGCATCAGATCCAGCAATGTGGCCGAATAGGTCACCTTGCGCACGCGGGTCACCATTTCGGACTGCCCGCGCGCAAAGAAATCGCGCCCCAGACGGTCGCGCGCCATCAGCTTGGCAGCCGCGTCGCGCATTGCTTGCAGGCGTTCCAGCTGAAACGCCAGATGGGCGGCGAGTTCCTCGCCCGACGGCCCTTCCTCGGTCGGATCGGGCGGCAGCAGCAGGCGGGATTTCAAAAAGGCGAGCCAGGCGGCCATCACGAGGTAGTCGGCCGCCAGTTCC
>CAZITF010000308.1:0-1881 GCA_964542095.1 uncultured Rhodobacterales bacterium
GTGATCAAACCCGCCGTGCGGGGCCATCAGCGCCTGCAACGCATCCTCGCCCGTGTGCCCGAACGGCGGGTGGCCCAGATCATGGGCCAACGCGACCGCCTCGGTCAGTTCGGGGTTGAGGTCCAGCGCGCCTGCGATGGTGCGCGCCACCTGTGCCACTTCGATCGAATGGGTCAGGCGGGTGCGGAAATAGTCGCCCTCATGTTCGACAAACACCTGCGTCTTGTGCTTGAGGCGACGAAAGGCCGAGGCATGGATGATCCTGTCCCGGTCGCGCTGAAAGCACGAGCGAAAGGGGGATTCGTCTTCCGGCCACCGCCGTCCCCGGGCGCGGGCTGGATCAGAAGCAAAGGGCGCGGACATCTGCCTTATCCTTGTCGCCGGAACATGCGCCCCATATATTGCAATCAGGCCCGAGTTGAAACGCGCCATTTCGGAGAGTTGAAGATGCAGTTGCCCCCCACCGTGACCCCCCGCGCCTTTGAGCGGCTGGCCGAGATCGGTGCCGCCGATCAGGGGCAGGCCCTGCGTGTGGCCGTCGAGGGCGGCGGATGTTCCGGCTTTCAGTACGACATCGCGCTGGATGCGCCCAAGGACGATGATCTGGTGCTGGAAGGGTCCGGGCAAAAGGTGGTCGTGGATTCGGTCAGCCTGCCGTTCCTGTCCAACGCGGTCATCGACTTTTCCGAAGAATTGATCGGCGCGCGCTTCGTCATCGAAAACCCGAACGCGACCAGTTCCTGCGGGTGCGGGACGTCCTTTTCCATGTAAGTCGCCTTAACCGCTCACAGCGTCGTGGCGCGGGCGAAGGCCTCGAAAAATGCAGGATAAGCAGCGCTTGAGGCGATGCTGGCGCGCAGAGTGGTTGCGGCCCCCTCCTCCAGCATCTCCAGCACGCCCCGTTCCATTTGTGCCCAATCGCCCGAGCGTGTCGAGCCGAAGGACATGAGCGCCGCCGACATGGGCCGCAATGCCGATGCCGGGCCGTCGGGGCGGCGAAACAGGCTGCGCCCGACAGGCAGCGCCGCACCGCTGTCATCGGCCCCGAGGGTCGCCATCGCCCAGGTCGACACCAGATATTCGTGATAATGATCCGACAGCGGCTCCTGATCGTCCGCCACCACATGGAATGTCGACAGATTGGCCCGCACCGCGTCCTCCCAGATCGCGCTGGGTATGCGCCCGGCCTGGCGCAGTGCGACGCAGATTTCGGCCAGCAGATCCATGTTCTGATCGAGATGGGCAAGGATGCCCGCATATTCGAGGCTGGTCAGCGCGTCCGCATCCAGTTGCGGGTCGCGACGGCCGTATTCTGACAGGTAAAAGACGATATGGGTCAGTTCATAGGCTGCCTTCTTGTTGGGCAGGGCAAAGGTCGCGGGACGATTTATGAAAGCACGCAGCCGGTCATCAAGGCCCGGATCGGCCACCTGCGCGCGCACCCCGCGACGCGCCAGCAGACGGCGGGCCTCGGCACGTTGCAGATCGCTCAACTCGGCGTCGGGCAGGCCTTGGGTGGCCACCCAGTCACACAGCCGTTCCATTTGCGCGCCCGCCAGCCCGAGATCTTCGAGGTCGAGGCCAATGGACAGCAGAAAGCGGTAATATTGCGGAAAAAACGCCAGCCGTTCGGGCAAACTGTCATAGAATCCACGATGCGGTTCCAGATCGCCGGGCGACAGACGTTGCCCGGTACAATCCAGAATGTTCAGCAATTCGGCGTTTTCCTTGAGCCAGAACACGTCATCCGGGACGCGGCGCTGGCGGGCAAAGCATTCGACCAGCGCAGCGGTCCGTTCCGACAGGCGCTGGCGACGCGGCGGGACGTTCAGGGCGATGATATTCGACATGAGAGGTGTCCTTTCAAGGCTATCTGGTTAA
>CAZITF010000308.1:1981-3622 GCA_964542095.1 uncultured Rhodobacterales bacterium
AACGGCGTCGCCGGTCAGGGCATCCGTGTCCGCCGAAATGCTGCCAGAGGAAAACATTTCGACCGCATCGCCGCTGTGCAGCGCGCTGAGGTCGGAGGCAGCCAGAGTAAGGTCGAATTTGCGTTGAGCGTTCATTGGAAAGTTCCTTTTCAGTTTGGGGTTTCTTCTTTGGGTTGTGGCTCATTCAGCAATGCTCGCTAAACGTGTTTTCGCAATCACAATTTCCGCCACCGGCTGATTGGTGTGCAACTTGTCCACATTAGGAAGGCAACAGAAGACTCTGACGTGACGCCGCTTAATCGGATCGCATTTTCGTCGAAAAAAACTTATCCACAGGCTTGATTTCATTGAGTTTTCCCTGCCAAGGCCATCAACCTGGCCGGAAAAACCCGAATCAATCGGTTAAGATTTGGTTAATTCAGCCTGCGCAGGACGCTCTTGCAGTCGTGCGGTGCATCGGTCACATCTGATGCGCGCAACATCGGGGGTCTGTCATGAAAATCGCCACGTTCAACATCAACGGCATCAAGGCCCGGATCGACGCCCTGCCCCGCTGGCTGGATGCCGCCACTCCGGATGTCGTGCTGTTGCAGGAGATCAAATCGATCGATGAGAATTTCCCGCGCGAGCTGTTCGAGGACCGCGGTTACAACGTCGAAACCCACGGGCAAAAGTCGTTCAACGGGGTCGCCATCCTGTCCAGGTTCCCGCTCGAGGATGTGACGCGCGGACTGCCGGGCGACGACAGCGACGATCAGGCCCGCTATATCGAGGCCACGGTGATAGGCGAAAGCGCGGCGGTGCGCCTCTGCGGGCTTTACCTGCCCAATGGCAATCCGGTTCCGGGGCCGAAATACGATTACAAACTGGCCTGGATGGAACGATTGCGCCAGCGCGCGGTAACGCTGCTGGCCGAAGAAACCCCGTTTCTGATGGCTGGCGACTACAACATCATCCCGCAGGCCGAAGATGCCAGGCGTCCAGACGCCTGGCGCGAGGATGCGCTGTTTCGGCTTGAATCGCGCACCGCCTTTCGCCGCCTGCTCAACCTTGGCCTGACCGAAGCCTTTCGCGCCCGCACCCAGGGGCCGGGGCACTATTCGTTCTGGGATTATCAGGCGGGGGCGTGGAACCGCGACGACGGCATCCGCATCGACCATTTCCTGATGTCGCCCGCATGTGCGGACATGATGACGGACTGCCAGATCGACAAAGAGGTGCGGGGCGAGGAAAAACCGTCCGACCACGTACCGGTCTGGGTCGAACTGGCCGCCTGAGGGACGGTCCTTGTCATACGTCTGTCCTGGTGAACCCGAAGCGCACCACAACAGGGTCGGTGGGCGGGCGCCTTTGCCGTCAGGCAAACAGACCGGTCCACAGGCCCTAGGCCTGCAATTCCGCATCCCAGTACAGAAAGTCCATCCAGCTGTCGTGCAGGTGGTTGGGCGGGAACTTGCGGCGCGTGTTGCGCAATTCCTCGGCGCCGGGCTGGCGGGGCGGTTTGCGCAGGTTCATGCCGGTGCGATGCAGGGCCTTGGACCCTTTGCGCAGGTTGCAGGGGCTGCACGCCGCCACGACGTTCTGCCAGCTGGTCACGCCGCCACTGGCGCGTGGCACCACATGGTCAAAGGTCAGATCCCC
>CAZITF010000309.1:0-3619 GCA_964542095.1 uncultured Rhodobacterales bacterium
GGGCCAGCGCGATGCGCTGCTGCTCGCCCCCCGACAGCTGATGGGGATACATGTCGATGAACCGCTCCATGCGCACGCGGGCCAGCATCTCCTCGACACGGGCGCGTTTTTCACCCCTGGTGCCGGCAAGGCCATAGGCGACATTCCCGGCCACGCTCAGATGCGGAAACAGGGCAAAGTCCTGAAACATCAACCCGATCTCGCGCCGCTCGGGGGGGACGCGAAACCTGGTGTCGCAGATCAGGGTGCCATCCACATAGATCTCGCCCGAATCCTGTATCTCGACGCCCGCGATCATCCGCAGGGTGGTGGATTTGCCGCAGCCCGAAGGACCCAGCAGGCAGGTCACCTGCCCGGGCTGGATGGTCAGGCTGACACCATCCACCACCCGCCGCCCGCCAAAGCTGCGCACCATGTCGCGGATTTCCAGCCGAGGCACCGTCTCTTGGGTCACGTCCAGACACCCATTCCCGATCAAAACAGTCGGGAGGTATCAGGCCCGGCGCGCGCCCGCAAGCATCGCCGCAAAGCCAACCAGCAGAACCGCGACGCAAATCACCAGCAATTGCTCGTACTTGTGGCCCTCGGGCAGGACATCCGCGACCATGGGCCACGCCCGCCCGACATAGGCCAGCGCCCCCAGCGCAGCCGCGACAAAGGCGACCAGATAGGACCACAGCGGCACATGCCAGCCCATCAGCAACCCCACCACCAGAACCGGGGTCAGGAACATCGACGCCGTGCCGCTGACCGCCACCGCGTCAAACAGCGTCGCATTGCCCCACAGGGTCAAAAGCGCCCCAAGCGCCATGAACACCACCATCACGACGCGCCCGCCCGCCAGCGTGCGCGGGGCCAGGCGCAATTCCTCGACCACCAGCCGCGCCGCCGAGGCCAGCGCCGAATCCAGCGTCGACAGCGCCGAGATCAGCAGCGACACCACCAACAGCGCAAAGACCCAGGGCGGAAACATCACAGCCCAGGTCCCGATCAGCTCGACCTCGTAATCCGCGCCGATCAGACCCGCCTGAATGCCGAAAAACCCAAAGGCGATGATGCACAGGCTCGACAGCCAGAACGCGTGCAGGAACGCCGCGCGCGTGGTCGCCTCATCCGCGACAAAGCCGCGATCCATCATCACCGGATCATGGGCGGGATAGGAAAACACCTGCAACGCGGCCACCACCAGCAACACCCAGCCATTCCACGCGCCCGCCGTGCCGGGGGCGGTCAGCACCGCCGCAATGGAAAATCCGGGGCTCAGCACCAGAAAGACAAAGGCGATGGCAAAGACCACGAGAAACACGACCATCTGCACAACATCCGTGCGCAGCGCGGCACTCAGGCCCCCCCAGGCCGAATAGGCAAGGCCGACAACGGCAACGACCAGAATGGCCCATGTGGCACTGCCCGCGATCACCGCCCCCGCGATCAGGCCGACGACCAGCAGGTTGGCAAACACCTCCGACAGCAGACGCAGCGCAACGACAAGGTTATAGGCCGCTGTCCCGCGCACCCCGAACCGCGCGCCCAGCCAATCCTGCACCGACCCCGCCCCGGCGCGGCGCAGATGATGAACGATCAGCCCACCGCTCAGGAAACTGACGTAATAGGCGGCATAGGCCAGCGTGCCCGCGATCCCGTAGTAATAGCCCAGGATCGCCGCATTCATCAGACTGCGCGCAAAGATCCACGTGGTCACCTGGCTCAGGACCAGAACCCACAGTCCGGGGGCGACATCGCCGATGCGCCCGGCATAAAAGCCTTCGACACTGGCGCGGCGCGGCGCGGCAAGCAGGCTGATGGCGATCACGGCACCAAACAGGGCGATCAGAACGGCTGGGGTCATGGGGGATGTCTTTCAGGAACGCGATTGCACATGGACTAGCAGGCGCACCCACAGCGCACCATCCGGACCTACACAGTTGTGAACGTTCGGCATTTTGCGTGTGTCGGGGTCGGCGGGTGGGCGCCTTTTGCGCAGCGCGCAAAACAGAACACTCGCCGGACCTCAGACAATCTCGAAAGAGGCCTCCGCCCGGTCCACCCCGTTGACCTGCACCACCAGACCATGCGCGCCGGGATGCAAATCGAACGTGGTCGCATCGGCCTTGAGCTTATGCACCTTCCTCAGCACCAGCGGCGTGCCCGCACGCACCTGCCCCACCTTCAGCTTGAACACCTTCTCGCCCGACCGTCCGCCGGGGCGGGCAAAACGGATGCGGTAATCGACCAGCACCGGCAGCGCCTCCCCGGCCTCAAGCGTCACCGCAAATTCCAGCGCCGCCCCCAGCGCGACCTGCGGCGTGGCCACCTGCACGCGCACCGCGACCGGCGCATCGGGGGCATAGCCCAGCATCTCCATCGCCCCGGCATGGCCGTCCTTGACCAGCGTGCGCAGCGCATGGCGGCGCATCCACGCCCGCTCGCCCGCGCCTTGCGTACCTTCCGCCTCCCAGCGCGCAAGGCGGTCCAGCACCGCGTCCGCATCGCTTTTGGCCACGTCATTGAGGTGGTTGGCGACCGAGCGGGTGACAAAGCGGGTCGGATCGGCCTGCAACAGATCGAGCAGCGGCAACATCCGCGCCGGGGCGACCTCGATCTTGCGCGCCCAGGGCAGCCTGGGCCGCGTCCCCTCGCTCACCAGCCGGCGCACATGGTAATTGTCATCCCGCGCCCAAACGCGCAGCCGCGCCAGCGTCTCGTCCGGCCAGCGGTTCAGGAACGGGCGGATGTAGTACTCCATCGAAAAGCGTTGCGTCGCGGCGTGCAGCAGATCGAGCGCACGGTCGCGATGGGCCTCCAGCCCATGCCGCGCCGCCAGCACGCCGGGCACCGCATGGATGAACCGGCCAAAGTCGTCATCGCGCAGGGACGGGTCCAGCGGCGGCGGCATCGCCGCCTCCAGCTGGTCGGCCATGGTCGGAAAATCCGGGGCCAGCCAGGGCTCCAGACAATCGGCGAACCAGTCCAGACAGTCGAGCAATCTGCGCTCCGCCACGCCGCCAAGGGCTGCGGCGTGAAAGCGATCACGCGCGAACCCCGGCAAAGCGGCGGCATACTGATCCGCCAGATCGCCCAGGCTCTGCGCGTTGAACAGCTGATCCTTCAGCGAAAACGTCGCCTGTGCCCTGGCCATCCGACCTCATCCTTCGTTGCGGATCACCCCATTCCGGCTCAGATCGTGGCCAGCGTCGCGCCGCCATCCAGCAGCAGGTTCTGGCCCACGATGAACCCCGCATGGGTCGAACACAGGAACGCGCAGGCCGCGCCGAACTCCTCGCGGGTGCCATAGCGGCCCGCCGGAATGGTGGCGGCGCGCTGTGCGCGGGCCTCTTCCAGGGTGATGCCCTCGCGCTCGGCCACCGGCCCGTCGAGCGCATTGGCCCGGTCCGTGGCGTGAATGCCGGGCAGCAGGTTGTTCATGGTCACACCCGATCCCGCCACCTGCCGCGAGGTGCCCGCGACATAGCCCGTCAGACCCGTGCGGGCCGCGTTCGACAGGCCCAGCACCGCGATGGGCGCCTTGACCGATTGCGAGGTGATATTGACCACCCGGCCCCAGCCGCGCTCCATCATGCCCGGCACCAGCGCCTTGATCAGGGCGATGGGGGTCAGC
>CAZITF010000310.1:0-3572 GCA_964542095.1 uncultured Rhodobacterales bacterium
ATCATGTCGCCCAGACGGTTCTGCAAGTCTTGCAGGTCTTTGGCCAGACACAGGATCGCCATGACCTCGGATGCCACGGTGATGTCAAATCCCGCCTCGCGCGGGAAGCCGTTGGCGACCCCGCCAAGCGAGGCCACGATCTGGCGCAGGGCCCTGTCGTTCATGTCGACGACGCGGCGCCAAACCACGCGGCGCAGGTCGATGTCCAGTTCGTTGCCCCAGTAGATGTGGTTGTCGATCATCGCGCTCAGCAGCGAATGGGCGGAGGTGATCGCATGAAAGTCGCCGGTAAAGTGCAGGTTCATCTCTTCCATCGGGACGATCTGCGCGTAGCCGCCCCCGGCGGCTCCGCCCTTCATGCCAAAGTTCGGGCCAAGGGAGGCCTCGCGGATGCAGACCATCGCCTTTTTGCCGATACGGTTCACGCCGTCGCCCAGACCCACGGTTGTGGTTGTCTTGCCTTCTCCCGCAGGTGTCGGGTTGATGGCCGTGACAAGGATCAGCTTGCCGTTTTCGCGGTTCTGCACCGAGTTGATGAAGGACTGGCTGACCTTGGCCTTGTCGTGGCCGTAGGGCAGCAGGTCGGCGCTCTCGATGCCGATCCTGGCCCCGATCTCCTGGATCGGTTTCTTGTGCGCCTCGCGCGCGATTTCGATGTCGGATTTATAGGCCATGTTGCTCCCCGCAAGTCAAATGGGCACGTGTGTCGTGGACTGCATACAGGCGCATGCCCAGTAACCATACGTGCGAATCCGACATTTCGACGCGGTTGAGCGGCCACAATGCGCGCCATCGTTTCGTTTCGGAAACGATCAGTCGCGGGCGGGTACGGTATCGCGCGCCTTCATCGCCTTTTCCAGAACCGTGTTGGTCGCCATCAGCTTGCTGCGGATGTTGCCTGAAAAGGCCAGATCGAGGTGGGGCGCGATGTCGGGATTGCGCCGCACCAGACGGCGCAGCGCCTCGGACGGGACGCGGAAATAGCGGGTTGGCTGGTTCAGCCTGACCGACGCGCTCGCGGGTCCGCTGGTCATGCAGGCCATCTCTCCGATGAACTGGCCGGGGCCGACCTGCGCGATGATCTGCCCGCCCACATCGATGTCCACGCCGCCCGCAGCCAGGTAGGTCAGCGCCTCGACAGGCGCGCCCTGCCGGGTCAACGCCTCTCCGGCCTGCCCGTCATGCCAGGACCCGGCGTCCATCAGTTTCTTGGCCTCGATCGGGCGCAGGGCGGGAAAACGGGTCTTGAGCAGTTCCCGTTCCTCATCGCTGAAGCGCAGCATGTTGCTCAGCACCCAGACCCGCGCGATACCGATCACCGACAGGGTGATCCAGCTGATCTGGATGATGGCGGAAAACAGGTTCCAGTTGCGAAACAGCGACACCAGCACAAGGGCCGCCGCCAGCAGGTTCAACGCCGCATAGGTATAGCTGTTGCCCCTGAGTACACCCAGTTGCAGCAAGCCGTAAGAGCCGAGGTAAAAGGCGACGCCGCCATATCCGGCCACCTGGTAGTAATCGATCACGCCATACCCCTTCCCCAAGGCCGTCAGTTCGGCCAAGTCTGCGCGGTATTTGTCTGAGAAATCAAGCGTTCAGCCGCCGGGCGGAGGACACCTCCGCCTTACGGGGTAGCCCGGGCGTGTAAGGCGCACCTGATGGTGCGCCCGGTCCTAGCCAGCGCGCGCCGCGTCCAGATGCGCCCACACGGGCTGGTCCGGCACATGCAGCACCAATGTATCCCCCACCGACAGACGCCCGCCATATTCCATCCAGGCGGTCACCCCGCGAAGGTCTTTGGCTGCCGGTTTGAATCGTTTGCCAAAGCCTTCCGCTTCTTTCTCGATCTCGCGGCCGGGATAGACGCAGGGGCGGTTTTCCATGTCGATCGTGATTCCAGCCCCGGACGGTGCCATCAGCCGCGCGGACGGTGGCACATGGGAAAAATCCGGGATGACCTCGATCACCATCGACGCCCCGACCCAGGCCGGGTCGATGCAACCGATCTCCATTCTTGCCGCAATCTCGGCCAGTTCCTCCGCGCTGAGGATCGTCAGCTGACGCACATTGCGGATCGCGGTGCCGCGCGGATATTGGGTCGATACCCGGCTACAGGCGGGCCGGGTTGCCCCGCCATGGGTTTCGCCGGGAAAGCCGTCCAGCGTCGCCTCGACCGAGTCCAGCGGGGTCGAGCGCAGGGTTCCGCCCTCTTGCGTGACGCGGCCCAGCCATGTGATGCGAGCGGAAAAGGGCGTGGGTTTAAGCGCGGGCATAGCGTTTCTCCTTGATCTGGCGCGACCCTAGACCGGTATGGCCGGGGCAGACAAATCAGAACATGTGGGGCAACGCGCAATATGTGTGATGGGCACGATGCAGACGGGATGTATCACACCACCCTTGCGCCAATTCGGTCCTTTTTCGCGCTGCCTCCAGACCGCATCGGCCCAAGAAAAAGGCCCGCAAAAGCGAGCCTTTTGAAGTGTTCACGCCATCTCTCAAGTGCTCGGCTCAGGCTCCATGCCACCGTCGCCGGAGGGGTCGGGTTTTTTCTTGGCCTTGGGGATCGCCGTCAGGCTTGGTTTTTCTTCCTCGACCGCCGATCCGCCGTCCTCATCATCGGGCGCATGGGGCGGTTCGCCGCGCATCACACGCTCGATCTCTTCGCCGGTGAGTGTCTCATATTCCAACAGGCCCTGCGCCAGCCGCTCGAACTCTTCCTCGTTTTCCGAGATGACCTTGAGCGCCCAGTCGTAGCCGTCCTGGATGCTCAAGGTCATCTCGGAAAACGAGGAAGAGTTCGAGATGACCTTGAGCGCCCAGTCGTAGCCGTCCTGGATGAACTTCTGCACTTCCTGTTCCACCAGTTCCTTGGTGTTGGCCGAGACGGAGAAACCCGCGGTGTTGCCCTGATAACCCTGGGCCGCTTCGGAATAGTCGATGTTGCCGACCTTGTCGGACATGCCCCATTGCAACACCATCGCACGGGCCAGCGCGCTGGCCTGCTGGATGTCGCCCGCCGGGCCGTTCGACACGGATTCCGCGCCGTATTTGTGAATCTCGGCCGCCTTGCCCGCCATGGTCATGGCCAGACGCTGGTGGCATTCGTCCTTGAACATGTTGAGCCGGTCCATTTCGGGCAGGCTCATCACCATACCCAAGGCACCGCCGCGCGGGATGATCGTGGCCTTGTAGACCGGATCGCATTTGGGGAGCTTGATACCGACCAGCGCGTGCCCCGCCTCGTGATAGGCGGTCATCTCCTTTTGCGCCGCCGTCATCACCATGGAGCGCCGCTCGGGCCCCATCATCACCTTGTCCTTGGCCTGTTCGAAATCCATCATTGTCACGAACCGGCGTCCGATCCGGGCCGCCATCAGCGCCGCCTCGTTGACGAGGTTCGCCAGATCGGCACCGGAAAAGCCGGGCGTACCGCGCGCGATGATGCGCAGATCGACGTCGGGGCCCAGCGGTGTCTTGCGCGCATGGACGCCAAGGATTTTCTCGCGGCCCTTGATGTCGGGATTGCCGACGGTGACCTGACGGTCAAAGCGACCGGGGCGCAACAGGGCCGG
>CAZITF010000311.1:0-3567 GCA_964542095.1 uncultured Rhodobacterales bacterium
TCATCGATTCCCGCGACGAGGCGACGGGCGAGCGGCTCGATGACCTGGAAGATCCGTTCAAGCTCTATCGCTGTCACACGATCATGAACTGCGCCAAGACATGCCCCAAGGGCCTGAACCCGGCCCAAGCCATCGCCAACATCAAGAAGATGATGGTCGAACGGACCGTGTGACGCTTGGCTGACCCGATCTGGGCAGCTCTCATTCTGACCGCCCTCGCCGGACTCTCCATTCCGGCGGGCGCGGCACTGGCCCTGTGCCGCTTCGGTTTCCTGTCGGATTTCGCCGCGAGCGAGGCGCGCCATGGCGTCGTTGCCTTTGGCGCGGGGGCATTGCTGGCGGCGGTGGCGCTGGTCCTGATCCCCGAAGGCAGCGAACGGCTTGCCGCCGCCGCCGCGCTGTTCTGGTTCGTGGTCGGTGCGCTGGCCTTTGCATGGATCGACCGGGCGCTGGCGGCACGCGGCGGGCGGGCCGCGCAGTTTCTGGCCATGATGATGGACTATCTGCCCGAGGCGATGGCGCTGGGGGCACTGGTCGCGGGCGACTTTCCGGCGGCGCTGCTCGTGGCGCTGCTGATCGCGCTGCAAAACCTGCCCGAAGGGTTCAACGCGATGGAAGAACTGCGCCAGACCAGCCGCCGCGGGCCGGTGATCCTGCTCGGCCTGTTTGTCCTGATGGTGCCGCTGGGGCCTGCGGCGGCCTATGCCGGATTGATGATCGACCCGAACTCGGGTGTGACGGGGGCGGTGATGATGCTGGCGTCCGGTGGCATCCTTTACCTCATGTTTCAGGACATCGCGCCGCAGATCCCGCTGGAAAACGCGTGGGCACCGCCGCTGGGGGCGGTCCTCGGTTTCCTGCTCGGGCTGGCGGGCGATCTGCTGATCTGACAGCCTGCGCCGCGCCGGGCGCCGGTGGCCCGCAACGGACCCCGACACCGCCCATGCCACTTGACCGCGGGGAACGGCTCGCCCACGGTGCGCCAATGACAACGCCACCCCCCGACGCCGAAACCCGCCGCGCGATTGCGCCCGTGATCTGCTATCCCCCCGACACCCTGCCGGCACCCGATATGGCACGCTACATTGCCATGCGCGCGACCATGACAAAGGTGGACGAGATCCTCGCCCCCCCGCGCGAGGCTGCTTGTTTCAACGTCCCGGCTGGTCACGTCTTTCGCATCTCAAGCATTGAAGGGCCGCAGGTCGGCGATCTGAACCTGTGGAACGCCAACGACCTGGCCGAGCGTTTCTACTCCGGCAAAACACGGGCGCTGCACGGCACGCACATCACCATAGGCGAGCGGATGTGGAGCAGTTTTCCAAACCTGCGCCCCATGGCCACGGTGATCCACGACACGCTTGTCTGGTACGGGATCGACCCCTACGGCGGGTCGGTGCATGATGTGATCGGCACCCGCTGCGATCCCTATACCGGCAATCTGTTGCAGGGCGGGCAGTACCATCATTGCTGCCACTCGAACCTGACCCGCGCGCTGGCCGATCATACCGGCCTGTCGCTAGCCGAGGCCGAACCGCACGTGCATGACGTGCTCAACGTTTTCATGTGTACCGGGTTCACCCGTGACACCGGTCAGTATTTCATGAAGGCAAGCCCCGTGCGCCCCGGCGATCACATCGACTTTTTTGCCGAAATCGACCTGTTGGGCGCGCTCAGTGCCTGCCCCGGCGGGGATTGCGGCGCCGAACATTCCTCCGACACGGCCCCCTGTTTCCCGCTCAAGGTCGAGGTCTTCGCCCCGCCGCCCGGCGCACTGGACGGCTGGTCCGGCCCGCCGTCCAACGGCTATGACCGCAGCCACGGACGGTGACGGTGGCTTTACCGCATCTTAACCGCGGTGACCCAGAATCCTAAGAACCTGTTAGCCCACCGTGACGGTGGGGGTGCACAGGGGGTGTACAGGGGGTGTACGCATGGTGCATGGCCTGAATACGGCGCAAGACGTTGAAACGTATGTAAATTATCCAGAGTGCGTCAGGAAAAAGCCGCCTCCAGCGCAATCTCCACCATATCGCCGAAGGTCTTTTCGCGATCCTCGCTCGGCAACGCCTCTCCGGTTCGCAAGTGGTCGCTGACTGTCAGCACGGCCAGCGCCCGGCGCCCATGACGTGCCGCGAGGGTGTACAGCTCCGCGGCCTCCATCTCGACCCCCAGAATGCCGTGGCGCACCATCTGCTCGTCCAGATCGGGCCGCTCGGAATAGAACACGTCCGACGAATAGATACCGCCCACATGGGTTGCGCTGCCCTTGCCTTCGGCCGCCTTGACGGCCGCCGCCAGCAGGCCGAAATCGGCGCAGGGGGCGTAGTTCACCTCGCGGAAGATGCCCGAAGAGGGCGAAGTGATGGTGCTGGCCGTCATCGCGATGATCACGTCGCGGATGCCCACATGAGGCTGCATCCCGCCGCAGGACCCGATGCGGATCAGGGTCTGCGCGTCATAGTCGCGGATCAGCTCGTTGGCATAGATCGACAGGGACGGCATGCCCATGCCAGACCCCTGAATGGTGACCGGGTGGCCGCGCCACGTGCCGGTAAAACCCAGCATGCCGCGCACTTCGTTCACCAGTTCGGCACTGTCCAGAAACGTCTCTGCCGCCCACCGCGCGCGATAGGGGTCGCCGGGCATCAAAACGGTCTGGGCGATTTGTCCGGGTTTGGCGCCGATATGCACGGTCATGGCTGCTCCGATCCTGATACGAGTCGGGCCACGTTACCGCAAAAAGCCAGGGCGATACGAGGGTGACACGGCACCCCCGGTACCGCCCGCATTTCAGATCAGCAGATCGTCAGGGCTTTTGCCATTTGCGACGGCGGTCTTGAACCAATTGGGCTGACGGCCCTTGCCGGTCCACGTGTTTGTGGGGTTTTCGGGGTCCATGTATTTGGCTTCGGCCTTGGTGCCTTTCGCCGCACCGCGACCCGCGCGTTTGCTTGTCAGCTCTTCGAGGGAAAACCCGAATTCAGCGGCGGCTTTCTGGGCCGCGGCCAGGGCCTCTTTCTTTTCTTTCCTGTGCGATGCGACAATGGCCTTGTCGACATCCGCACGCAATTGCTCAAGTTCCTTGCGACTCATTTTGTCGAGTTTGATCGCCATTTCCGGTCTCCGATAACTATTCCTGTAATGCAGCGTATTTTCGATTTCGCCCCGGAAATCAATGGCCTGAAATGATTGAGTTTGTGTCAACGGCGATTGTTTGCTCGCGGGGCGAGATAAATTCGTCCGCCGGTGGAAAAGTCACAGGCGATACGTGCATTGGCCATGTTTTTCAGATCGCAATTTCCCGATGGCGCTGTCTATTCGGCAGCCACCGATTGCGGATCGGCCAGGGTGATGATGTCGGACATGATCGTGTTCAGCTCGAAATCCTTGGGCGTATAGACCCGCGCAACCCCCAGCGCACGCAACCGCTCCGCGTCGTCATCCGGAATGATGCCGCCGACGATGACAGGCACATGGGACAGCCCCTCGGCCTGCATGCGCCGCATCAAATCCTCGACCAGCGGAATGTGACTGCCTGACAGGATCGACAGGCCGACGACATGG
>CAZITF010000312.1:0-3556 GCA_964542095.1 uncultured Rhodobacterales bacterium
AGCAGCTGTTCTTCTGGCTGCTGACCAATCGCATGGCGGCGGCGGCGGTGTTCGCGCTGCCGTTCTTTCAGCTTTATTCGTCGGTTGGCCTGTTTGACACGCATCTGGCCGTGGCGCTGGCGCATGCCCTGTTCAATGTTCCGCTGGCGGTGTGGATCCTGGAAGGGTTCATGGGGGGCGTGCCCAAGGAACTGGACGAAACGGCCTATGTGGACGGCTATTCCTTTCCCCGCTTTTTTGTCACGATATTCCTGCCGACGATAAAGGCGGGCGTAGGCGTGGCGGCGTTCTTTGCCTTCATGTTCAGCTGGGTGGAATTGCTGCTGGCCAAGACATTGACGGCTGTCGAGGCCAAGCCGATTGCCGCGACCATGACCAAGACGGCCTCGTCCGCAGGGTATGAACTGGGGCTTTTGGCGGCGGCAGGGACGCTGACGATCATTCCCGGCGCCATCGTCATCTATTTCGTGCGCAACTACATCGCCAAGGGCTTTGCCCTGGGGAGGGTGTGATGAGACGACTGTTCCCGATACCGGCCCTGATGGCCGCCAATCCCGCCTTTGCCCAGGGCTGGGGCAATGTCGCCAACAAGGAAGAACCGGCCTTTTCCTGGACCGCACCCCTGTGGCCGTCGTTCTGGATGGCCTGGACCCCGGCGACGTTCCTGTTGTTCTGCGTGCTGTTCGGCGTGATCGCCTTGATCGGGGTGCTGGAGGTCACGAAATATCGCGACGGTCTGGAACGCAAGGGCATCCTGGGGCTGACCACGACACTGGGCGACCGGCTGTTCATCACGCTGCTCGGGACGTCCTACATTTTCCTCGCCTGGCTGGGGATTTTTGGCCAGCCGCTGTGGTGGCCGCTGGCGATTTCCATTGGCTGGGGCATCTTTTGTTTCAGGAAAGTGTGAGAATTGGCTTTGGATAACCGCGGCGATGCGTTTTACTCGATATGCGTAAAGAGTGAGCGTATGTGCGGAACGGAATGGCGATGAAAAAGAAGAAAAGCGAACTTCTGACGGAGGTGGAACTGGAGTTCATGAACGAGCTTTGGGCCCTGGAAGAGGGAACTGTACGCGACGTGCTGGACAAGCTGCCAGAGTCGCGCAGCCTCGCCTACACCTCGGGTGCCACCATCCTGCGCATTCTCGAACAGAAGGCATTCGTGACCAGTCGGAAATCCGGCAAAAGCCATATCTACACACCGACCCTGGCCAAGGATGCCTATCAGTCACGCTCGCTCAAGGATCTGTCGATGAAGCTGTTCGACGACACGCCCGCATCCCTTGTGGCGCGTCTGGTGAACGACGACGAATTGACCGAAGAAGCGTTGGGGCAAATCCGGGCACTTGTGGATCGGAGGTTGAAAAATGATAGCGGGTGAAGCACTGCTCGATGCGTTCATCAATGCCAATATCCTGTTCGGAGTGGCGTTCTTTCTGTGGTTCCTTGTCCGGGCCGTCATGTGCCGGGTCGGTCTGAAACATGCCTACGGGATCCAGCTGTCCCTGCTGAATGCCGTCTTTATCGCCATCGTTTGTGCCCCGTTCCTGGTGGCGGCGGTCAACGCGCTACAGGTGTCGGGGGTGGCAAAAGGGGTGAACGTCAATCTGTCGGACATGGTGGTGTCCTACTACCTCAATGGCGGTCTCAAGATGAAAGCCTCGGATTTCGAGGGGCTGATCCTGATGCGTGACACGTTCATTCTGAATGTCATGAATGCGGACGGGTTGTTCGCGCGGGCGGTGATCGCGTCCTTTGTTGTTGGGGTTGTCCTCGGATTCTTGCGCCTCGGATATTCGATCATATGCCTCTGGCGGATCGTCGCAAACAGCTATGACCTGCGCCGTATCGGACGGGTACGCATCCGCCTGTCCGACCGCACGCTGGTGCCTTTTTCCACGCGCGGATTTCGCAACTACTACGTCGTTATCCCCTCGCGGATGCTGGGGCAGCGGGACGAAATGAAGGTCTCGTTGGCGCATGAATTCCAGCATATCCGCCAGGGCGATCTGGAATGGGAAGTGCTGCTGGAAGCGCTCAAGCCGTTCTTTTTTCTCAACCCGGCCTATCACGCCTGGAAACGGCAGGTCGAACATCTGCGCGAGTTGAATTGTGACAGCAAGGTCATGTCGTATGGCCGGATCGACATGCGCGCCTATTGCGAAACGCTGCTGTCCGTCTGCCAGCAGACCCTGCGGCGGGACCGCGCCTTTCTGCTGGCGGTGCCGAAGGTGACGTTGGTGACGGCGGATCGCACGCCGCTGAAAATCGGCAAGAGCCTGCTGGAGCGACGCATCCTGTCGGTGCTAGACGCGCGCCGCCCGCGCTATCAGAAACTGGTGTTCATGACGGCGGCCATTCCGCTGATCGCGGCGGTCGCCTTTACTTCGGTCGCCATTCAGCGGCCCGGCGACTGGAGCCAGGATCGGCTGATGCTGTCGACGGTGGTGAACCTCGACCGGCTCGATGAAATCAACCGGTTGTCCACCTTCGGACGTATCCGCGACTGAGGCATGACCGGCAGCGAACGCGCGCCCCCGCTTCGGGGCGCGCGTAGCTGGGTCAGTCGCCGTCGGCCACGCCCTCTGCCTTGCGTCTGGCGATTCTTGAGCGGTAGCTGGGCAGCAGGATCAGGATGGCGGCAATGACCAGAAGACCCAGTGTCATCGGCCGTTCCCAGATAAAGCTGACCCCGTCATAAAGCTGCATGGAGCGGGCAAAGTTGTTTTCGAGGATCCCACCCAGAATGAAGCCGATGAGCAAGGGCGCAAGCGGGTAGTCCGCGAATTTGAGCGCTGTCGCACAGACGCCGAAGCCCACGAGGATCAACAGTTCGGTTGCGTTGTTCTGCCCGATATAGGCCCCCATCAGGGTAAAGAACAAAATGAACGGGATCAGGAAGTTGCGCGGGATCGACAGCACCTTGGCGATATAGGGGATCAGCGGCAGGTTCAGGACCAGCAACACCAGGTTGCCGATGAACATCGACATGATGACGGCCCAGAAGATCTGCGGCTCGTCGATCATCAGGCGCGGGCCGGGCGAGACGTTGAGCGCGAGCAGCGCACCCAGCAGGATCGCGGTGGTGCCCGAACCGGGGATGCCCAGCGTCAGCAGCGGCACGAAGGACCCGGTGCAGGCGGCGTTGTTCGCCGTCTCCGGCGCGGCAAGGCCCTTGATCGAGCCCTTGCCGAACTCGGCCTGTTCTTCCTTGGTGGCGAGGTTGCGTTCGACCGCGTAGCCAAGGAAGCTCGCGATGGTGGCCCCCGCACCGGGCAGAACCCCGATAAAGAACCCCTGCACCGACTGGCGTCCGACGACCGGGGCAATGGCGCGGGCCTCGGCGCGGGTGATGCGCAGATCCTTGATCTCGTCCTCGGCGCTGCCTGCCGTCTTGGGTTTGAGCACCAGAAACAGCGCCTCGGGCAGGGCGAACATGGCCATGGCCAGCGTGATAAAGCCAAAACCGGACTGCAAATCCATGATGCCGGCGGTAAAGCGGGGCAGGTTGAACAGCGCACCTTCGCCCACGGTCGCCATGATCAGGCCGAGGA
>CAZITF010000313.1:0-3554 GCA_964542095.1 uncultured Rhodobacterales bacterium
GCGGCAACCTTGGCGAAACCGGCAGCGTCGGTTTCATGTTCGAGCGCAAAGGCGCGGTGAGCTATCCGGCGGATGTGGGCGATGCGGACACCGTGATGATGGCCGCCATCGAGGCCGGGGCGGAGGACGTGGAGTCCGGCGAAGATGGTCACACCATCTGGTGCGCGGATACTGACCTCAACGAAGTATCGAACGCGCTGGAATCCCAATTGGGCGAATCCGAGTCCACCAAGCTGGTCTGGCGCCCCACCACCACCACCGAGATGGACCTTGAGGGCATGCAGAAGCTGATGAAGCTGGTGGATGCGCTGGAAGACGACGACGATGTCCAGCAGGTCACCACGAATTTCGAGGCCAGCGACGAGGTCATGGCTCAATTGGACGAGGAATGATCTGATCGGGCATGCGCCCTTCCACCCATTGAAAAACGCCGCCCCGGAAACGGGCGCGGCGTTTTTTGCGAGTGGCGGTATTACAGTCTAGAAAAACAGCTGCCGTGCGGCCTTGCTCCAGCCGACGCAAGGCGCACCCTGGCTGGACGGTGTTTGACGGCGCAGACGGCGCATCAGACCCTTGAGGTCGTTGAGGCGTGTGCGCGCGGCACTGCCCCCGGCACGGCTTTGCACCGACAGGATCTTTTCCTGCGTCTGCAACGCGGCTTCGATCAACTCGAGATCCTGAAGGGTCAGGTCAACGCTATGTGTTTCATCCAGCATCGGATTTCATCCTTGGTTTCTTTGACCAGCATAACTGTTCATCAGGGATACGCTAATCATCTATGATCAGATCACCGTGATGACAGGTGCTGGTGACACCTTTTGGCACGACGTTGCCATCGGGTTTCGCTCGATATAGGGAGGCGCGCCGGGAATTGCTCGGTTTTTCTGAGCATGCCAGCTGTGCAAAAATCGTATGGCTTGCGTGCGGTTGTGGCCGGACCCTGCATCCCCTATGCACGGCGTCTCAGTGCGCAGGGCGTCTTGGAATGGCATCGTTTTTACCCGGCTTTTTTCTGTCGATCTCGCTCATTCTGGCGATCGGGGCGCAAAACGCCTTTGTGCTGCGTCAGGGATTGCGGCGCGCGCATGTGTTCTGGGTATGTCTGACCTGCGCAATGTCGGATGCCATCTTGATCGCCGCTGGTGTTGCCGGGTTCGGAGCACTTGGCCAAGCGGTACCCTGGTTCGAGCCGGTGATGCGCTATGGCGGGGCGGCGTTCTTGCTGTGGTACGGCTGGCTGAACGCCCGCGCGGCCTGGCGCGGTGGGGCGGTGCTCAGGGTGGAGGGGTCGGACAGTCAAAGCCTGCGTCAGGCGATCCTGACCGTGCTGGCACTGACCTGGCTGAACCCGCATGTCTATCTGGACACGGTCGTTCTGATCGGATCGATCTCTTCGCAATATGACAATCGGCTGATGTTCGGGCTCGGGGCGACAACGGCCAGTTTTGTGTTTTTCTTTACCCTTGGATATGGAGCGCGCCTGCTGGCGCCGCTGTTTGCAAGGCCGCGTGCGTGGCAGGTTCTGGACGCCATCATCGCACTGACCATGTGGGCCATCGCGTTGAAACTGCTTTATCTTTGAAGCCTGTCAGCAGGCTTGCAAGCGCCGTTCCAAATCCGCATTGATAGGCGATGCAACGCGGCGACCCCAAACCCCTGACGGGCATATTCTGGATGCTGGTGACGGGCCTGTGCTTTGTCGCGGTGACGGCCCTTGTCAAGTACATGGGCCCGCGCGTGCCCCCGGCAGAGGCCGCGTTCCTGCGCTATTTCCTTGGCCTCGGATTTCTCGTACCGATGCTGCCTGCGGTGCGGGATGCACATCTGACCGCGCGTCAGTGGCGGCTGTTCACCTTGCGCGGGGTGTTCCATTCGGGTGGTGTGATCCTGTGGTTTTACGCCATGACCCGTATCCCGATCGCCGAGGTGACGGCGATGAATTACCTTGCCCCGGTCTATGTCAGCATCGGGGCAGCGTTGTTTCTGGGCGAAAAGCTGGCGGTGCGACGGATCGCGGCCATTGCCGTGGCGCTGATCGGCACCGCTGTGATCCTGCGCCCGGGTTTTCGCGCGGTCGAACCGGGGCATATCGCGATGCTGTTCTGTGCGGTGACCTTTGCCGGGTCCTACCTGCTGGCCAAGATCCTTGCGGACGAGGCGAAACCGGCGGTTGTCGTCTTTATGCTGTCGATATTCGTGACCATCGGCCTTGCGCCGTTTGCGCTGGCGGATTGGGTCACACCAAGCTGGAGAGATCTGGGGTTGCTCTTTGCTGTGGCCTGTTTTGCCACTGCGGGGCACTACACCATGACGATGGCCTTTGCGGCGGCACCAGTCACCGTCACGCAACCCATCACCTTCCTGCAACTGGTCTGGGCCGTCGCGCTGGGTGCGCTGGTCTTTGCCGAGCCGGTGGATATCTGGGTGATCTTCGGGGGCGGTCTGATCCTTGCCTCTGTCACGTTCATCACATGGCGCGAGGCGGTGCTGAAACGGCGGCCCATCACCCCGCCAACCCCGGCGACGAAGGTTTGATTTTTATTGATTGACGAGTCAATAAAAAACCCGCAAGGCTTTCTTCGCAAACAGTCTGGGGGTCAGGTATGCCGAAACTTGGGATGGAACCGATCCGGCGCGCCGCGCTGGTGCAGGCCACGATTGCCGAGATCGGGGCGGCGGGGTCGCTGGATGTCACCGTGGGCCAGATCGCCAAGCGGGCGGGCATGTCCACCGCCCTTGCACATCACTATTTCGGCGGCAAGAACCAGATATTTCTGGCTGCCATGCGCCAGATCCTGCGCGACTTCGGCGTCGAGGTGGTGGCGGGATTGCGCGCCGCGCGCACGCCACGCGCCCGTGCCGAGGCGCTGATCGCGGCCAGTTTCGCGTCCTCCTGCTTTGCGCCCGCGACCGTCAGCGCGTGGATGACACTGTATGCACAGGCGACCACCCATCCGCAGACCCACCGTTTGCTGAACCTGTACCAGCGCCGACTGCGCTCGAACCTCACGCACGCCCTGCGCCCGCTCAGCCGCGATCCGCGCCGCGATGCGGAGATGCTGGGCGCATTGATCGATGGGCTGTACCTGCGCGCAGGTCTTGACGCGGACGGATCGGTTGATGCCGCCAAGGCCACCGCACAGCGCGCGCTCGATCTACTCACCGGAGAGTCGGCATGAGCAATCCCAACATACTGATCTTCATGGTCGATCAACTGAACGGCACGCTGTTTCCGGACGGACCCGCCGACTGGCTGCACGCGCCGAACCTGAAAAAACTTGCCGCCCGCTCGACCCGCTTTGCCAATTGCTATACCGCCTCGCCGCTGTGCGCGCCGGGGCGGGCGGCATTCATGTCGGGCCAGTTGCCCAGTGCCACTGGGGTCTATGACAATGCCGCTGAATTCACTTCTAGCATTCCCACCTACGCCCATCACCTGCGCCGCGCGGGTTACCAGACGTGCCTGTCGGGCAAGATGCATTTTGTCGGCCCCGACCAGAAGCACGGGTTTGAGGAACGGCTGCAGCAGCCGACCCAGTATCTTCTGAATGAGC
>CAZITF010000314.1:0-3544 GCA_964542095.1 uncultured Rhodobacterales bacterium
CCGTCGAAGGCCACGCCGTCATCGACCATCTCGCCTTGGTACGTGAAGGCAGTGCTCTGGCCGTGCGCAGCCCTAGGTGCAGACAAGCCAAACAAGACCAGCAGGACGAGCAGGGTCAGCGCGAGCGGGGCCAGCCGGGCGTCGACGGAGAGTGGGCGTGTGAACAACATGCGCATCAATACTCGAAATTGGCCCAGGGATGGTCGTGACCGTGACCTCGGGCGGCTATATCAAGCGCACGCCGCTCGCCGATTTCCGCAGCCAGAAGCGCGGCGGCAAGGGTGTGTCGGGCATGGCCACCAAGGAAGAGGACGTGATCACCACCCTCTTTGTCGCCAACACCCACACTCAGCTGCTTTTCTTCACCACCGATGGCATGGTTTACAAGCTCAAGACCTGGCGCCTGCCGCAAGGGGGACGCACCTCGAAAGGCAAGGCGATCGTCAACATCCTGCCTATTCCGCCGGGTGTGTCGGTGGCCGCCATCATGCCCGTGGACCGGGCCGAGGACGAGTGGGACGATCTGCAGGTGGTCTTTGCCACCTCGGCAGGCACGGTGCGGCGCAACAAGCTGTCGGATTTCACCAATGTGAAATCCAACGGCAAGATCGCGATGAAATTCGAGGACGAGCATTTGGGCACCACGTTGATAAACGCGCGAATCGCGTCCAACGATGACGATGTGATGCTGGTCACCAATTCAGGCCGCGCGATCCGTTTCCCCGCGACGGACGTGCGGGTTTTCAACTCGCGCAGTTCGGTCGGGGTGCGCGGAATCAAGCTGTCGGGCACGGACAAGGTTGTGTCGATGTCGATCATTCGCCACTTCGACGCCTCCAGCGACGAACGCTCAGCCTATCTGAAAATGCGCAGGGCTGTTGCGGGCTTGGCAGACGATGTTGATGTATCGGATGAAGAAGAGACCAATGCGAACGCCACCATCGATCCGGCCCGCTATGCCGAGATGTCAGCGGCCGAAAACCTGATTTTGACGATCACCTCCAAAGGATCGGGCAAGCTGTCCTCGTCGCACGATTATCCGGTGCGCGGGCGCGGCGGACTTGGCGTGACGGCGATGGACAAGGCGATGCGCGGCGGCGATATCGTCGCCTCTTTCCCTGTCGAGATGGACGACCAGATCATGCTGGCCACGTCCAAGGGCCAGTCGATCCGGGTGCCCGTCGAAGGCATCAGCTTCCGCTCGCGCAGCGCAGGCGGTGTCAAGGTGTTCGACACGGGTCGCGGCGAAGAGGTCGTGAGCGTGGCGTGGATCGCCGATCAGGGCGATGAGGAAGACACTGCCGAGGACTGAACCTACCGCGTTTGTACGGCCAACGGCACGAGCGCCTCGGACATCGGGACCGGCGTGTACCAAAGTGTTTGCACATCGGCTTCTGTCATGGCGACACATTGCGGCGCCTTTAGCGCATCAGCCAGCAACTGATCGTAGACCGCCGGGTCATAGCCGCCGTTATCGGAGCAGGCATTTTCCCTGTCGCGGGCCTCGCACAAGGCCTTGCGCAAAAGATGTGCGCGCAGAAATGGGCAAAGAACCTCTCTCGGGACGTCGATATCCCGGTCAATCGCCTCCCAAAAATGTGCAGCTTTCGGCGCGTCGCGGAGACTAAGCATCTCGAATTGTTGCGTTTTGTGCAACAGGATCATGATCAGCCCATCGACCGGATCTGATGCCCCATAGACCAAGGCATTCTCAAACGCACCGTCAACGTCGAAAAAGTATTTATTGTCGAATGCCTGCCTGGCGGCGAACGCGTAGCTGAGCCAACTGTCACCCCGGTGCGGGTTCGCCATCAAGCGCCGCCCTGCGAAATCGACCTGTTGCGCCTGTTTGGCGGAACGAAACGCGGCCTTTTGCGCATCATCCATCTCGGGCTGAAGGGGCGTTTGCGCCACGCGACCGTCGCCGAGGTCGGTGGTTTTCCAACCCGGTTCGAATGCGACCCCTTCAACCATGTCCAAAAGCGCGAGGTTATAAGGATCCACGTCAAGAAACCCTTCGGCACGGCGCAGGTGTGTTGCCTTGAATCGTTCATAAAACCTGAATTCGCCGCGATAGATCGCAACGCGATTGGAAAAGTTCAGCGCATTCATGCGCAGGTTCAGCAACTCGTACAGATCCGCATCGAACTCCAGAATGGCGCGTTCCAGCCACGCGACTTGCTGGTCCGTCAGATCCTCTTGCGGGAATTTTGTGGTCAATCCCGAGATGCGCAGCATCACCATGTCCGGATCGGTTTCATCCCAGCCATCCCATTCGGCGAAATCGCTCAAATAGCCTCGGGTGAAGAAAGTGTAGCCGTACATGAGGCATTTTGGCGTGGCATCCGGCGTCACGAGGGGCCCGTAGTGGCCGCAAAACGCCTCGATTCCCTCAGTGCCAAAGCGTCCGACCAATGGAAACACCCGCAGCAAGGACCCCCAGTTCGGATGCGTGTCCATAATCCTGTCCAATGCCGCAAGCGGGTCGCCAATGGACGGGTCGGTCGTGAACGTGCGCAACACGGCATCCGACACGGGAACCAGATCCGGATTGATGTCACGTGCCCGCATCGCATGCTCAACGGCCATCGCCCGCATTCCGTCAAACACAGCTTGGGCAGCGGCACTGCCCGGTTCACGCACCTGATCAGCGGCGTGCCAGAGGCTCCAGGCCCGTGCAATCTGCGCGTTGACGTTGTCCGGCGCCGTTTTGGCCCAGTCTTCGACAAAACGGACAGTCTGGTGATGGCTGCGCGACAGCGCGATAAACAGATCACGCATGTCATCTGCGCTTATTTCATCGCGTGAAAATGCCTCATGTGCCTGCGTCAGGAACGCATCAAGTCCCGCCCGATCCTCGCTGCGCACAAAGTCTACGACTTTAGCGTGAGGATACTCCTGCGCGGTCGCAGAGGTCGCGACAAGCATCAGGATCGTTATCAGTCTGCGCAGCATACCCCAGCCCTTTCGCCAAATACGTGCATGGCGAACATGAGCATGGATTTTGAGCTGCCTATGGCAGAGAAGCGGCAAATCTCGGGCGCAGGGTTACAGCCCGTAAATCCCGCTGAACTTGTCCTTGAGATACGCCAGCAATGGCTCCGGCCCCGGCTGCATCCCGCTGGCCCGCGCGATCGCTTCGCGCGGCGTGTAAAGCCCGCCGTGGCGTTGCAGGTTCTCGCGCAACCAGCCTGTTGCGGCGGATGTATCCCCCACCGCCAATTGCGCGTCCAGATCGGGCACGGCGGCCCGCAGCGCCTCGTGCAGGCAACCGGCATAGACATTGCCCAGCGAATAGGTGGGGAAATAGCCGAACAGGCCCACCGACCAGTGGACATCCTGCAACACCCCGTTCGACGCCTTGTCGACGTCATAGCCGAAATCGGCCTTGAACCGGTCGTTCCACGCCGCTTCCAGATCGCTCACCTGCAAATCATCCGCCATCAGCGCCCGTTCCAGATCAAAGCGCAGCAGCACATGAAGGTTATATTGCACCTCGTCCGCCTCGGTTCGGATATAGCCGTTCGAGACGCGATTGACGGCG
>CAZITF010000315.1:0-3533 GCA_964542095.1 uncultured Rhodobacterales bacterium
ATCGCGGCCTTCAGCAATGGCGATCTGGCCTTTCACCAGCGCCAGGGCCATCACCTGATGGCGTGGTCGCCGCTGGGCGGCGGCGGGCTGATGTCGGGCAGTGACAGGTTGCATTCCGTCATGGATGAACTGGCCACAGCGCACGGAGTTGACCGCGCGGCCATCGCGGTGGCCTTCCTTCTGGCCCATCCGGCGGGCATCCTGCCGGTGATGGGCACAAACAATCTGGACCGGATCAAGCGGATCGGTGCGGCATGCAACGTCGCGCTCGACCGACCCACATGGTTCCGCCTCTACGAGGCAGCCCTTGGACACGAGGTGGCATGATGACAATGCAAGACCCCAACCAGCCCACGGTGTTTTCGCCGGACGAAAACAGTGGCCGCCAGTTGCGCGACGCCTTTGGCAAATTCGCCACCGGCATCACGGTGATCACCGCCGCCAGTGCCGACGGGCCTGTGTCCATCGTGGCCAACAGCTTTTCGTCCGTGTCGCTGGATCCGGCGCTGGTGTTGTGGTCGGTGGACCGCACAGCCCGCCGTTTCCCCTATTTCGAGGCAGCCGACCACTATGCAATTCACGTGCTGGCGGCCGAACAACAGGACCTGTGTACGCAGGTCGCACGCAACGTTCACGCCCTTGGCGACGTCGCGCACCATGTGAACGCGGACGGCGTGCCGCTGATCGACCATTGCCTTGCACGCTTCGAATGCCGCAGGGTGGCGGCTCATGATGCGGGTGATCACGTGATCGTCGTCGGACAGGTGCAGCGCACCGCGATGCGCCACGGCGATCCGCTGACATTCTTTGCCGGAACCTACGGCACGTTGCCGCGCTAGGGCGCGGCGACCCATAATAACGACACGCACCGCCAAAGGCGGGCAAACCACCAAACGCACGGGAAAACCGCGCATCTTCGGCACCGGCGGACAATAACCGCCGGGCCACGACAAAAGGGAGGGCCCGCATGGGCTTGTTACTGGCGGTGCTTGCACCGATGGGGGCCGTAATTGCGTTTGTGCTCAGGATCGGGCGTGCGATCGGCATCGTGGCCATTGCCGTCATGGTGGTTGCCATCCTGATACAGGTCGTTGCGCGCTATGTGTTCAACAACGCGCTTCCCTGGCCGGACGAGGCCGCGCGCTTCTGCATGCTCTGGATGACCGGGCTGATGGCCCCCACCGCGTTCCGGCGCGGCGGGTTCGTGGCGCTCGACATGATCTCGGGGCTGATGTCGGACCGGGTGGCGGCGGTGCTGTCGCTGGTCCTGCTGCTGATCTCGGCCCTGATCCTGAGCGTCGCCGTCCAGATCGGCTGGGGCGAGGTCACCGGGTTCGGGGGGCGTTTCGCCACCGCATCGCTTTACATTCCCACCTTTGACGGATGGTTCCGTATCCCGCGCAGCTGGATGATGCTGTCGTTGCTGGTCGGTGTGATCCTTCTGCTGGCGGTCAATATCGAACTGATCCTGCGCAGCGTCGTGCGGATGATGGGCGGCGGAGACCGCCTGCCCGAAATCGACATGGGCGGAATGGCGGGGGCCGAATAGATGCTGATCTGGTTCCTTCCGCTGTTTCTGCTGTTCCTCCTGATCGGGTTGCCGGTGTTCTTCGGCCTTCTGGCCGCGCCGGGCCTGCTGCTGTGGCTGAACGGGCAGGAAAAGGACATCACGCTGCTTTATCGCAATGTCTACAACGGCATGGACAGCTTTCCGCTGATGGCCATCCCGTTTTTCATGCTGGCAGGCGAGATGATGAACAAGGGCGGGATCACCATCCGGCTTGTCCAGTTTTCCCAGGCGCTGATGGGGCACCTGCGCGGTGGTCTGGCACAGGTCAATATCCTGTCCTCGATCCTGTTTGCGGGTCTTTCGGGGTCGGCGGTGGCCGACACCTCGGCGTTGGGCTCCATGCTGATCCCGGCGATGGAGAAAGAGGGCTATACCCGCAAATACGCCGCCGCGATCACCGCGGCCAGTTCCGTCATCGGCCCGATCATCCCGCCCTCGGGCATCATGATCATCTACGCCTATGTGATGGGCGAAAGCGTCGCGGCCCTGTTCCTCGCGGGCATCGTGCCGGGCATCCTGGTGGGTGTCGGGCTGATGGTGGTGGTGCGGATGACAGCCGATCACTACGACCTGCCTGCCGCCAAGCGGGTCGCATTCGACGGGGTCGAACTGAAACCGCTGGAAAAGTGGGTGTCCTTTGCCCTCGTGCGGCTGAACATCGGTGTGCTGATCTGGGCGGTGGCCCCGATTCCGGCGGGATCGGCGGCGATGCAATGGGCGACGCTGGCCGGTTCCGTGGCGGTGGCCCATGCGCTGATGCTGGCGCTGCGCACGCTGGTCAGCGCCGAATTCCGCACCATCTGCAAACGCGCCATCGTGCCGCTGCAAACGCCCGTGCTGATCCTCGGCGGCATCCTTGGCGGTGTCTTCACCCCGACCGAAGCCGCCGCCGTCGCTGTCGCCTATGCGGTGTTCGTCGCGTTTTTCGTGCTGCGCACCATGCGCCTGGCGGACCTGCCCGACATTCTCAGCCGCGCGGGGCTGACCTCGGCCATCGTGCTGTTGCTGGTGGGGGCGGCGATGGCGTTCAAGACGGTGGTGTCGCTGTCCTACGCGCCACAGATCCTCGCCGACTATATCCTCACGCTGTCGGAAAACCCGTTGATCCTACTGTTCCTGATCAACCTGTTGCTGTTCATCGTGGGCATGTTCCTCGATGCCGGGCCCGCGATCATCATCCTTGGTCCGATCCTCGCACCGATCTTCACCGATCTGGGCGTCGATCCGATCCACTTTGCCATCATCATGTCGGTCAACCTGACCGTTGGCCTCGCCACACCGCCCATGGGGCTGGTGCTGTTCGTGGCGGCCGCCGTCAGCCGGGAAAGGGTTGAAACCATCGCGCGTGCGATCTTGCCTTTCCTTGCGGTCGAAATTGCTGTCATCTTCCTGATTACATATGTTCCGGCCATATCCATGACCATCCCCCGCCTGACGGGGTTCGCAAACTGAACGATTGAGACATAAAAAGGGAGGAACCTAACACATGCTCAAGACAACCCTCAAAACCCTCACGGCAGCAGCGCTGCTGGCAGGCTCGACCATGATGGCGAGCGCGCAGGAATTCACGATCCGCGCCACCGCCAATTCGAACGAAAATGACGAAGACTATGACGGTCTCGTCGTCTTCAAGAACTATGTCGAAGCGGCCTCCAACGGTGCCATCGAAGTCGAACTGTTCATCGGCACGCAGCTGTGCAGCAACGGTGCGGAATGCCTGCAAGGTGTCGCGGACGGGTCGATCGATGTCTACATTTCCACCTCGGGCGGTGCCTCGGGAATCTTTCCTTACGTGCAGGTCCTCGATCTGCCCTACCTGATGGCCGACGACCGCATTGCAGAAACCGTCCTGTCGGGCGATTTCACCCGCACCATGCGCAAAATGGCGCTTGAGGATTCGGGCGACACAATTCGCCTGATGACCATCGGCAACACGGGCGGATGGCGCACCTTTGCCACCACC
>CAZITF010000316.1:0-3504 GCA_964542095.1 uncultured Rhodobacterales bacterium
GGCAGGCTGGTTCGTCGGTCAGGTGATGAAGGCAACGGGCGGCAAGGCGAACCCCCAGGCGGTGAACGAGATCGTGGCGAAGAAACTCGCGGGGTCGCCGTAGGGTGCGCATTCATCGCGCACCTTCCGCCGATGGCCCACGTGGCGGTGCGCCATGAATGCGCACCCTACACCAAGACCCGCGAACCGCGCATCATGCCCACCGGTTCCATCCCTCCACCAGACCAGCCACACCCGGTAGGGCGGGGTTTCACCCCGCCACGCCGCCGCGCAGATTGCCCAACCTACGCCAGGACCCGCGAATAATGCATCATCCCCGAGGATGCACGAGACCGTCACCCGGTGGCAGCGACGCACAACCCCGTAGGGTGCGCATTCATCGCGCACCTTCCGCCGGTGGCCCGCGTGGCGCTGCGCCATGAATGCCCAACCTACGCCAAAATCCGCGAATAGTGCATCATGCCCGACGCGCACAGCGCCGCCTCGACCTGCGTCCAGAGATCGCTGAACCCTGCAACCCCCTGCCCGATCCGCGCCAGCGGCGTCCGCCCATCCACCCGCGCGATCAGCGGTGCCGCCTGCCGCGCGACGTCGAACGTGAACGCCTCGCCCGCTGTATCGACGGTGATCGCCGCCGTCTTGGCCACATGGGCCGCAAGCGCCCCGGCGTCGACGCCGCGCAGATGCGGGACGGCATCGACTTGCCCCAACGGCGGGGCCACCACCTGCCCCGCTTTGCGCGCATAGACCACGTGCGTCTTGAACGTGCCGCGCAGATCCTCGGCCAGTTGCATCACCTGCGCCCCGCCCAGCCCCGCGGGCACCTCGCCCACCAGCCGCGCCGGATCGTAAAGCATCGGCTCGGGGCAGCCGGCATAGTCCAGCCCCGCCGCCTCCAGCGCGCCCAGCAGTTCAGTGATGGCAAAGGGCCGATCCCGCCCATGCAGCAGCAGATCATAAAACCCCGCATCGCCCTGTGCGTGATCGACCAGCCTGGTGTTGCGCTTGAACGGGTGCGCGTCCGGCAGGGCCGCAAGGATGCGCCTGCCGCGCTTCAGCCGCTGTTCGGGCGCAAGCCCCTGAAACAGGGCCCCGAACGCGGCTTGCAGCGGATAGACCCCGGACCGCCCGTGCGGCGCATAGACCATGAGGCCGATCCCGCCCTCCGGGGCCAGCGCTGCGGCCAGCGCGTCGAACCCGGCCTGCGGGTCGGCCAGGTGATGCAGCACGCCGCAACAGTCGATATAGTCGAACGGCCCATGGGCCGCCGCATCCAGCAGCGACCCGGTGACAAAGGCGATCCCGTCCAGCTTGCGCACCTTTGCGCGCTTTTCGGCGATGCCGCGCGCGGCGACGGACATGTCGAGATAGGTGATCTGGTAAGGGCGACGCGCATCGCTCAGCAACTGCGCCAGCTGGATCAGCGCATCGCCCGTCCCCCCGCCCGCCACCAGCGCGCGCAAGGGGCGCGACCAGTCGCGCGCACCGCCCCACAGCCAGTGGTCCATCTCGACCGGCAACGACGGCGAACCGGTGATCAGCCGCTTGCGCTCGTCCGTGGGCCTGCGTTCGGGATAGGGATAGGCCTCGTACTGGGCCTGAACCTCGGTGTCGCTCATGGGGCATGTCCTGCTGGTGTTCGGCGGGCAGGGTATCACCATGAGGGCCGCGCGCAATCGCCATGCACCATGGCCAAGGCAGGGGCGCCTCGCCTAGACTTGGCGCAACCGCCATTTCCCGAAAGGCCCGCGCCCGTGACACCTCCCCGCCCGTTCCGATCCTCCGTCATGACCGTCAAGCCGGAATGGATCGACTATAACGGCCACCTCAACATGGCCTATTACAACGTTCTGTTCGATCGGTGCGCGGACGAGGTCTATGACCTGATGGGCTTTGGCCTCGAGTATCAAGCGCGCACCGGAAACACGACCTACGTGGCCGAATTTCACCTGGCCTATGTGCGCGAACTGCACGTGAACGACCCGGTGACGGTCACGTTTCAGTTGATTGATCACGATGCCAAACGGTTTCATTCCTATCAGGAAATCCGGCACGAGGACGGCTGGCTTGCCGCCACGGGCGAGGCGCTGACGCTGCATGTCGACCAGTCCGGCCCGCGCGTGGCACCGATGCCCGGCGACGTGCTGGACAAGGTCGCAGCCCTCGCGGCGGCCCACGCGGCACTGCCCCGCCCGGCCCGCGTCGGGGCCAGCATCGGCATCAAAAGGCGTTAACGCGCCGTCAAGGCGGCGCGCGTTGGGGGTGCACGGGGGGTGTACGCAGGGTGTACGGGGGGTGACCCCCTGTCTGCCGGGCTTTTCACCGCCGCTCCCACCGGATATATCCCTGCGAAAATCAGTAAAGAGGCAAGCCATGTCAGCGTGGGAATACAAGGTCGTCCCGGCCCCGACCAAAGGGGTCAAGGGGCGCGGGATCAAGGGGCCCGAAGGGCGGTTCGCCAACGCGCTCGAGGCGCTGATGAACGGCATGGGGGCGGACGGCTGGGAATACCAGCGCGCCGAGACCCTGCCTTCGGTGGAACGGTCGGGCCTGACCGGCAGCACCACGGAATGGCGCAATGTTCTGGTGTTCCGCCGCAAGACGGCGGCGGCGATGGACGATTTCGAACCCGAACTGCTGCCCCCGCCCGCCGCAGACGCGCCGCAGGTCGAGACCACGGCCACGGCACCCGAGCCCCCGGCACCGACCGCACCGCTCGAAGCTGCGCCACAGACCCCGGATCACGACGCCGAACAGGACGCGCCGACCAAGAGCGGGGACAGCAACGACGGCGCCAAGGGCATTCTGGATGTCACAGCCTCCATCAAGAACCTGTCAAACCAGAAAAGCCCCGCAAAATCCGATCATTAGGCGCCAGTCTCAAGGGGCGAGGTCCAGCGACAGCGCGTGTATCCGTCCGATAATGTCCGCCCCCAGGGCGTCATGTACGGCGCGATGGCGTGCAACGCGGTTTTTTCCTTCGAATTCAACGCTGCGCAGCATGACGTTAAAGTGACTTTCCCCGGCCGCCGGGGCCCCCGCGTGGCCGGCATGACTGGCGCTGTCGTCCACCACCGCGATCTCGCGCGGCGCGAATGCCGCGCGCAACTTGTCCTCGATTTCCTGCCGCACTGACATTTTTTTCACCGACCCCCTTCAATCCTCGTCCCCATAGCCTAAACTTGAGCGCCTGAGTCGAAAAGGACCATCCCATGCGCAAGTCTGATCCCTTCGGTTTCGATATGTCCGTTTCGTCGGCGAAAAAAAAGAACCCGCGCGGACGTCGCGGCATGTCGGGCGCGTCCGAAACCTCGACCCGGATCTGCGACCATGACGGCTGCGACGAGGCGGGCAAATTCCGCGCGCCCAAGGCGCCGGACGTGCTGGATGACTACTTCTGGTTCTGCCAGCAGCACGTGCGCGAATACAATCTGAAATGGAACTTTTTCGACGGCACGACCGAGGCCGAGATCAACGCCCAGCAGTCCAAGGACAAGGTGTGGG
>CAZITF010000317.1:0-3499 GCA_964542095.1 uncultured Rhodobacterales bacterium
GCGCAGCTCGTCTTCGAGGATCCGGCTGCCAGAGGCCGTGCCGCGCCGGTCATTCACGACGTCGAACATCGCGCGGCGCATCTTGAGCAGGTTGTTTTCGTTCAGGCCAAGGCTGTCGCCACCAAGCAGGGGCTGTTCGATGCCGTCGACGGATTTGATCAGTCGCGGTCTTACCTCGTTCCCGCTGGCAAGACGGGCCGTCATGATGGCCAGTTGCAGCGGAGAAGCCAGCACATACCCTTGTCCGATCGCGGAGTTGACTGTGTCGCCGATGCGCCAGTCCTGACCATATTTGCGCTGTTTCCACGCCTTGGTCGGTGCCAGCCCTTCGGTGACTGCCGACATCGGCACATCGTGGCGCATCCCCAGACCAAAGCGGTTGGCCATGGCGGAAATCTTTTCGATCCCGACCTTCAAGGCCAGATCGTAATAGTAGACGTCGCAGGATTGCTTGAGCGAGTTCTGCAGGTCGACCCAGCCATGGCCTGCCCGCTTCCAGCAGTGGAATCGGCGTCCTGCCACTTCGAGATAGCCGGGGCAGTAGACGGTGTCATCCGGGTCGATCAACCCTTCTTCCAGGGCGGCCATGGCGACCACCATCTTGATCGTCGATCCTGGCGGATAGGCGCCCTGTACGGTTTTGGAGGCCAGCGGGCGGTACTTGTTTTCCGTCAAGGCGCTGTAATCACGCGAGGAAATCCCGCGCACGAACAAGTTGGGATCGTAGGTCGGGGCCGATGAGATCGCCAACAGATCGCCCGTTGTCACATCCATCACCACGGTGCTGGCGCTTTCGCCGTTCAGGCGGGCCTGCACATAGCTTTGCAGCTTGGAATCGATGGTCAGTTGCAGATCGGACCCCGGAGTACCCTCGCGCCGGTCGAGTTCGCGCATCACGCGGCCCGTCGCGTTGACCTCGACCCGTTTGGCGCCGCCCTTGCCGCGCAGCAGGTTTTCGGCCTTGGCCTCGACGCCGATCTTGCCGATCTGAAATCGGGGGATGCGCAGCAACTGGTCCGGATCGTCGAGCCGATCGAGATCGTAATCGCTGACCGGGCCGACATAACCCAGCACGTGGGCATAGTCCGACCCGAAGGGATAGACACGGCTCAGCCCCACTTCGGGTATCACGCCGGGCAGGGCGGGGGCGTTGACCGACACCCGGCTGAGATCTTCCCACGTGACCTCATCCGCGACGGTGATGGGCAGGAACGGGGCCGAGCGTTTCATCTCGGCCATGGCGCGTTCGACTTCTTCGGGGTCGAGGTCGACCACCTTGCCCAGACGTTCCAGTACCTCGGCGACGTCGCCTGCATCCTCGCGCACCACCACGATGCGATAGCTGGGCGCATTGCGCGCAAGGGCGACTCCGTTGCGGTCAAAGACCTCGCCCCGCGAGGGCGGAATGATCCGGATGTTGATCCGGTTTTCCTCGGCGAGAAGCCGGAACTGGTCGGCCTGATCAACTTGCAGAAAGTGCATTCGCGCGCCGAGGGCACCGACAAAGGCCAGTTGTACGCCGCCAAGGATGGCGGCCCGCCGGGTGATCAGGCGGTGGTTCGCCTCGGCATCGATACGGGGGCGCTTCACAATCCGACCCTCCGGCTGCCCAGCTCGTTTGGCGCGGCCTTGCGCACGCCCATCGCCCCGTGGGTGATCGCCACAGCCAGCGGATAGGCCAGCACCGTCACCGCGATCTGGATCAGTGCCGGGCCGATCGGTGTGCCCTCGACCAGAAGCAGCGCCAGGATGACCTGATAGGCGATGCCGACGCCCACGATCCACATCGCCACGGACACGAATTCGCTGGCAATCGATGCATCGCGCAGGGCGCGCGACTGGGCCTTTATCTGCTCGCAGGCGATCAGCGCCAGCACGGCCCACAGACCCGGCGGGCGTTGCAGCAGCAGGTCGGACAGCAAAAACACCCCGGCAAGCAGGACGGCGGGCACGAATTCGGGACGCCGCACAGACCATGCCAGAGCAAAACCCAGCACAAAGTCCGGCCAGATCAGCCCGCCGACGTCGGTTTGCAGGGGCAGCAGACGAAAAAACAGGATGGCAAGCACCAAAAACGCAAAGGCCAGCCGCATCGTCCAGAGCCGGGAGGAGACCTGTTCGTTCATTCCGTCACCTCCGTCAGTTCCGGGGGCAGTTCCGCGGCGTCCCGTCCTCCGAGCACGTCGGTGGTGTCGGATACGGGTTCAGTGCCGTAGTGGCGCAGAACCCGCAGAAATTCGAGCCGTTCGTAATCCGCCGCCAACCGCACGCGCAGCCGCCCGCCGGGATCGGCGGCGACCTGGCCCAGCAGCAGCCCGGCAGGAAAGACGCCGCCATCCCCGCTGGTCACGACCCGGTCGCCGGGGCGCACCAGATCGGGGTTTTCCAGAAAGTCGATGGGCGGTGCCGCCGAGTTGTCGCCCGCCACGATGGCCCGCTGGCCCGAGGGTTGGATGACCGCCGGGATGCGGCTGGAGGAGTCGGTAACCATGATGACCCGGGAGGTGTTCTGCGCCACGCCTGAAATCCGGCCCACGAGTCCGATGCCGTCCATGGTGGCCCAGCCTTCGACAATGCCGTCCCGCGCGCCGACGTTCAGCAGGACAGACTGGCGGAAGGGCGAACCTGAATCGGCCAGAACCACGCCGGTGATGTAGGTCAGGCGCGGGTCGAGGCGCACGTTGTTGAGGTCGAGCAGGCGCGCGTTTTCCTGTTCGAGTTGCAGGGCGGCCTCTTTCCAGGACTGCATCTGGCGCAGTTCGCGCCGGAGTTCGGAGTTCTGTTCGACGATGCGTCGGTAGCTTTGAAAATCGCGGGCAAGGTTGATGGTGCCTGTGATCGGGGCCATCGCCCAGTCGAGGTTGGGCACGATCTGGTCAGTGACGTGCGCGCGGAACCGTTCAACCCTTGGGCTGTCGATCCGCCAGAGCAGGAAGATGCCGGTCAGTATCAGGACCAGCACGGCCAGAACCAGCCGCCGCAGCGGGCCGGTATAGTCCACATTCGTGCTGTCCTTGGCCAAGATGTGTCACCTCAGTTGGGGCGCATGATCAGAATGGTCCGATATTTGCCGATGCATGGCAAGCGACCAGGTGTCCCATGCCGGGACATTTCACTATGCAAACAAAATCTGACCCTTACAGGGCTTTCAATGCCTTGACGCGCCCTAGCTGTCATAATCGATGGCGTGCCGCAGTTGCGATTCATACTCCAGCGCCTTGCCCGTGCCGAGGGCGACGCAGTTCAAACTTTCGTCAGCGATGGACACGGCAAGGCCCGTCTGCTCGCGCAGCGCCAGATCGAGATCGCCCAGCAAAGCGCCACCGCCGGTCAGCATCACGCCCCGGTCCACGATGTCCGCGGCAAGGTCGGGCGGGGTGGTTTCAAGGGCGGTCATCACTGCCTCGCAGATTTGCTGGACGGGTTCGGCCAGCGCCTCGGCGATCTGGGCCTGGGTCACTTCGATTTCCTTGGGCACGCCGTTCAGCAGGTCGCGTCC
>CAZITF010000318.1:0-3475 GCA_964542095.1 uncultured Rhodobacterales bacterium
CTTCGGTGGCGCGCCAGTTCGAGGGGTCGGTGGGCATCCACTTGGCCACCATGCCGCTGGCAACCGGATCGCCGGTTTCGTCGTCTTCCGGGTTCACGCCGGTGTTGCCGATATGGGGAAAGGTGAAGGTGACGACCTGTCCGGCATAGGACGGGTCGGTCATGATTTCCTGATAGCCGGTCATGGCGGTGTTGAAACACAGCTCTGCCTCGACCTGCCCGGTGGCCCCGAATCCGGCCCCGTAAAACAGCGTTCCATCGGCCAGGGCAAGGCAGGCGGTCGGCGCGGTCGGGGCAGTCATGTTCATCGGGTAACCTTTGGCAGCAAGGAGGCATTTCAGGGCAAAAGCGGCAAATTGCGCGGAAACTAATGGCAGGGCCGGGTCGGGTCAAGCCGTATTGGAAATTTGGACTTTTAAGCGTTTTCAAAAGCTTACGTGGCGTCGCGTCGCTTGCGACATGGTCCAACTTGGCCTATGACTATGCCCTTAACACGTGGCCATGGGGATGGACATAGAATATGGATTTGCGCACGAAGATTTCGGCCGCGCTCAAGCAGGCCATGAAGGACAAGGAAGCGGACCGCTTGTCGACCTTGCGGTTGATCAACGCCGCCATCAAGGACAAGGATATCGACGCCCGCGCCGCCGGTCAGGATGACGGTGTGGCCGAGGATGAAGTGCTGGCCATCCTTGGCAAGATGTCCAAGCAGCGTGTCGAAAGTGCCCGCACCTATGAAGAGGGCGGCAGGCTGGATCTGGCCGAGCGGGAACTGAGCGAAATCAAGGTGATCGAGGAATTCCTGCCGCAGCAGCTGGGCGAGGAAGAATCGGCCAGGGCCGTGGATGATGCGATTGCCGAAGTGGGCGCGGACGGTATCCGCGACATGGGCAAGGTCATGGGTGTGCTCAAGGCGCGTTACATGGGGCAGATGGATTTCGGGGCGGTCGGCCCGATGGTCAAGGATCGGCTCTGCGGTTGACCGCTTGGCCGGGCGCAGGACACCTGCGCCTTACAGGGGTCGCAGGACGGTAAGGCGTAGCTGATGCTGCGCCTTTTTGCCGTTCAGGACGGGACGGGTGCGCGTTTCAGGGCGCGGATCAGATCGTCATACAGCGCGATGCGCTCTTCCTCGCTCAGGAACGCGCCGATTTCGACCTCGCGCCCCATGCCTTTCAGAGTCACGTATTGCGGAACCGGCCCTTCGCGCTCGTATTTCAGCACTTGCGCCCAGTAGCGGTTGCAGTCCCATTCCTGAGTGTCGCCCCTGGGGTTGGTGCGCACCAGATGCGCCTGATCGCCGCTCAGGGTCAGCACCTCGATGATCTGGCGCGCGTGCCGATTGCGCCTGAGCGCATAGTACAGACCCCAGACCGCCAGCATCAGAAACGGCAGCAACGCCCATAGCACGACGCTGCCCAGCAAAAGCAGGGTGGGAAGCAGGATCAGGGTGAATGTGGACAGCACGAATGCCGCCATGCCCCTCTGGGGCAGGGAGTTGTGCGGCCACAGCTGCAATTCCTGCGTCGGTGCGTTCGGGTCTGTTGTCCAACGGTAGGGCATAAGGTGAATATAGCTGCCGGATGGGCTGAGTCGAACGGCAGGTTGTCGCGGGGGCGCGCCTGCTGGCCGCCCCCGGTCAGGGTGCTCTGCGGGCCACGATCAGAGGTCGATCGCCCCTATGACCGGGGCCGAGGTCGGATCGGGGCTGAGCCCGCGCTGTTGCGCCGCCCCCGAGGCCAGTTCCGCGCGGTAGACTTTCAGCAGGCCCTTGGTGCCATCGGGCAGGCCCGCGATGGTGCCCAGCGTACTGTCGCCCGCCGCCTCTGCGCGCAGATACGAGCTGGTCAGCAGACGCTGCTGGAAGGTGGTAAGCGTGCCGGTTGCGTCATAGCCCATATAGCGCTGGTAGTCCGAAATCGCGCGCCGTGTGGCGGGGCCGACCTGCCCGTCGATGGCGCCCGCGTCAAAGCCGAAATAATTCAGCGAGGACTGGATCTCGCGCCCTTCGGCGGTGGCCGGAATGCTGGGGCGATAGGATTTCTTGGGTGCCACATAGCGCGGTGGCGCCGCATGGGGCTGGGCCGTGCGGGCGCGCTGGCGCTGTTGCTGGGCGCGTTGCACCTTCTGCTTGTTCACCTCTTTCTGGATCAGCGCACCTGCCACGCCGCCCAGAACGGCACCGGCAAGAAAGTCGCGCCCGTCCGCCGCGGCGCGACCGGCGGGGATGAGGGCGAGCGAGGCCGCCAGAACGGCGGATGTGAGTTTGGTCGACAGCATGTCATTGTCCTTTGTCGCTATTGTGCAGCGACGGCCGCAGCTGGTGTTCGGGCACCGGGGAGGCCGTCGGCAGTACTGACAGACATATGGGGCACAGTGCAGCCAGTGATAGTTGATTCTCGCCCTCTGTGCCGATCTGGGCGGTGTCCCGCGCGTCTTTGCGCCCACGTGGGCGGGAGATGGCCCAGTTTTGTCACGTGATATTGCATAACAACGCAGGTGAGACTGCGGTTTTGCATGTGTTTCCCGGGGCGCTGCCGCAAATCCCGCAGTTTGTTTGGCCAAGTGAACGGGATCAGGTGCGCCTGAAGATCAGAGCGTGGATCGGCACAAGAAGAAGCGTCAACGCGGCGATACCGGCCATAGCGGTGCTGATGTTTGCCATCACGAACCGTGTTTGGACCCATGCCTGGAATTCGACATGACGTCGAGGTGGAGAACCTTTCGTCCGATGCGAAAGGGCCAGAGCCAAGAGGCCAGGTGCAAGACACCTTGCAGCGATTGCCGACATGTGTCGCGCCTTGGGTCTTGCATATCCGCGTGCCACCCGGTCGAGCAAAAGCAGGGTCGCCTGACTTGCGATCCAGTGCCCGTGCGCAACCTCATGGTACGTGTCGTGGCATGCGCCATCCTTAAAAAAAACTGATCGATGTCGTCGTGGCCACGGTGATCAGCCCGCCCGCCACGACGAGAGTCGTTGCTGTAGGGCGAGCAGACGATGCACAGGCCACCTACGCCACGTTGCGCACGCCAGTGGAAGGACGATTAGCACTGCCGCAATTTGCGTGGACAATTTGTATCATTACGTCCGCGTCAAAAAAAAGGCCCCGGTCGCAACCGGGGCTCTTTCGTGTTTTCAGGTCAACCGCGCCTAGTGCGAGTGTTGCTTGTCCCACTCCTCCTGCTTGGGCAGGATTTCGAACGTGTGCTCTGGCGGTGGGCAGGGCAGGGTCCATTCCAGAGTGTCCGCATATTCGTTCCACGGGTTGTTCTGCGTGACCTTGGCGCCCTTCAGCAGCGAATAGGCCATGACGCCGAAGAAGAACAGGAACGACGCAAAGGACAGGAACGCGCCCCAGGACGACCACTCGTTCCAGTAGGCAAACGCCTCCGGGTAGTCGATGTAGCGGCGTGGCATGCCCTGACGGCCCAGGAAGTGCTGGGGGAAGAATGTCAGGTTCGCACCGATGAACATG
>CAZITF010000319.1:0-3451 GCA_964542095.1 uncultured Rhodobacterales bacterium
TGGGTGCCGCTCATCTTGGCGTCGAACCCTTCGGCGGGGCCGGATTCCGCGATGTCGAGGGCCTTGCCCTCCGGGGTGCCTTCGGCAATGTCGAACAGGACCACATCGCCCAGCTCTTTTATCGCTGCGAGGTGGGCAAGGGTGCCGCCAATCTGACCGGCGCCGATCAGGGCAATCTTGGGTCTGGCCATTTTTGAAATTCTCCGCACTAGGGGTTTTCGCTGGCGCGGTGCCTACAGCGCATGGGCGCGCCGTGCAAGTGTGCTGCGCTGCGGCGAGGACAATCGTGATTGCTGGCCGGGCCTGCCTCCTTGGGCTAAAGGATGGGCAAGGCGGGGTTTTTCGACGGGTCGGGACATGTTGCAGCTGGATATCTGGTTTTTCGCCATCGCCGCGCCTGCCATCGTCTTTGCCGGCATTTCCAAGGGCGGGTTCGGGTCGGGGGCGGCCTTTGCGGCGACATCGATTCTGGCACTGGTGCTCGAGCCGGGCGTGGTGCTGGGAGTGACGCTGCCGCTGCTGATGCTGATGGATGCCGCCGCGCTGCGCCCCTATTGGGGCAAGTGGGACTGGGGCGTTTCGGGGCGGATGATTCTTGGCGGTTTGCCGGGCGTTGCGCTGGGGGCCTGGCTGTTTGCGCGCACCGATGCGGATGTATTTCGGGTGTTGATCGGCGCGATCGCGATCGGATTTGTGATCTGGCAGGTCGCACGCGCCCGTGGCTGGGTGCGCATGGCCACGCAGGCCCTGCCGGACTGGATCGGAGTGCTGATCGGAACGGTGGCGGGCTTCACCAGCTTTGTCAGCCATGCGGGCGGTCCACCGGCGGCGGTGTACCTGTTGTCGCTCAAGCTGGGCAAGACCGCTTTCCAGGCCAACACGGTGCTGATCTTTACGGCCGTCAACATGTTCAAATTCGTACCCTACGCCTTTCTGGGCATGTTCACGCTCCAGACCTTCACGGCCAACATTGCCCTTGCACCCTTTGCGCTGCTGGGCACGTGGTTGGGCGTCAAGGCGCACCACATGATGCCCGAGCGGCCCTTTTTCCTTCTGACCTACGCGCTGTTGCTGCTGACCGGGACCAAGCTGATCTGGGACGGTCTGGGCTGACAGATGCCTGCAAAAAAGGCGCACCACAGGGTGCGCCTTGCAGGCCGCGCGTCATGTCATGTCACGCTCAGGCATCGTTGCCCTTGGCGGGCAGTGTTTCGGCCAGTGCCTCATAGGCCTGGCCGCTGGCGATCAGGCAGGTCACGCCGCCAGGAGAGGTCACCGTGATCGTCCACGACCCGGACTCTTGCGAGGCGAACACCTCGATCACCGCGTTGTTGGCCCCCAGGCCCATGGACTGGCGGGTTTCGCCATAGCCCTCGGCCAGACGGTTCACCACCATCTCGCGCGGACCGCAGTTGCGGCTTTGCTGGGCAGAGGCCAGGCTGGTTGTCATCAGGGTCAGCGCAGCCGCGCCGATCATCATCAAAGTCGATTTCCGTTTCATTTCGTTCAGCCTTTCACAAAGGAAGGCGTCACCTCTGGTCATCTGGCCCAACCGGACAGCCCGGTGATGACCGGGCGGCCCCGGTTCATGTCACATTCCGCGTTCTCTCATTTTCCGTAAGTCTGCTCAGCGGCCCAGCTGAAACGGCCCTCCCGGAGATGTCGGAATGGATGCAGGGTGCGCCCAGGCTCTGAAATAATGGTTAATGGCGCGTGCGGTGATTGGTTCAATTTGAACTGAGGCGGTAACGGGGCGGAAATTTTCTGCGTTGCGGCATCTCGCCCCTTGAACTATCCGGCAAAAAATGCACCTGTCCGCGCAACTTTATGACTCCACGGAGGCTCCGATGGCCATCGCCCGTCCGCTACGCTCTGTCCTGTATATCCCCGGCTCCAAACCGCGCGCGCTGGACAAGGCGCGCGGCCTGCCGGTGGATGCCATCATCTTCGACCTCGAAGACGCGGTGGCGCCGGAAGAAAAGGAAGCCGCCCGCGCAACCCTCGCCGAGGCCCTGCAAACCGGCGGATATGGCGCGCGGATGAAAATCGTCCGCATCAACGGGCTCGACACGGCCTGGGGGAGGGATGACGCACGCGCCGCTGTCACGATGGGGGCCGACGCCATCCTGTTGCCCAAGGTCTCGACCCCTGCCGACCTTGACGCACTTGCCGCGATCACCGGCGACATCCCACTCTGGGCGATGATGGAAACGGCGCTGGGCATGCTGAACGCGCCCCGGATCGCGACGCATCCCAAGCTGTCCGGCATGGTCATGGGCACCAACGATCTGGCCAAAGAGCTTCAGACACGGGCACGCCCCGACCGCCTGCCACTGCACACCGGCCTTGGCCTGTGCCTGCTCGCGGCCAGGGCGCACGGCCTTGCGATCATCGACGGGGTCTACAACGCGTTCAGGGACGAGGCGGGGTTGCAGGCCGAATGCGACCAGGGGCGCGACATGGGTTTCGATGGCAAGACACTGATCCACCCGGCCCAGATCGCCATCGCCAACGCCGCCTTTTCTCCCTCGCAGGGCGACATCGACCTCGCCCGCCGCCAGATCGAGGCCTATCAGGCGGCAGAGGCATCGGGGCAGGGGGTTGCGGTCGTCGATGGACGTATCGTCGAAAATCTGCACATCGTGACCGCACGCGAAACGCTGGCAAAGGCCGATGCGATCGCAGCCATGAAGGAAGGATAAGCGATGTACTGGATCATTCTGCTGTTGGGCGTGGGGCTGTGGTGGGCCGCACATCTGTTCAAACGGATCGCCCCCGCGCGGCGCGCATCGATGGGGGACGCAGGCAAGGGTGCGGTCGCGGCGGCCATTGCCGTCGGCATCGTGCTGATGGTGATCGGCTATCGGGGCACCGATTTCATCCCTGTATGGTCGCCGCCCAACTTCATGGTCCACATCAACAATATGCTGATGATCGTCGCCATCTACATGCTCAGCCCGGCCCCCAAACGGGGCAAGCTGATTTCGGGGATGCGTCACCCGATGCTGACGGGGTTTTCGATCTGGGCGGTGGCGCACCTGCTGGTGAACGGCGATCTGGCCTCGATCATCCTGTTCGGCGGGCTGCTGATCTGGGCGGTCCTTGCGGCGCGTATCGTGAACGCGGCCCAGCCCGATTGGCAGCGCGGTCCCGCAGGCACCTATGCCAAGGACGCGATGTTCCTTGTCGGCTCCGTCATTCTGCTGGGCATCATAGGCGTGATCCACAACTGGCTGGGCGTCTGGCCGTTCCCGGGTTAAGGCCATGAAATTATACCGTTTTCTGTCCGAAGAAGACACTTCCGCCTTTTGCCACAAGGTCACCGAGGCGCTGAACAAGGGCTGGGCGCTGCACGGCGGCCCCACCCAGACCTGGGATCACGCCGCAGGTGTCATGCGCTGTGGGCAGGCCGTCACCAAAGAGGTCGAGGGCACCTATACCCCCGACATCA
>CAZITF010000320.1:0-3431 GCA_964542095.1 uncultured Rhodobacterales bacterium
GTCGATACGCGCGCGTAGCCTATCAGGGGCATGAAACCGGCCTGTTTGCAATTTAAGGTATCGCTACTAAACGACCGTTTGTAAACGAATGCAAGTAAGTGTTCTCTCGTCGTGCTGGCGCACAATCCCTTGGTTTTCTTGTGCTGAGCGCGATCTGCGAGGTTCCGCCGGCAGTCTTGCGCGCGTGCTATATAAGGAGTTTGGGTGCACTCTGACAAAACCCTTGGGTAAAGCGCAGAATGCCAGTATTTTGCACATATGAAGCCTCAAGCGCCCGCCTTCTCTGATGAATCTGATGCTCTCTTCCTCGACGCTGATGAGGTGGAACAGTCGTCCGAGGACGATCTTTGGTTTCTGCCCGGTCCTATGGAAGAGGAGCCGGATTATTTGCTGCCCGGACCGCTGGCCGAACCGCATGAAGCCGAGGTCCTCGACGATTGGCGGAAAGCAGAGGCGGCTCATGCCGCGCGTCTTGCCCGTGTGGCCGGTCGCGTCGGCGCGCTGGACGACCGGCTGAAGCGCGGCCCGGAAGGATGGCGGCACAGGCTTGCTCTGATCGAGGCTGCCGACCTCAGCTGGTTCGCGGGTGACCGCATTGGCCCGGATCGCATTGCTATTTGGATATCCATGCGCCTGTCAGGCGTTCAAGAGGACCCCGCAGCACTGGCGCGTGTCGGTTGGGCAGTACGTCGTCTGACAGGGGGACCGGGCCCAGAGGTGGACCTTTCTGCCTTCCTCGATCGCCGCGATCCCGAGAACATGGTCGATGACGCCGAGCCCTTCGCAGACCGCGCGGGAGGCTGGCTAGACCTGATGGCGCAAGCCGCCGATCTTCATCCAATCACCCGTGCTTGCGCGGGCTTTCACCTCTGGAGCCTCGCGGGCCTCGGGCAGCGGGGCGATCGAATGGAAGCGGCAGTCACGGCCGCGCGGATCGCGGCCACCGAGGGCAAGGGCGCAGTCTTTGCGCCTCTGGCCATGGGTGGGGCAGGGGGGCTGCGCGCTGGTGGCCCACCCGCTGATTGTTTGGCGCGTTGGCTTGAGGGGATGGAGACGGCATGTCTGACAGCAATGCGGCACCTAGACGATGTCGAAGCATGGTCAGCGCGGGCGGAAGCCGAAATGACACCGCTTTCGGGCAAGACCCCGCGCGCCTTGCGCGCTGTGCTGACCGAATGGCCCCTTGTCTCTGCTCCGATGGGCGAGGTCCTGACCAACGCTAGCCGTGCCGCCGTTCAACGCAATCTCGCCTGGATGGAAGCGCGAGGCCTGATCCGCGAGGTGACCGGCCAGGGGCGATTCAAGATATGGGTAGCGGCACGATCTTGAATCTTCCAGTTCGATGCGTGGGAGCTTCAAGAGTTCGGGCAGTTCGTGTCATAGTTTTCAGTTTCCAGAAATCGCGTCGAGCACCGGACAGTTGGGGACTTCGGCGCCAGAACACCTGGATGCCGTTGCAGCGAGGACGGATTCGATCCGCCGGAGATCCGCGATCTTCGCCCGCACGTCCGCAAGGTGACGCTCTGTCCGCTCCTTGACCTCGGCGCAGGTCGGCGCGGCGCCGTCATCCAACCCCAAGAGCCCGCGAATGTCCTCCACCCTGAACCCGAGTTCGCGGGCGCGCAGGATGAAGCGCAGGCGTGTGGCGTGAGCGGCCGAATAGATCCGGTGGCCTGCGGCGCTGCGCGGCGGGTCGGGCATCAGGCCGGTCTTCTCGTAATAGCGGATCGTCTCGATGTTGCAGCCGGTGGTCCGTGCCAGGCCGCCGCGTGTGAGGCCACTCTCGTCTTCGTGATCGATCATCGGCAATTCTCCTCTTGAGCCTGTAGTAACTACAGCCCCTACATTCATCGTCAACCACAGACGAGAGGGGTGCGCCATGGCGCTGACAGATGACAGACCAGACAACACGGGGGCGGATCACCCGGAACGAAAAGGCTGGCTCGCGGCGGGCGGGGTGCTCGGCGCCTTTCTCGCCTCGGCCTGCTGTGTCGGGCCTTTGGTGCTGCTGACGCTGGGCATTTCCGGCGCGTGGATCAGTAACCTGGTGGCGCTGGAGCCCTTCAAGCCGATCTTCGCCGTGATCGCGCTCGGCTTCATCGGGGCGGGTTTCTGGCAGGTGTATTTCCGCAAGCCGAATGTCTGCGAACCCGGCTCCTACTGCGCAAGACCCGCATCGGCGCGCATCACCAAGACCGCGCTCTGGGCCTCCCTCATCCTCGTCGTTGCCGCGCTCACCATCAACTGGTGGGCCCCGCTTCTCTACTGATCCCGAAAGGACACCCTCATGAAGAAGTTACTTGCCCTAGTTCTATTCGGCCTAACCGCCACAGCGCCGATCATCGCCATCCCGGCCACCGCGCAAACCGTCGCCGCCGAGCAGACCGTCACCTTCGCGGTGGACAACATGACCTGCGCGCTGTGCCCGGTGACGGTGAAGCGCGCGATGGAGGGCGTTGAGGGCGTCCGCGCCGTCGAGATCGACTTCGAGGCGCGCACCGCCACGGTCGTCTTCGACACCGCCGCGACCAGCGCCGAGGCCATCGCGGCCGCGTCGGCCAATGCAGGCTACCCGGCGCGCGTCTCGGGCTGACGGGATGACCGAGCAGACCGACCGCAAGCTGATCGCGACAGGTATCGTCGGCACCGTCATCGCAGCGCTCTGCTGCTTCACGCCGGTGCTCGTGGTGCTTTTGGGCGCCGTGGGCCTGTCGGCCTGGCTTGGCTGGCTCGACTACGTGCTGCTGCCCGCGCTGGCGTTCTTCGTCGCGCTGACCGTCTTTGCGGTCTGGCGGCGGCAGCGACGCCTGACCACGCAAACGGATGGATAATTTCATGAGAGACGATTGCTGCGCGCCCATGGACGAATTCGACCTGGCCGTGATCGGTGCCGGATCGGCCGGCTTCTCGGCCGCGATCACCGCCGCCGAGGGCGGCAAGCGCGTCGCGCTGATCGGGCATGGCACCATCGGCGGAGCCTGCGTGAACGTGGGCTGCGTGCCCTCCAAGACGATGATCCGCGCCGCCGAGGCCCTGCACGGCGCGCGGGCGGCGTCCCGGTTCCCGGGCCTGCACGGCGAGGCGCGGGTCGCGGACTGGGCGGCGCTCGTCGCGGCCAAGGACGAGCTGGTCGCGACGCTGCGGCAGAAGAAGTATGCCGATCTGCTGCCGGGCTACGAGGGCGTGACCTATCTCGACGAGGGTCCGGCGCGGCTCATCCCCGGCGGGGTCGAGGTCGGTGGGCGCAAGGTCGCGGCTCCCAAGGTCATCGTTGCCACCGGCGGGCAGCCCGCGATCCCCGACATCCCCGGCATCTCGGACGTACCGACGCTGGACAGCACGTCGCTGCTGGCGCTGGACCAGTTGCCCGAAAGCCTGATCTTCCTCGGCGGCGGTTATATCGGCGTCGAACTCGCGCAGATGATGGCGCG
>CAZITF010000321.1:0-3430 GCA_964542095.1 uncultured Rhodobacterales bacterium
CGCCACGGTCAACCGCGAGACCGTAATCTCGCCGCCGCCGACAATGCCGTCGATATTGGTCACCGGCGCGATCTTCCTGATCTCATCGGGGGTAACGATTTCGGTTTGCAGCCCCATGAAGCGGTGCTTGGCCCGTTCGGCGACCAGCATGTCGAACCGGTCCCGATCCTCGGCCAGCGTCACACCGCCCACATGGTGCAACCCGCAGGACATGCCGGTAATCTCCTCCAACTCCTTGTAAAGGCGGATGGTATAGCCCTGAAGGGCGGCCATGTTCGTGTCACCGTTGAGCGTGTGAAAGCCCCCTGCCGCATGCCACGTGGAACCCGACGTCAGTTCGGAACGTTCAATGAGCATCACGTCGGACCAGCCAAGCTTGGTCAGGTGATAAAGAACGGATGCGCCGACGACACCGCCGCCGATAACGGCCACTCTCGTGGTGGATTTCATGGGGAACCTCGTGACATTGGGCTGGTCATTTCACATGCTGAAGGCCAGTGTATTTCCCGGAACCAAAGGATTGAGCGACGGCGAGCGACATATCATGTCGCGAATGCCATTCCCCTCGCGCACAAGAACGCAAACATGATGAAAGACTTTGATCTGCTGCGCACTCTGCCGCAAACGCTGTTGCAACTGGCGCGGTATTATTGGCGCAAACTGTATGTGCGCGTGTTGCTGATGGGGTTACTGGCCTTTGTCGCGCTTGGGCTTACCCAGCTGATCGAAGTAATGGTGTCTGACAGGATGGCGCAATCCGTGCCCGGTTCCTCTGCGGACCGCCTGCTGAACATCATCGCCAATGCGATGCTGGCGGTGACGACGTTCTCTCTGACCGTGATGGTCAGCGTCTACCGCTCGTCCTCGTCACAATGGACCCCGCGTGTGCATCAATTGATCATGCAGGATGGGGTCACTCAGAACACGCTGGCCACCTTTATCGGCGCCTATGTCTTTGCGCTGGTCGCCATCATCCTGCGCGAAACGGGCATCTATGTGGATGACCGGGCGCTGGTTCTGTTCTGGGTGACCGTGCTGGTGCTGGCCTATGTGGTCTGGTCGCTGATTCGCTGGGTGTTGCATCTGCAAACCCTCGGCAGTCTGATCCACACCACGCGGCAGGTCGAGGATATTACCTGTACCCAGTTCATCGAACGGCTGAACACGCCGTGCCTCGGCGCTAGATCATGGGACGGGGTCGTGCCCGACACGGCCACCCCGATCCGCGTCAAGGAAAGCGGATATATCCAGCATATCTATCCGGAAGCCTTGCAGGAACAGGCCGAACAGGCTGGCGTGACCTTGTATCTCAGCAGCGCCATCGGCAGCTTTGTCTTTCTGAACGAACCTCTGGTCTGGGTCGATGGTGACGTCGAGGACCGCGACACCTTTGACGATGCGATCCGCAACCTTGTCGTCGTGGGGGACGTGCGCACCTATGATCAGGACCCGCGTTTCGGGCTGCTGGTCATGTCCGAAATCGGCAGCAAGGCGCTGTCGCCGGGCATCAACGATCCGGGCACGGCCATCGACGTGCTGAACCGGTCAGCGCGGATCCTGTCGCTTTATCAGGACGAAACCGCCGGAGACTCCGCGCCCGCCTATGACCGGCTGCGCGTGCGCCCGATGGACCCGACCGACCTGATCACGGCCGCCTATAGCGGCATTGCGCGCGACGGCGCAGGCGAGGTGGAGGTGCAACAACGCCTGCAACGCTGTCTGGCCGGGCTGATGGAACATCCCGACGAAGGTCTGCAAAAGGCGGCTGAGGATTTGGGGCGTGAATACCTTGATCGCGCGCTTGAGGCGATCACATGGGCGCCCGATCGCGAACGGCTTTTGACCAAGGTGGCAAAGCGTTTGCGGGACTAAACCGGACGGTTGGTGGTTTCGCGACGCGCGATGTCGCGGGCGGGCTATCGCCGCGGACCCTTGGCGCGCAGTTTGCACGTCAGCACATACACGCAAGGGCGGAAGAAAACATGCGCACCCACGCACAGGCCGTCGTCATCGGTGGCGGCGTCATCGGTTGTTCGATCCTTTACCATCTGACCAAACTGGGCTGGAGCGACGTCGTTCTGCTGGAACGTGACGAGCTGACCTCGGGTTCGACCTGGCACGCGGCGGCCCATGACCGGCTGCGCGTGCGCCCGATGGATCCGACCGACCTGATCACGGCCGCCTATAGCGGCATTGCGCGCGACGGCGCAGGCGAGGTGGAGGTGCAACAACGCCTGCAACGCTGTCTGGCCGGGCTGATGGAACATCCCGACGAAGGTCTGCAAAAGGCGGCTGAGGATTTGGGGCGTGAATACCTTGATCGCGCGCTTGAGGCGATCACATGGGCGCCCGATCGCGAACGGCTTTTGACCAAGGTGGCAAAGCGTTTGCGGGACTAAACCGGACGGTTGGTGGTTTCGCGACGCGCGATGTCGCGGGCGGGCTATCGCCGCGGACCCTTGGCGCGCAGTTTGCACGTCAGCACATACACGCAAGGGCGGAAGAAAACATGCGCACCCACGCACAGGCCGTCGTCATCGGTGGCGGCGTCATCGGTTGTTCGATCCTTTACCATCTGACCAAACTGGGCTGGAGCGACGTCGTTCTGCTGGAACGTGACGAGCTGACCTCGGGTTCGACCTGGCACGCGGCGGCCAACATCCACGGGCTGCACGACAGCACCAACATCAGCCGCATCCAGCACTACACGATGGGGCTGTACAAGGAACTGGAGCAGGAAACCGGGCAGGGCTGCGGCGTGTTTCAGCCCGGATCGCTCTATCTGGCCCAAACCGAGGCGCGCGAACACCAGCTGCGCCTTCAGGCCGCCAAGGCCAAACTCTATGACATGAATTTTTTCGAGGTGAACCGGGCCGAGGCCGAACGCCTGCACCCGCTGGTCGATTTCGACGGCATCCGCTGCATCATGTGGGAACCCGATGGGGGCAATGTGGACCCGTCTGGCGTCACCAACGCATATGCTGCGGGCGCGCGCGCGGCAGGGGCCGAGATCATCCGCTTTTGCCCGGTGACGGGAACCGAACAGCAACCGGATGGCACCTGGATGGTACGCACCGAAAAGGGCGATATTGCAACGCCTTGGGTGGTGAATGCCGCCGGCCTCTGGGGGCGCGAGGTGGCGGCGATGGCGGGCATCACATTGCCGCTGCAACCGACCGAACACCAGTATTTCGTGACCGAAACCATTCCCGAAATTGCGGCGTTGGACCGCCGCTTGCCCTCTGTGGCCGATCGCGACGGAGAATATTACCTGCGCCAGGAAGGCAAGGGGCTGCTGGTGGGCGCTTACGAGAAGGACTTCCGCTTCTGGGCCGAGGACGGCACGCCGCAGGGTTTTGGCCACGAGTTGTTCGCTGACGATCTGGAACGGATCGAGGAAAACATGATGCGGGCGATCGACCGGGTACCC
>CAZITF010000322.1:0-3426 GCA_964542095.1 uncultured Rhodobacterales bacterium
CGGGGCAGGGGCCGTGATGTGATGCGCATCCGCCAGGCTGGCCGAACCGAGGACTTCGCCCAGAATCCGCGCGCCGCGCGCCTGCGCGGCCTCCCAGGCTTCCAGGATCACGACGGCGCCGCCTTCCGAAATCACGAACCCGTCGCGATTGGCGTCAAAGGCACGACTCGCCGTTTCGGGGGCGTCATTGTACTTGGACGACATCGCGCCCATCGCGTCGAACAGGCAGGACAGGGTCCAGTCCAGTTCCTCGCCGCCGCCCGCAAACATCACATCCTGCTTGCCCATCATGATCTGTTCCGCGGCGTTGCCGATGCAATGCAGCGAGGTCGAACAGGCGGAAGTGATGGAATAGTTGATACCCTTGATCTTGAAGCCGGTGGCCAGGTTGGCGCTGATCGTCGAGGACATGCACTTGGGCACCGCAAAGGGGCCGATGCGCTTGGTTGCGCCTGTTTTCAGCACGGTCTGATGGGCGGCCAGCATCGCGGATGTCGACGGCCCGCCCGATCCGGCCACAAGACCGGTGCGCGGGTTCACGATGTCCGCCTCGTCCAGCCCCGCATCGGCAATCGCCTGGCTCATCGCGATATGGGCATAGGCCGCACCGGGGCCCATGAACCGCAAGCTGCGCTTTTCCACATGCTCAGCCACGTCCAGTTTCAGCGTGCCCGCGATCTGGCTGCGAAAACCGTGCTCTGCCATGTCGGGGCTGGCGACAATGCCCGAGGTGCCCGATTTCAGCGAGGCCAGAACCTCGTCCACGTTGTTCCCGATGGATGAGACAATGCCCAATCCGGTGACGACGACTCTTTTCATCTGCAAACCTCTGGTTTGTCTCTATTCACTTGCGCGCCCTCACCCTGGCTTTTCTCACCTCAACCGCTCTGATCCGATCCGGCGCGCAGAGCGGTCCGATGACGTGTTCTTGCCCCGACCATGTAGGACAGCGGGGCGGGGGCGTGCAAGGCGATAGGCACCCATGCCCTCTGGTATCCGTGGCCAGGCAACAGGTGCATGTCGACCTGACAGACCGGTCCAACTCCACGGGCTGCACGGCCCGCGACCCCAACTGTCTTGATCGGCGGCTGCGAAAGTGGCAGTATAAGGCATATAGCGGAAAACATTTCAGAAGCCATTTGGCAGGAGGCAGAATGCCGGACGATATTGAAAAAAGGATCGCCAACCTCGAAAAACGGCTGGACGCGATTGTAAAAGACCAGAACAAGGTCAACAAGCAGGCCTATGTCAATGTGATGAGTTCCATCCAGGCACAAAACAAGGTGAACCAGAAAGCCTACGACCACATCACAAATCTGGAAAAGCATTTTGATAAGAACCTGAAGGCGCAAAACGCGGTCAACAAAAAGACGTATGACAATATCATGAGTACGATCCAAGCGCAGAACAAGGTCAACCAGAAGGCCTACGATCACATCACTAAGCTGGAAAAACAGTTCAAGAAGATGGAAAAAAGGCGCTGAGCGAGGCCATGCGCGACGATGGATCGCCGGGCGCTGGCGATATTCTTGCGGGCGGGGCAGGTCGGGGTGTAGCGCTGGAAGAATTTGGGCCCATCTGGAACTCCGCTCGTCTGAGGCTTGGTCGCGCCAGTTGGGGAACGTCCGGACTTGAACCATTCCTGACCCATGCGGTGCCCTATACCGGCACATCCTCCGGGCGGTTGTCCGAGGATGCGGTGCGCGTCTTTCTGGCCAGTGCAGGGCAGCGTGACGACTACCGCGTGCTTGAACTGGGTGCAGGGTCGGGCGTGTTTGCAAAGCTGTTTCTTGATCATTTGCGCAATCTTGCGCCGGACGTCTATGACCGGACGACTTACGTGGTCACGGACGCATCACAGACCATGCTGGCGGCCCAGGACGCCCATGCGCTTCTTGATCCCCATACCGCACGGGTCGAACGCTATGTGCTTGATGCCACCTGCGATATTCCGCCCACGGGCGATTTCGATGCGGTGTTGGGGACGTATGTGCTGGACAGTCTGCCGTTCGATCTGCTGGCGGTCAAGGATGGCAGGGTCTGGCGCAAGGAAGCCTGCACCGCAGTCGAAGGTTCCGTCTGCGACGACCCCGGCGGTTTGATTGCGGCGCTCCGGGACGATGATCCAGCGGCCCTGGCCGAATGGCAGTGGATTGCGCCCCACCTCGCGCTGCAAACGCGCCACACCGAAGTGAACCGTGCCGAACTGTCCTTTGGGAACAGCCTGCCGACAGATACCGGTGCAGAGACGATGCCCTATGTGCACTGTTACGGCGCTCTGGCCTGCATCGAAGCCTCGTTGCGCGCGCTGCGCCCGGGCGGTGTCGCGATCTTCAGCGACTATGGGCATCTCGCTCCGTTGCCACGCTATGAATTCCTGGAATTCCAGACCTATGGCAATTCGGTGGCCGTGGGAGTGAACTTTTTCCAACTGACCGCGGCCTTTGAGAATTGGACCGGTGCGGTGCTCTATCGCCCCGCCAAAGACGCGGGCACCTTGCACACGCGTGTGGTGCAGAAGGCGACAACCGAATTGCAGCCCCTGCAAGACCTCATCGAGACACTCTATGGTGCCGACGCCTACCGGGCCCAGAATGATCCGCTGGACAAGGCGCGCATGGCGATGAAGTCGCGCTATTTCGAAAGCGCGCGAAGCGCTTATCTGGATGCATTGCGTCTCCAGCCGGAAAACTGGGCCATCATGGAGGAAATCGCCTCGGTCTTCCTCATGGCGACCGAAGACTACGATGCCGCCATCGACATGGCGGATCAGGGTCTGGTGCGAAACCCTGTGTCTGCGGGGTTGTGGCGCGCACGAGGCGAGGCGCTGCTGGCGCTGGGTCGCCTGCAAGAAGCACGTATTGCGTACGAACACCTTGCGGTGCTTGCGCCGACTGTCGCCGGGTCCTGGCGCTGTCTGGCAGAGTTGTGCGTCGCCGAAGACGATCTCAAGGGCGCGTTGGAGGCGGTGGCGACGGCGCTGTCCCATGATCACGACTGCGAAGAGCAGGACGCGCTGCTCGACATCCAGAAGACCGTTTTGCAGGCCATGGCGCTCAAGCACCATAGTGTTCTCACGGGCACCGCGAACCAGATGCGCGGTCTTGACACTTTGCCTGACTAGCAACTGTATTTCTCAGACTGTCTGAGAAGTACAGTTGCCAGAGAGGTGCTGCAGGTCCCGGGCAACCGGCCTCAGCTCTCGCTCAGCGCGACCTTCATGTCCTTGACCTCATAGATCACCTCGCCATCGGCCTCGACGATGCCGTCCGCGACGCCCATGGTCAGACGCCGCGTCTGGATGGCCTTGGTGAAATCGATCCGGTAGGTCAGCATTTTGCGGTCCGGGCGGACCATGCCCTTCAGCTTGACCTCGCCCACACCCAGGGCATAGCCGCGCCCCTGCCAGCCGCGCCAGCCGAGGTT
>CAZITF010000323.1:0-3424 GCA_964542095.1 uncultured Rhodobacterales bacterium
GTCCATGATCCCGCCCCAGCTGCGCAGCATCCGGGCCTTGCCGATCCGGGGCATCAGGGTCATCGCGGCCTCGGTCACATGTTCGACCAGAGGCAGGTTGCCCCGCGCGGCATAGCTCGAATACATGTCCAGATCGCCACCAAAGACGAGACCGCCCTTGTCGGACTGACTGATATAGAAGTGGCCCATGCCATAGGTCACGACGTGATCAAGGCAGGGTTTGAGCCCCTCGGTCACAAAGGCCTGCAACACGTGGCTTTCGATCGGCAAGCGTATCCCCGCCATCGCGGCCACCTGGGACGAGCGGCCGGCCGCGACCATCCCGACTTTCCTGGCCCGGATCGGGCCACGCGTGGTCTGCACACCCCTGACCACACCGTTTTCAACGTCGATGCCGGTCACCTCGCACTGCTGGATCAGGTCCACGCCGCGATCCGAGGCCGAGCGGGCAAAACCCCAGGCCACCGCGTCATGGCGCGCGGTGCCGCCGCGCCGGTGATAGAGACCGCCAAAGACGGGAAATCGGGTCTGCTCGAAATCGATCATCGGCAGCAGCTTTTTGACGCCCGCCGGGTCCAGCATCTCGGCGTCGTCGCCCTGCCCCACCATCATGTTGCCACGGCGCACAAAGGCGTCGCGCTGACCGTCGGAATGCACCAGATTGATGATGCCGCGCTGCGAGTGCATCACGTTGTAGTTCAGGTCCTGTTCCAGACCCTCCCACAGCTTCAGCGAATGGGAATAGAATTCGGAGTTGCCCGGCAGCATGTAGTTGGCGCGCACGATGGTCGTGTTGCGCCCCACGTTGCCTCCCCCGAGATATCCCTTTTCCAGCACGGCCACGTTGGTCAACCCGTGGACCTTGGCCAAGTAATGCGCCGTCGCCAGACCATGCCCGCCACCGCCGATCAGGACGATGTCATATTCGGCCCTGGGCTCGGGGCTGCGCCAGTGCGGCCCCCATCCCTTGTTCCCGGTCAACCCTTCGGCCAAGACCTTCAGTCCTGAAAAGCGCATCAAGCCCTCCGCTTGCCATGGCTTTCACCATCACCATCTGCGCAGGTGTAGCAAGAGGGCAGAGTGACGCCCGCCCCCTTTTCGACACGGTACGGCCAGCCAGCGACAACCGCATCGCTGAACGATATCCAATTGTTCAAAAAACCGGGCGGTTGGGGCAGATCAGTCGACCATGCGGAAGTAATCTGCCTGAAATGCGGCTTCCATTCCGTCTCCGTCGCAGTATCCCATGCTCATGTTCGACGTGGAATCGATGCTTCCGCCGGCCACGAAGGATACGCCTTGCATGCCGTTCGCATTGGCCGCGAAATCGATGTCACCGCTGGCGATAATCTGCCCGCCATAGACCTCGAGATCGGCTGCGATCGAAACACCGCCATAGGTGACAAGTGACGCACCACCGCCTGTGGCACAATTGTCATTTGCGCCAAGCTGGAAGCCTGATGGCGAGTTGAAGGACCTTGCCGACGTGTTTGTGGTCACAAAGACCGAGTCCTCGATGATGACCCCGTTGGAGAGTTTCACTTCGCAATTCGAAATGTAGACAAGGTTCTGATACGTGCCCGGTTGGAAGGTTACCTTGCCACCCCCACCGCACGATTGAGTATAAAGGCGCCCAGGGATGAAATCCGCCGGTTCCAGCTTTGTGCCCGAGACCGAGTTGCCGATGACGTCGTTTACGCCGGACGGCAAGTAGTCCGGATCACCGGCGAGCAGGCCGTTTACGATATTATCAAGCTTGTCCAGAATGCGAATACGGTAAGAGCCACTGCGCAAGGCCGTCGAAAGCCCGGAATTCGTTTCAAAACCGGATTTCGGAATGTCCAGATCATCCAGATTTGGCATGGAAACGATACTGCCCGCTTCAAACGTGTTGTTCGAATTGAGGCTCACATACGTGTTGGAATGCATGCAGAATCCGGAACCATAAAAGTTGTTCGATTGAACGTCCACAACATCCTCCGCCACAAACCCTTCCCGAAAACAGGGTGGATAGTAGGTCGAGTAGGTTGACTCTGCCGAGACATTGAACGAGCCAAAGCCGATGGCACCCAAAATCAGGTTCGGCGTCGGATTACCGCGCGCTTCCGTCATGCCCGCGTAGACGCGCACTGCGTCCCGGCTGCCTCCGTTTGCAAGAAACGTTTCGTTTTGCATGTCCCACGTTCCGAAGGTGATATCGGCAGTCGTGACGGCGGCCTGCATGTTCTTGCGTGGCAGCATATTGTTCAGCAGCGCGACCGCATTCGACTTGGCTTCGTTCGCCGACATGGTTTCACGAGAATAAAGTGCGGCATGCGCAACACTGTCCACAGCGATCTGCAGGTGCGTCTTGTCTGCCTGACGTTTTTGAAAGTCGATGGCCAGCCCTGTCATAACGGCGCCGATCAGCACCATATACAAGCTCATCACGGTCGCGGAGCCATCTTGATCCGCCCAAAATTTTCCAAGGAAACGCGTTTTCATGATCAGTACTCAATCAGTTGTTGACCCGAGACGTTCAGCATCGTCCCACTGAACGCAGAAGACATCAGGTTCATGGGCATAAGTTCGGTTGCCGGTACGGATACAGTCGTGGAGATGACGCTTGCGCTTTTAGTAGTTTGCACGGTGAATGCGCCGCTGAGATAGGCCAACTGCGCCTTGATGTATTGCTCGGTTTCGTCTTCGGTTTCCAAGCGGCCCAGCGAATAGGCCCGGTTGGCATCTTGAACGACGCGCAGCATCTGGCTTTCATTGAAGAAAACCGTCGATACATTGATCATCACTGCAAGCAAGATGACAAATATGGGCGTCCAGATCACAGCTTCGATAGAAAAGCTGCCGTCCTCGCATTTCAGAAAAGCCGCCACTCTTGATTTGAGGCTGAAGTTACACATGACTCGGGTCCGGTCATTACTACTGGCCACTTTCCTATGTTAAGAATGCGCCCAGAATGGCGCAGCGGATAGAATTTTGACCTTGGTGGCGACACGGGTATTTCCCCGCGACCATGCCGCGTCAGGCGTCGGCGGATCGCCCCGGGCCGCCCCCTCTGTGGCCCGGAATTGGCCTGCCTAAAGCCCCTTGGCGCGGTAGCTTTGGGCAACCTTTTCGATTGCCACCAGATAGGCGGCGGTCCGCAGGTCGTCGACGTTATCGCGTTCATGCCAGACCGAGGCCATCGACTGGTAGGCGGCGCGCATCGTGTCGTCCAGACCCGAACGCACCAGTTCCAACTCGCCCGCACCGCGCAGGTACTTGGTCTTGAAATCCGGGCTCAGTTGCCAGCCGATGCCGCTGTCGGCACTCAGGCGCTCCAACTCGTCGATGATCAGCTGGTGGCGCGATTCCTCCTGGCGGCGTTGCATCCGGCCAAAGCGGATATGGCTGAGGTTCTTGACCCATTCGAAATAGGACACGGTCA